>NZ_JAMYOA010000006.1:0-376951 GCF_040319515.1 Mesorhizobium sp. M0909
GGCTCGGCATGTCGCTGTATGCAAAACGGCTCGAGAAGGGCCGGTTTCTATGGCCGTCGCCGGCGGACGGCACGGTTTCCATATCGCCTTCTCAGTTGGCGTACATGCTCGACGGGATCGATTGGCGCAACCCGCGCCACACGTTCCGCCCCCAGCGCGCAGGCTGAGTTTTTCTTTGAGTTTGCGCCATTTTCCGCGAGTCAGCGGGCGCGTTTTATGATTCACTCCGGGGCATGGTTGCCACTGCCCAGGATGCTGTTCCGGACGATATCGGCGCGCTGAGAGCGGCGTTGGCCAGAGCCGAAGACGAGGCCGCGCGCGCTGCGCTGGTGGAGGCCGAACTGGCGGTCGCCAGGGCCAAGGCATCGGATGATGCAGCGCTGATTGCGCATCAGCATCTGACGATCCGGAAGCTGCAGCGGGCGCTGCATGGTCAGAGTTCTGAACGCTCAGCCCGCCTGCACGACCAGATGGAGCTCACCTTCGAGGAACTCGAGAGCACCGCGACGGAAGACGAGATCGCCGCCGAACAGGCCGCGGCCCGGACCACCGAGGTGGCGCCTTATATGCGCAAACGACCGGCGCGCCAGCCATTTCCTGAGCATCTGCCGCGCGAACGCGTGGTCGAGCCGGCGCCGACCGCTTGCCACTGCTGCGGCGGTCATCGGCTGCGCAAGCTGGGTGAAGATATCACCGAGACGCTGGAGGTGGTGCCGCGGCAATGGAAGGTGATCCAGCACGTGCGGGAGAAGTTCACCTGCCGCGACTGCGAGACGATCAGCCAGGCTCCGGCGCCGTTCCACGCCACCCCGCGGGGCTGGGCCGGTCCCGGCCTGCTGGCGATGATCCTGTTCGAGAAGTTCGGCCAGCATCAGCCGCTCAACCGCCAGGCTGAACGCTATGCCCGCGAAGGCGTGCCGCTCAGCCTGTCGACGCTCGCCGACAAGGTCGGCGCCGGCGCCGTGGCGCTGATGCCGCTGTTCAAGCGGCTCGAAGCCCATATGCTGGCAGCTTTACGTCTGCACCGCGACGACACGACGGTGCCGGTCCTAGCCAAGGGCAAGACCGATACCGGCCGATTATGGACCTATGTGCGCGATGACCGACCATTCGGCGGTGTCGATCCGCCGGCCGTGGTGTTCTACTATTCCCGCGATCGCCGAGGCGAACATCCCGCGGCGCATCTCGCCGGCTGGAGCGGCATTCTGCAGGCCGACGCCTATGGCGGTTATGGCGATCTCTATGCGACGGGCCGTCAGCCGGCGCCTATTCTGGAAGCCAGCTGCTGGGCCCACAGCCGGCGCAAAGTGTTCGAGCTGGCTGACATCGAAGCGGCGGCGCGCAGGAAGGCGCGCGGCGAGAAGCCCAACCTGGTCTATCCGCTAGCGGTTGAAGCCGTGAAGCGCATCGATGCCCTGTTCGGTATCGAACGCGCGATCAACGGCCTGTCGCCAGGCCAATGCCACGCCATGCGCCAGGAGCGGAGCGCGCCGCTGGTCACCGAGCTCGAGCGCTGGATGATCGAGACGCGCGACAAGCTCTCGCGCGGACACGATCTGACCAAGGCCTTCAACTACATGCTGCGCCGCTGGCCATCCTTCACCCGGTTCCTCGACGATGGGCGCATCTGCCTATCCAACAATGCAGCCGAGCGAGCCCTGCGCGGCATCGCTCTCGGCAGAAAGTCCTGGCTGTTCTGCGGTTCCGATCGCGGCGGACAGCGCGCTGCCGTTCTCTACAGCATGATCGTCAGCGCCAAGATGAACGATATCGACCCGCAGGCCTGGCTCGCCGACGTCCTCGCCCGGATTAACGATTACCCGGAATTGAAGCTTGACGAACTGCTGCCCTGGAACTGGCGGCCGTTCGTAAATCAGACCAAGCTTGTAGCATGACCCCTACGGCGCCTTCCGATCACGTGGCACTGCGCAACACGTTTGTGCGCCCCTTTTACCTTAGTCTCCTGCATGCAAATTTCAGACGCCCCGATCGGGCTGATGGCAGCGGCATCAGACAAGCGATCGTAAATGCCGCGAACACCATTTCGGACGAACAAATCGAAAGACTTTTGATCGAGCGCGAGTGGCGGGGTCGCCTCTGTGCTGCTTGGTTTATAGGTCTCAGCAAACGTACTCGCTTCGTCAACTTGATCGGCAAGCTGCTCCTCGCAAGCGAGATGGTTTACTCCGGGCAAGGATATTGCGTAGCGTTGGGCTTAGTCGGAGGCGAGCATTGTGCCGGCCTTTTAAGATCATACCTCAATGCCTACCTACCTCTAAATGGTCGAGTTTATAACCAGAATTGGGCGATAGGAGCACTCGCTCACATCGAAGCTGTCCCCGCTCCAGAATTCCTCGATCAGGCTCTTTGGCGGCATGATGATTACTTCATGGATCCTCAAAATGGGATCGAAGAATTTAGCAGGATAATCTCTTACCTTTACCAGAACCACATGATCCATGACGCGAGCTGACGACGCCCGAGCCGCTATCTTCACTCGGTGCGCTTAATACCTGCGGTCTTCACCGGATGCGTACAGGCAAAACGCCAGAACCTGTTCCGTCCGACAGTGCCCGGATGGAACAAGTTCTGGACATTGATTTCAGTCGGAAGCGACAGGCAGTCCGCAAGGCCGATCATCGGTCACGATCGCGGCTGCGAAACCGTCCCAAGCCTGTGCAAAACTGCAGGTGGACGGTGCTATTTCTGGTCGTCGCTCTCATCCTCGTCGTCGCGGCCCGGGATGACGTAGACGCCCTTCAGCCAGCGATTGAGGTCGATGTCCTTGCAGCGCTTCGAGCAGAACGGATAGGTTTCGCGCGCCGATGGCTTGCCGCATTCCGGGCATGGCCGCTTGGGACGCAGCGGCGTGACCTTGTCGTCCGAGCTCATATCCGTGCACCCGACAGCCAGTTGGCGTGCACCTTGAAGCCTTCGCCGCTGAGCAGCGCCACCGTCTCGTAGAGCGGCAGGCCGACGACGTTGGTGTAGGAGCCGACAAGCTTGACGACGAAGGCACCGGCAAGCCCCTGGACGGCATAGCCGCCTGCCTTGCCGCGCCATTCTCCCGACGCGATGTAGGCCTCGATCTCCTCGCGCGGCAGCCGCTTGAAGCGCACCCTGGTTTCGACCAGCCGCAAGCGCTGCTTGCCGCCTGGCGTGATCAGGCAGATGCCGGAATAGACGCGGTGCGAACGGCCGGACAAAAGCCCGAGGCAGTTGGCCGCGTCATCGAGCGTCTCGGCCTTGGGCAGGATGCGCCGCCCGACGGCGACCACCGTGTCGGCGGCCAGCACGAATGTCGGCACGTAGTCGGTCTCGGTCTTCAGCGAGGCCAGCGCCTTCTCGGCCTTCTGCGTCGCCAACCGCTTGGCCAGCGAGCGCGGATGCTCGGCACGCAGCGGCGTCTCGTCGACATCAGCCGGCAACACACGGTCCGGCTCGATGCCGGCCTGCTGCAGCAGCTCTATCCGGCGTGGCGAACCCGAGGCAAGCACGAGCTTCTGCAAAATGCCCATCGCGATCCCGGCCGGGTCCTTGAACTTACTTGAAGCGGTAGGTGATGCGGCCCTTGGTCAGGTCGTAGGGCGTCATCTCGACCAGGACCTTGTCGCCGGTCAGAACGCGGATGCGGTTCTTGCGCATGCGGCCGGCCGTATGGGCGATGATTTCATGTTCGTTTTCGAGCTTGACCCTGAACATCGCGTTGGGCAGCAGTTCCGTCACGACACCCGGAAACTCGAGGACTTCTTCCTTCGGCATTCGATACCTTTGCTTGGATGGGTACTTCCAGCGCCCCGGCCGGAAAGTTGCGCGGAACCTATATGATAAACGTCCGCTTGTGAACATGCTTAATCCGCGGCGTTTTCAGCCCCGTTGCTGAGAAAACGGCGGCCGATCCGCGCCTTCAGCCGCTCGCGCACGTCGCGATAGGCAGCCATGATCTGCTCGCGCGTGCCGCTGACGCCGGTCGGGTCGGGCATCGGCCAATATTCGACCTCGACGGCCAGCGAACGGGTGAGCTCGAGCGCGGTGTGGTGGGCTTCCGGCGCCAGCGTCACGATCAGGTCGAAATAATCGTCCTCCAGGTCGTCCATCGTTCTCGGGTGCCGTTCGCCGAGCGACAGACCTTCTTCGGCCAGCACGGCATCGACGAACGGATCGCGTTCGCCGCCGCGCACCCCGGCCGAGGCAACGAAGGTGGTGGGCGGGAGCACCTTGCGTGCCAGCAATTCGGCCATCGGCGAGCGCACTGCGTTCATGCCGCAGACAAACAGGATCGAGCGGGGCAGGATCGGGCGGGGCAGCGGGGCGGCCAGTTCAGCCTCGCCAGTGCAGCACGCAAACCAGCGTGAACAGCCGGCGCGCCGTGTCGAAGTCAATCTCGATCTTGCCGGCAAGCCGGTCCATCAGCGTTTGCGAGCCTTCATTGTGCAGGCCGCGCCGGCCCATGTCGATCGCCTCGATATGGCTGGGCGTCGCGGTTCGGATGGCATCATAATAGCTTTCGCAGATCATGTAGTAATCCTTGACGATGCGCCTGAGCGGCGTCAGCGACAGAATGTGGGTGACCACGGCTGCGCCGTCCTCGCGCGTCACGGCGAAAACCAGCCGGGATTGGGCCAGCGACAGTTTTAGTCGGTACGGCCCGGCGCCATCGTCATTGACCGGTTGAAAACGGTTCTCCTCGATCAGGTCGAAGATCGCCACCGCCCGCTCATGCTCGACATCGGGCGTCGAGCGGCCGATCGTCTCGTCGAGCTCGACATCGATCAGCCTGGCGCGGGTTTGGTCGTAGTCGGACATGTCTACATGTTCAGCCGGATGCCGACGGAGCGTCCATGCGCATCGAGGCCTTCCGCCTTGGCGAGCGTAATCGCCGCCGGCGCCAGCGCCCGCAACTGCTCCGGCCCGAGCTTCAGGACCGAAGTGCGCTTGACGAAATCGAGCACCGAAAGTCCGGACGAGAAGCGCGCCGAGCGCGCTGTCGGCAGCACGTGGTTGGAGCCGGCGACATAGTCGCCGATGGCCTCCGGCGTGTGGCGGCCGAGAAACACCGCACCGGCATTGCGCATTCGCGCCAGGAACGCTTCGGGGTCGTCGATGGCAAGCTCGACATGTTCGGCGGCGATGCGGTCGACCAGCGGTAGTGCCGCCTCGATCGTCGGCACCAGGATCACCGCGCCGAAATCGCGCCAGCTCGCCGCCGCCGTTTCTCCGCGCGGCAGGTTCTGCAACTGCCGCTCCACCGCCTGTTCGACCGCCTCGCCAAAGGCAGAATCGTCGGTGATCAGGATCGACTGCGACGATACGTCGTGCTCGGCCTGGGCGAGCAGGTCGGCGGCGATCCAGTCCGGATCGTTGCTGCCGTCCGCCACAACCAGCACTTCCGAGGGCCCGGCGATCATGTCGATGCCGACCGTTCCGAACACCTGGCGCTTGGCCGCCGCGACATAGGCATTGCCGGGGCCGACGATCTTGGCAACGGGCTTTATCGTTTCGGTGCCATAGGCAAGGGCGGCGATCGCCTGGGCGCCACCGACGCGGTAGATTTCTGAGACGCCGGCAAGGTCCGCTGCCACCAGCACCAGCGGCGGCACGTCGCCGCCGGAGGCCGGCACCACCATGGCGATGCGCTCGACGCCGGCGACCTTGGCCGGCACCGCGTTCATCAGCACCGAGCTCGGATAGCTCGCCGTGCCGCCCGGCACATAGAGCCCCACGGCCTCGATCGCCGTCCAGCGCGAGCCGAGCTCGACGCCGGCGGCATCGGTGTAGCGGTCGTCCTGCGGCAGCTGGCGCTGGTGATAGGCGCGGATGCGCTCGCGGGCGAATTTCAGCGCCTCGACCGTTTGCGGATCGGCTGCATCGTAAGCCTTGGCAATGTCGTTCCTGGAGACGGCGATGCCGAGCTCGGCCAGGTCGCCGCCGCCGAATTTCTGCGTGTACTCGACCAGCGCGGCGTCGCCCTCGGCGCGCACCTTGGCGATGATCTCGCGCACCACGGCGTCGACATCGGCCGAGACTTCCCGCTTGGTCAGCAGGAACGCGGCAAAGCGCTGCTCGAAATCGGCGTCGGACTGGCGAAGCGTGATGGCCATCGGCTCAAACCCTGTGGGCCGGGCGCGACGTCGCTTCCCAGGCGCCGCCGACATCGGCAAGCCGCGCCTCGATGCATTCGACATCGAGCATGATCGCGCCGCCGCCCGAAAAGATCAGCTCGACGATGCCGGCCGGCTTGTCGAGCGCGAGAAAGCTGATCGCCAGCAGCGACAGCACTTCGTCGGGCTTGTCGCGGGCAATGCCGCTGGTCTTGGCGCCGAGCACCCGGTCGAAATGCAGCACAGCCTGCCGCCGCTCATTGTGCTGGCGAAAGAAGCCGGATTTGGCCTCCCAGACGAAGCGATTCATGGTCAGCACGAAGCGCTTTACCGAAGGCAGGTATTCGAGATCGCTGACCTTCATGACGGCGTCCTGGACATGCGCCGAGATGATGCTCAGATCCTGATCGTCGAGCGCGACAAGCTTGAGGGCCATGCGGATTTCACACCTGAAGGTTGGACTATTCAGCCTTCTGTTAGGCGGTCTTTCCGGTCCGTGCAACCGCGCCACAAGCCCTGCGGAAAGGCTCTAGCCCGAAATGCGCTCGATCTCCGCGCCGCAGCCGGACAGCTTTTCCTCCAGCCGCTCGAAGCCGCGGTCGAGATGGTAGACGCGGTTGACCGTGGTTTCGCCTTCGGCGGCGAGGCCGGCGATGACCAGCGACACCGAGGCGCGAAGATCGGTCGCCATGACCGGCGCGCCCTTCAGCTTCGCCACCCCGTCGACGATCGCGGTCTGGCCGGACAGCGTGATGTGGGCGCCGAGCCGGGCGAGTTCCTGGACGTGCATGAAGCGGTTTTCGAAGATCGTCTCGGTGATGCGCGACTTGCCCTTGGCCATCGTCATCAGGCCCATGAACTGCGCCTGCAGATCGGTCGGGAAAGCCGGGAAGGGCGCCGTCGTCACGTCAACCGGTGAAATGCCGGCGCCATTGCGCCTGACGCGGATCCCGGAATTGGTCTGCGTGATCTCGGTGCCGGTCTGCGAAATGATGTCCAGCACCGTCTGCAACAGGTCGGGCCGCGCGCCTTCGAGCACGACGTCGCCGCCGGTCATCGCCACCGCCATCGCATAGGTGCCGGTCTCGATACGGTCGGGGATCACCCTGACGCGGGCGCCCGACAGCGCCTCGACGCCGTCGATGGTGATGGTCGCCGTGCCGGCGCCGGAGATCTTCGCGCCCATGGCGTTGAGGCATTCGGCGAGGTTGACGATCTCCGGCTCGCGGGCGGCATTTTCGAGCACCGTCTCGCCCTTGGCCAGCGAGGCCGCCATCATCAGCACATGGGTGGCGCCGACCGAGACTTTCGGGAACACATAACGGTTGCCGACAAGCCGGCCGTTCCTGGTTTTGGCGATGACGTAGCCGGTGTCGACGTCGATATCGGCGCCCAGCGCCTGCAGGCCTTCGAGGAAGAGGTCGACTGGGCGCGTGCCGATGGCGCAGCCGCCGGGCAGCGACACCTTGGCTTCGCCCATGCGGGCCAGCAGCGGCCCGATCACCCAGAACGAGGCCCGCATCTTCGACACCAGCTCGTAAGGCGCCGTCGTGTCGACAATGTTGCGGGCGGAGAAAGTGATGGTGCGCGAATAGCCTTCCTGCTGCTTTTCGCGGCGGCCATTGACCGAGTAGTCGACGCCGTGATTGCCGAGGATGCGGATGAGCTGTTCGACATCGGCCAGATGCGGCACGTTTTCCAGCGTCAGCGTGTCGTCGGTCAAAAGCGAAGCGATCATCAGCGGCAGCGCGGCGTTTTTCGCGCCCGAGATCGGGATGCTTCCGGCAAGCTTGTTGCCGCCGACAATTCTGATGCGATCCATGAAGAGCGTCCCCTCGGCTAAAAGGCCGGTTTAAATCGGTTGAGTCTGTTGCCGCCATCTAGACCATTGGCCGGCTTGGTTCAAGAAACAGGCTATTCCCCACTTTGGCCCACGCTGATTTGGCCAAAGTACCGGCGACCAACATAGCCGATTCGCGTTAATCTTTTTTCATCGCCGCCTGCAGCCCGTCCGGCCGCTGGTCGGCGTCGCCGGTCCTTCGTGAGCGCAATTGCGCCTTGCGCTTCTGCAGATTGGCGCGCAACTGCTCGGCCAGCCGGTCCTTGCGGCCAGTTCCTGCCTTTTTCGCGGAACCATCCTTCTTCGGTGGCTTGTTCGGAGAAACTGCCTTGTCGTTCATCGTTCCGTCCCCGGCCCGGCGACCCGCCGGTACGGATCAAGGGATAGCCAACATTGTGGCACGGCCATGTCCGCAACGATCGCCTGGTGCGGCCTTTCAACCCGGCCCCCGTTTGTGCCCCTTGTCTTGGCCTTGCGCTTGCCGGTTCGATATGGCAGAAGCCCCGCCATCGGCGGCTGCGGTAGCTCAGTGGTAGAGCACTCCCTTGGTAAGGGAGAGGTCGAGAGTTCAATCCTCTCTCGCAGCACCAGATCACCTACCCAGCACACGTCAGGCCAACGGCGAAGGTGGGTCTTTGTCAGCAGGGAGGCGCCGTTCCTGGGCGACACGCGGCTGACCCGACCGACTTTGTTGCCACCGACAGAGCCCCGGAACATAATACCCGCAGCGCACCCTATGGAGTTACGCCCAGGGCGCGCAGTGCCTTGCTTGCCGCGACATATTCGATGAAATCGCGGGGGCAGTCGCGGACGGCTAGCCGGTAAAGTCGCAAGGCCTTGTCGGGATGGCCCTTGAGTTGGTGGAACTCCGCGGCATAAAAATCGGCCTCACACACATTTCCCCGGTTCCTGCTCGGGACCGGGTCGTCTGCTTCGGCGAGTGCCGATTCGGGCGTCTGCTCGCCAAGGAACATGCGAACGAGCGGGGCAGGCCATTTGGTCATGTCCAACTTACTGGTAGCCTTACGCAAATTGCTAACGCCCCTATTGCGCTGCTCCGCCAGATCCGCCCAAATCGCATAATAGGCATTGTCGGGTGCTAGTGCTGCCGCCGTGGCAAGATCGGCTTGCGCTTTCGCCGGATCTCGGCCGTAGAAATAGTAAATTCCCCTGCTTCCATACGGGTTGACATAAGTCGGATCGAGCCTGATCGCATGGCTATAGTCGGCGACCGCCCGCTCTGCATCACCCTTTGCACCCCAGGAAATGGCCCTGTTGTTATAAGGGAACGGGTGTTGGGGATTGAGGCGGATCGCCTCATCGAAGTCGGTGATGGCGCGGTCGAATTCGCCAATCCTGTTGAAGACGAAGCCGCGGTTGTTGTAGGCCTGCAAATATGCTGGATCGAGTTCGATGGCTTGGGTGTAGTCGATGATGGCGCGAGCGTCGTCGCCGTTGCGAGCCCAGCCTAAGCCTCTGTTATAGAACGCCCTAGCTTTTTTGGGATCGACCTCGGCCGCCCGGTCGAAATCGCGGATGGCGCGGTCGTTCTCGCCCTTGTCGAGCCATAGCAGCCCACGCTCGTTGTAAGCATCGGTATCTTTCGGATCGAGGGCGATCGCGTTGCCGTAGTCCGCTATGGCTCGGTCATTGACACCGCTATCAGCCCAGGCGATTGCCCGGCTGTGGTAAGCTTTGGCGCGACTTTCCGGGCTTCGCGCGCCGTCGTCGATGATCCGCGTGCAGGCGGCGATCCGCTGTGAGCCTGCAGCGGCGCCGGCGCAATCTTCGCTATCCTCAGCCAAGGTCGGAGCGCCGAGCGCAAGCAGCACAGCAAGACCGGCCAGCACCCGCTGTGCCGCCTGAACTGAACGTTCGATTGGCCGACTTTCAAGCATCATATCAGCAGGTTTCCGATCACAATTGCGGGTTATTGGTCTCCCAAACAAATTCTGGTTCTGCGCAAGGCATCGCCGAAGAAAATGGTGGGTAAATATTGAATTGAGCTGATCGCGAGGTGTGGGCTTGCTCGCGCTCGAGTCCGCGCTCCAAAGGAGGCTAGGTCGTAAACTCATAAATGCGGAATGACCAAGATCGGTGAAATGGGAAGCTGTCCTTAAAGGTTGCGGAGGTTCAGCCGGGGATAGGGGTGCGGAAGCCGTGAGTGTCGCAAAGCTTTTTGGCCCTGCCATCGACTTTGGAGTCACTATCAATTTCTTCGACTTCGACAGCCCCATCCGTCTTATGCGCAAAGAAGAGAATGGAGGTCGACATGCTGCCACCATCCGTAAGCCCACAAAGGTAGACAACCCCACTTTCTCCCATGCGAGCCATCGCGATCCACACTGTTGGTTCCGTCGAGATGGCAAGGTGCTTCCGGATTGCAAGCTTCAAGGGAGCTACATCGCTAAGCGTGGTGTCGTGGGGAAAGGTTTTCTCGGTGGCGTCTTGAGCTAATGCCGAACTAGTCCACGCTCCGACGACAATCCATGCAAGAAGAATCAAACCTCGCGTCATCCGAACTCCACCGATGCAAGTTGCCTTTTGTGATTAGGATCTTTGCGAAGGGAAGGTATACAAGTCGGAAAGCGTCCGCAATGCGTCGGTGTGACCACATGGCACGCGATGCTCCCAGTGAAACTCTGGCAAGAAATAGATCGCTTAGGGCACTTAGCTAGGCCTCGATACCCTGCTTACTGTCGTCTACGTGCCGAGTCAGTCCTGGTGGGGTATCAAAATGAAAGACCGTAACTCGGCGATCCTGCATCGGCTCAGTTCCATCGCAAAGAAACAGGCACTGAGCACCACGACACGGCGCCGGACCACAGGTGGACTGCTCATCGGGTTCGTGGCTGTGTTTTTCATCCCGGCCATGGGTTTGGCAGTAGCTGGCACTGCGGTCGCAATTTGGGGCTGGGTGGCTGGAGGCGTCGTGGCTATTGGAGGCTTGATCGGGAACGCCTTGGGAGCGAATAAACAGAATCGAACGCCTCATAAGGAAAAGGCCAAATAGGTCTATGGTGCAACGCCCGGCAAGGTGCTTGGCCGGTCACTTTACGGTCCGTGACAATGTTACAAACTGGGCGCTTAAGCATTTTGATCTAATTGAAGTAAGCCAGAGTTCAATCCTCTCTCGCAGCACCATCGAATTCAGCATGCACCTGTCAGCGTCAACTGGTCGCTAGTATCCTGGGCAGACTCCCGCATCATTCGAACCACACTGAAGCGATCGATGACAATCGCACCCTGGTGCGCTTCTCGTGTTTGGGCCGTACTTCACCAGACGACCGTGAATGCCGACGAGGAGTTGTCTTTGCCATTGGCTTAGGTGGCCGCGACCCAGCGCAATCTCGATGCGGGGTCTGAGGCCAGGGACCATGGCGAGGGCTGAGGCGACCAAGGCCAAGGCCGTTGTGGAGGTCAAGCAGCTCACGGCCGTCATTGGGCCGCTGAAGGGGCCGGTCGGAACCCCAGTCAGATCGCGCGGCAACGCTCGCTGGCATGGAGTGGCGACGCCCCCGAGCGGGAAGTGGACGGCTATGGGTCAGGCGAACCCAATCCGATGGCGTTGGGGCCAAGACCCAACACCCTGAAGGACCCGAGTTCGACCCCAGGGCAGACATTCTCAGCTTGTTGACCGATTGTCTGCAACAGAGCGGAAGTACCACCCTGGGAAATGTCGCCTCAGTCGAGGCTGGCCGGCGACGAGAACGGCTGATTGGCGTCGACCACGAAGATCGCCAGCTCATCGAGATCGGTTGTGCCGGCGCTGAACACCTCCATCGGCGTGTTGGCCCCGTGTCCGATCATGGCCGTACCAGCTTCAGCATAGGTCACTCCGTGGGGCGTTCTCTGGCCGAGCTTGCCGGTCAGCACATAGAAGGCCTCCGGTCCCGGATGCGTATGGATCTTCGTCTTGACGCCGGGCGCTCCACCGGCGCGGTTCACGCGCAGCAAATACTCGCTTGCGCTGATCGGAGGGACCGGTCCGATCTCGACGACCTTGGTTCCGCCGGTCGTAGAGCCATCCTTCGGTCCAAGCGTGAACAGCCAGACCTTGCCTGCGACCTCCGCCGCAAGCGAGATCGGGCCCGCAGCGCTTTGGGCCTGCGCCAGCGTTGGGAAATTTTCCAGCCGCCAGTACAACGGTCCGGAGGGCAGTTCCTTCACCCTTTTCTCAACCACCGGCTCGACGGCGAATTTGCTGTCTGCGGGCATTGCGGCTGACGTTATCAGCCCGAAAGCACACACCGAGAATATAAGCAGGCCAATACGGCGGGCGCTGAGGGAATGCGGCTTCATGGTTGGTCCTCCCTTTCATGGTCGCCCCCTCGACCCAATATTAGCTATAGCATATGTACCGCCTTACAGCACTGACCAAGTTTCGGGTCACCCTAGAGCGCCTGCCGCCAAAGAAGACTGTTCATGATGCCAAACCGTCTAGGGAGAGTTTTCAAATAGTTTTCAAATATTGGAACTCGGTCGTCGCGGTGGCACTGGCTGCGATGGCGATTGTCAGGGGCGGAAGGCGTGGCTCCTCAGCGTCGTCAAATGGATAGCCGACGGCCCCGTTTAGGGTTCGAAGCAGTCTTTGCCCCCAGGCTACTGCGTCTGACGTGAGCCCAACGGTCCAGCCGTCCAAAATCGGCCCGCGCATGGCGGCCAGCGCCGTTCGGGCGGACGTCCGAAAATGCCTGAATGCCAAGCATCTCGCCATGATAGAAAATGCCAAGGTCGACCCACAGCTCGCGCTCGCACGCGCCATGATGCGCAGTGGGGAAGCGTTCTGATCTGCCCCCGCCGCAGGCGGCTTAACAAAGCTTGTAGCCGGGAACAATCGCTCAATGACTCGCGTTTCTTGCGAAGACCCGCTTCTTTTGCACGGGCAGCGGCCTCGAAGGCTCGCAAATGTCGCGCCGGCGTTTCAATCGCACCCGCCTCAGCCCTCACGATTTGGCTATTTGTGAACGCGTGTTCGATCAGGTTTGCGCAGATGAGCACATTGACCCTCTAAGCCTGGCTGCTGAAGCCTTGGCGGTGATGATTGTCGCAATCTTCCGAAACGTGACTACCAATGAGCGCGAACTGCTGGAGGAAGTTAGGTCTCTTCGTGGCTCAAAAGGCACAGAGAAGGCGCACTAGCTTCGCAACGTTCTGGGGCGAATTGGCCTAGTCCCGCTTTGGCACAGCCATTTGGTATCTGAATTGCTCATTGAGAATCGCCAGAGTGTAGCCACCGAGCTTGCGAAGGGGATGGAAATGGGCTTAGCCGAAGACTTATCAGATGTCGCGCTCACATTCGAATGTCCGGATTGCTTGCATCCGGCGGTAAGAAAGGGCTCTGCACTAAGAACAATCGCGCACTTCAAATGCGACGGGTGCAACGCAAAGGTGCGGATCACCTACCCGCAGAAGCTAGCGATCTTCGAAAAGCACAGGCTATTGGCCGCAGGCGACCGCCGCCAGCAAGGCCAGGAACACTACGGTGCCCGCAACAACATCGATCGGGCCGCCGATGCGGCCGAAGTGGCTTCGCGACCGCTGCCGCGCGCGGCGACGCGTGCTTAAGCCTTCCTCATCCGCGCGACCTTCACGCATGTTGACCACGGCAATGCCGTCCATCGGAATAATTCGGGCGAAGGGCGCGTTAGTTCATTAGACGATGCTAAAAATACGGCAACGTGTCCGAATGTCACTTCATGAAGCCCGCCAGACAGGCTGCGGCTTGCTCTGGCCTAACCTCGAAGGGAACCAGGGATGAAAATTTCGACCTCTTTGACAAGACGAAGTGTTGTCGCCGGGCTGGCGCTGGCCGCCGCATCGACGTCGGTATTGCCTGCCGACAACGCACTCGCCCAGGCTAAGAAAGCCACATCGGGGAAGACTCTATATGAGCGCCTGGGTGGTGTGTTCGCCATCGCAGCGGTGATCGATCATTTCAGCGACGCCGTCGTGATGAACCCGATTGTCGGCAAGAAGTCCAAGAACCCACAATTGCGCAAATGGCACACCAAGAACCTTGAAAGGTTGCCCGGCCTCAAGTTCATGCGGACGCTGTGGGTCTGCGACGTTTCTGGCGGGCCCTTCAAGTTCGTCGCCACCAAGCCCGGCACGACGCCGCTCGGCCTCGAGGAGGCGCATCGCGACCTGCGGATTTCCCCCGCGGAATTCGATGAGGTCGCAGCGGAACTCGGGCGGACCTTGGATCATTTCAAAATTCCGAAGCCTGAGAAAACCGAAGTCCTGGAAGCTTTCGCCGCTCACAAGGACGAGGTCACCGCCGGCTACGTCAAGCCGGGCTGAAGCGCTTATATCGCGCGGGCATTCGTTCTGAGCATGGGGCGCGGCGCCGTGGCTATGCGGCGCGGCCGCAGCTCAGCGAGCAATTTTCCCATGGTTCCTACTCCGAACCCACCCGAGCTGTCTCCACTCTGAGCCACCCTTCCGGCAACGGGCGCAGGAGTTCAGCCTCGGACCTCGTCAAGTGGATCCAGGCCGCCCAGTCCGATGGCCGCAGCACAACCACTTGCCGGTTGTGATATGGCGCCACGTCCGGCCCCGGCTCGCTCGTCAGCATCGTGAACGTCGGCGGCTTGTTGCCGATAGCCTCGCGCCACAACCCGGCAATCGCCATGAACGAATGGCCATTCAGCGTGAACCTGTGCTTGGTTTTTGGATATTTCGTTCCAGTGAATTCGAAGAATGCCGACGCCGGAACGAGACAGCGCTTGCTGTTGCCGAACTGTCGGCCCTCCGAGCGAAAGTTGAATACAGGTCCGCCTTTTGGCCCGGCCGGGGGAAAGCCGAACGTCATCGACGCCAGTTCGATTGCGTCGCCGGCGGCGCGCATTACAGGCCCGGGGTCGTTGATGTGGATGTCATCCGCCTGCGGCAGATCCAGTTCGGTTTGATGGCTGGGGATTTTTAGCGCCAGCGATTCCATCATCCGGCAGTATTCGGCCCAGGCGATGTGCTGCTCGTAGTCATTGCACATGGAAAGGCTCCGTACGCTCGACCGAGATCAGGTCAATCCATAGCGTTTGGTTGGCGCTGATTGCCGGCGGATTTGATATAAGCCTATTTGGGCCGGCGTGCGGCAGCGATGGTCTGCAACAGATTGATGCTGTTCACGTCAGGTTGACTGGATGCGGCGACGGCAAGTGCGGCGGCCTCGGCTATTTTCGCGACGTCGTCGCTGCTGATCAATCCGCGCTTTTCCAGCAGATTTACAAGTTCGACAACGAGAAGAAAGGCGTTCACACCATATCGTTCGGCTCTGAGCTCGAACTCGCCTCGGGCCAACTTCTCCCTGTCTCCTTCAGCCCGTTTGTCCACGTCGGCGTCCTCTCCTATGGCTACAAGCTATTAACGCTTAGCACGAATGGTTTAATCCTTCGAACTGGCCACAACCTTCGCCAATTGCCGGGCATAGTGTCGCCGGTGGCTAGGGCATGGGTTCGGTTCAGCCAAGGATGAGACCAGCCAACAGAACGGTAAGAATAAAGGACAACACGACGGTAAGTAGCCCGCATGCTTCCAAAGTGTTGGTTTGCCAAGCTTTCGTCGGGCGCCTCCGGTTTGAATTGCTGTTTCGCGAACCAAACTTCATCGGGCACCAGATCGGACGCGGAGCCGGCTTGAATTTGGCAAAGCGCTCCTCTTCATCGGCCCGGAAGGCATCTCCGCGAAACTCCGGAGCACCGTATGCGCGGCGCCGGCCTGCCTTTCATCGACCCGGGCCATCACCAGTATGACACCTTCTGCGATCTTCGGCTTGCGCGGCTTCTGGGCGAAATTGGCGAAAGTTCCGAGAAGCACGCCGGCAAAGCCGCCCCACGCCGCACCGACCAGAGCCATGCCGGTCATCCCCGCAGGATCAACGTCTTGAGCTCCAAAAGCGCTGAAACCGGCTAACAGACCAGCCGTGGCGCCAAGTGCGGCACCGGCGACGGCGCTCCGCCAGAGAGCGCTCATCTCATCGTCGTAATATCCAGCAACGCTGATCGGTTCATCGTTGTCGTTGTAAGATCCGACCACGCTGATCTGGCGACGGCGAATCCCGGCAGCCTGAAGCGCGGCAACGGCACGTGCTGCCTGGGCATGGGAATTGAACAGTCTGCTGATTGTTTGCATTTACGCCCACGCCCGACGCTCGTTAGCAGCGTCGGGCCTCTCCTCCCTGGCTTTGAACTCTTCCGCCCGGACGCATCTTCGTCGCGCCAAAGCTCACCACAACGTGAGCCAGCCGGCTACGTTCCTCAGCCGAGGCTTCGGTCCAACCCCAGAGTGTCTTGCTTGGGACCTAAGTCTGACCAGCTTGGGCGTGCTGAGGCCATGCCGCGCGGGGACGGTCGCCAGCTCGAAGAGAGGGTTCAGATGCTATCGCAGACCCAAAAAACTCAAAATGGCTATTACGATCACTATCGCGCCGACCAGCCAGATAATGTTGTTCATGATTGCACTCCTTCGCCTCCGGGCGGGGCGCACGCCGGGGCGAAGCCCGCCACGCAAGTAGAACATTAGATACGGCTAAAGGTTCCTCGCGGGGCCTCGCTGTCGAAAGAGCCCACCGCACCAGTCGGCACGGCGGGCGACGCGAGTTCACCCCGGTCGGAGAAGACGGCGTTGCGTCCAAGGCTCAGCTGATGCTTCTGGACCAGTCATCAACCTGGCGCTCCGCCTCTTCCTTGGCGATGCCATATCGCTCCTGGATACGCCCCAAGAGCTGGTCCCGGTTGCCCTCGATCCGATCAAGATCATCGTCGGTTAAGTCACCCCACTGCTCTTTCGCCTTGCCTTTGAACTGCGTCCATTTTCCCTTGATTTGATCCCAGTTCATATGTTCCTCCTTGCTTCCTGGGCCCGCACTGAAGCGGAGCGCGGACCGATCGGCATTTCAATGTCGGTGACGAATGAAGATTAGCGGCCGCTAAAAGTTCCGGTGCCGGCGCAAAAAGCCTGCCGTGCCCGTGCCGGACTGCGAGCTGATGTTGATGATGCCTGGAGCTTGATGCTCCTTGCAGCGCCACCCTATCCTGTTGAAGTCGCTGAGCTTCTTCCTGATTGGCTTTGGCTGGCAAGTCTCGACAGGCTGCCCAGCAGCATCGTTCTGTCCTTGCCGATCATCAGCACGCCGCTGTCGGGCGCCAACAGTGCCGAGAACGGCAGCATCGCCGCGCCGATCGGCGAGGCCTCGGGGCCGAATTGTCCCGAGACGATTTCCGGCGCCACGATGCCGATGGCGCTGATCCTGTTGAACTGGGTCTGCACCTTTGCCAGCAGCTCGAGATGGATCGGCCGCGGCAGGATGCTGTCGAGAACGATCGCCTCGATGTCGATGACGGAGGTGATTGCGATGATCGCCTCGACCAGCGCATTGGCGCAATCGTCGATCCATTCGGACAGCGGTTCGCGCGCCCCCGGCGGCAAGGGGTCGAGTTCGCGCACGCGATTGATTTCGATGCCGCGCGATTTGAGATGATTGACCAGCACATAGATCGAAGCGCGATGCAGCAGGCTCTGGTAGCGCGCCGGCTTGGCCGCCACCGAATCGAGGCTTGAAGGCGAGACCGGCAAAGGACCGAGCGCGGCGCTGTTGCCGTGCGGCCCGGTGTGGACCTTGCCGCCTTGCACCAGTCCGCCGCCGACAAAGGTGTCGATCGAGATATGCATGAAGTCGCGGAACCGCGCGCCGGTCCCCTGGATGAGCTCTGCGAGTGCAGCCGATGACGCGTCGTTTTCCACGAAGACCGGGGTCTTCGGCTTTGTGGCGAAGAAAGTCGTCAGATCGATTGCTTCCCAGCGGCTGCCAAGGTCGTCGGGAAAGCCGAGCTCCTCGCTCCAGCCGCCGAGGAAATAGGGCGAGGCGATGCCGACGCCGACGATGCTGGCATCGCCAAGCCCCTCGATCAACTTGTCGAAATTGGCCAGCGACATGTTGCCGGCCTTAAGCACCATGTCGGGATCCGGAAAGCGATATTCGTGCGACTCGCGCGAGCGGACCTCGCCGGCGAAGTCGACGAGCACGGCTTCCAGCGCGCGCCGGCCGATCTTGATGCCGACGCTGTAGATGCGCTCCGGCGCAAGTCGGTAGAGAGTGGACGGCGATCCGCGTTGTCCGAACCTTTTTCCCACTTGCTTTACGAATCCCGATGATTCCAGCCCGTCGACAATGGTGGCGACCGCGGCTGGCGTCAGATTTGCGGCGCGCGCCAGATCTGACTTGGATGCCTCCTTCAGGCGGCGGATGGCATCAAGCACGAAGCGCTCGTTATAATGCCGTACCTTGACCGAATTGCTGCCTTTTCCGGACAAAACCGGCGCCTCCCCATTCATTCCCGCAGAGTCACTCCAGTCGTCGGCAGCTTTAGGGCTGCCGCGGGAGAGAGCACTCAATCGCACCCGTGCGCGACGCGACAGTGCCCTTCGCGGCCATGGAAGTCAATTTTCCAGTTGCGGCATTCAGTCATTTAATATAGCAAATTGAAAAAACAGACCAGGGAGGAAAGGTGCTGCACTTGGGCGCATTAGGCGAAGCCGACGCCATGGTGAAGAACGACGCGGCTGTCCCCGTTGCCCTGGTTCAGGCGACAAAAGCCTTCGGCGGCACGATTGCCCTCAAGGACGCGTCCTTCGACTTGCGCTCAGGCGAGGTGCTGGCTCTGCTTGGCGAAAACGGCGCCGGCAAGAGCACCTGCGTAAAGCTGCTGGCCGGCGTGTATCTCCCGACCGGCGGCCATGTCGAAGTCGATGGCAAGCCTGTGGTCTTCCATTCACCGCACGACGCCCAGGCTGCCGGCATCTCGGTCATGCACCAGCACCCCGGTCTTTTCCCTGATCTTTCGGTGGCAGAGAATATCTATCTCGGCCATATGCCGCGCGACCGCTTCGGCGGCATCGACAACGCCGCCATGCTTACCGGCGCGCGCAGGGTGCTGTCGACAGTCGGCCTCGACGTGCCGGCCGAAACCCGGCTCGGAACGTTGCGCACCTCCGAACAGCAACTGGTCGAGATCGCCCGCGCCCTGTCGCTCGACGCGCGGGTGCTGATCATGGACGAGCCGACGGCCGCCCTGTCGCAGCGCGAGGTCGAGCGGCTGTTCACTGTCGTCGCCGACCTGCGGCTGCACGGCGTGGCGATGATGTTCGTCGGCCACCGCATGGACGAGATCTTCCGCATCGCCGACCGCATCGCGGTGCTGCGCGACGGACGTCTCATTGGCGTCAAGCCGAAGGCCGAGCTTGGCCGCGCCGCCGCCATCGGCATGATGGTCGGCCGCGAGGTCACCGACCTCTATCCGCAACGAAGCCACGCCACCGGCGCACTGGTGCTGGAGGCGAGGGGGCTTTCGCACGCCGGCGGCTTTTCCAATATCGACCTCAAGCTCCATGCCGGCGAGGTGCTCGGGCTCGGCGGCCTGGTCGGCAGCGGTCGGACCGAGATCGCGCGCGTGCTGTTCGGCATCGACCAGCCCGATGCCGGCGAAATCCTGATCGACGGCGAAGTTGTGCGCTTCGCCTCGTCACGCGACGCCATGGATGCGCGCATCGCCTATGTCTCGGAAGACCGCATGGGCCAGAGCCTGGTGATGGATTTTTCCATCCTCGACAATGCGGCGCTGCCAATCCTCGACAAGGCAGCCCGCTCCGGCTTCTACGGCACGAACCGCGCGATCAACCTGGTTTCGGACTGGCTGAAGCGCATGAAGCTTCGCTTTTCCGGCTACGCGCAGCCGGTGAAGGAACTGTCCGGCGGCAACCAGCAGAAGGTGGTGTTGGCCAAATGGCTGCGCACCGAACCGCGCGTCCTCATCCTCGACGAGCCGACGCAAGGCATCGATGTCGGCACCAAGGCGGAAGTGCATGCGATGATCGCCGACCTTGCCGCGCAGGGAATGGCCATCATCCTGATCTCCTCCGAAATGCCCGAACTCATCGGCATGTGCGACCGCATTATCGTCCTGCGCGAAGGCCATCGGACGGCCGAATTTGCCAGGGGCGAAGCCACCCAGGAAAAGGTGCTGGAAGCAGCGACGAAAGCCGGCGAAAGCGCCGATGCGGCGGCACAGGCCGCTGGCGAGGAGAAGAGAAAAGGGCCGCTCGACATACTGAAGCGGCGGGAGTTCGGCCTGCTCGCCGCGATGCTGGCGGTCGCGATCCCGGTCACCATCATCAACCCGCGCATGGTGAGCGCTGCAAACCTGACCGCCGTGTCGATGGATGCCGCACTGCTCGTGGTTGCAGCACTCGCGCAGATGCTGGTGCTGATCACCCGCAACATCGACCTTTCGATCGCCGCGGTGATTGGCCTGTCGGCCTACATGGCGGCCAGCATGGTCCAGGCCTATCCAGGGCTCGACATCGGCATCGGGCTGATGACCGCATGCGCCGTCGGTGGCGTCGCCGGCCTGATCAACGGCCTCGTCGTCACCAGGGGAAAGATCCCGGCGATCGTCGTCACGCTGGCCTCGATGTCAATCTTCCGCGGCTTCAACTCGATCTGGGCAGCCGGCGACCAGATCAGCGCCGACGAAGTCACGCAAGCCTGGCTCGACATGACCGGCCTGAAGATCGCCGGCGTGCCGCTGATCGTCGTCATCGCAATCGTCATCCTCTGCCTGGGCTACGTGCTGCTCTATCGCACCGCCTTCGGGCGCGAACTGTTCGCCGCCGGCTCCAATCCCGACGGCGCGCGTCTGATCGGCATCCCCGTCGACCGGCGCATTCTGCTGGCCTTTGGCATGGCCGGCCTGCTCGGCGGCCTGTGCGGCGCGCTGTGGGCATCGCGCTATGCGACTATCGACGCCCGCGTTGCGCTCGGCTTCGAACTCACGGTGATCGCGTCGGCAGTGGTCGGCGGCGTCGCCATCCGCGGTGGCTCGGGCACGCTGCTCGGTATCATCCTCGGAGCCCTCACGCTGCTGGTCATCAAGAACGGGCTGACGCTGGTGCGCGTCGATCCGCTGTGGCTGCAGGGCGTCTACGGCCTGGTGATCCTGGTCGCCATCGGCATCGACACCTTCATCGTACGGCGCGCCGAGCAGGCAAGACAGGCGAGGGCGCGGTGAAAAAGTTCGTCCGTTCGATCGACTTCTGGGATCTGCTGCTGGCGACCTCCTGTGTAGCCATCTTCCTCTATGCCGCGATCTTCGTGCCGAATTTCGTTTCCGGCTTCAATCTCTCGCAACTGGCCGCCAGCGCCTCGGAAAAGGCATTGCTGATCCTGCCGATGACGCTGCTCATCATCACCCGCGAGATCGACCTGTCGATCGCCTCGGTGCTGGCGCTGACATCCGTCGTCTTTGGCTTGCTGGTCCAGGCCGGTGTGCCGACGCTTGCCGCAATCCCGCTGACGCTCGTCGGCGGCGGCCTGCTCGGCGCCTTCAACGGCTATCTGGTCTCGGGCCTTGGACTGCAGTCGTTGGTTGTGACGCTCGGCACCATGGCGCTCTATCGAGGCATTGGCTACATCCTGCTCGGCACCGGCTCGGTCAACATCCTGCCGCCCGCGGTCGTCGATTTCGGCATCAACAACCTGCCTGGCACCGAGATACCGTGGACCATCGTGCCCTTCCTGGTGCTGGCGCCGGTGTTTGCGGTCGTGCTGCAGAAGACGCCGACCGGCAAGCGCATCTACGCGCTCGGCGGCAGCCCCGAAGTGGCGCGCTATTCGGGCATAAACACGCGGCGGATGGTGCTGAACCTGTTCGTCGTCTCGGGCGTCATCGCCGCCATAGCCGGCATCGTCTATACCGCGCGCCTCTCCAACGCCCGCGCCAACAATGCGCTCGGCATGGAACTCGACGTCATCACCATCGTGCTGCTCGGCGGCGTCAGCGTCTTTGGCGGCAAGGGCCGCCTGACCGGCGTCATGCTGGCACTGGTCCTCATCGCCATCATCCGCAACGTGCTGGCGCTGAACCAGATCGGTGGCGACGCCCAGGGCATGATCATCGGCCTGCTTCTGATCGGTTCGCTGCTGGTCGGCAATTACTGGCGCTCCACACAGGAGATGCTCAGCAGATCCCGCGCAATGCGCGAGACAAAGGGGTGATCTCGGGCCCCTTCCTTCAAGCCCGAATTTTGACGGAGGAGTCACAATGAAAGCGTTTAGATTAGCCCTGCTCGCATCCGCGGTTCTGCTTGCGCCAACGTCGCTGGCCTTCAGCCAGGAATGCGCCAAGGAACCCGTAACGGTCGGTTTCCTGCCCAAGCTCGACACAGATCCCTACTTCAAAGTGGCCTTCGGAGGCGCACAAGAGGCGGCCAAGGAAATTGGCGGCACCGCCACCCAGGTCGCCCCGTCGCAGGCGACTGCCGAGGCGCAGATCGAATTCATCAACAGCCTCGTCTCGCAGAAGGTCGGGGTCATCGCAATTGCAGGTAACGACGCCAATGCGGTCGCGCCTGCGCTGAAGCGGGCCGTTCAGCAGGGCGTCAGGGTGATTTCGTACGACTCCGATGTGGCTGCCGATGCCCGCGCGGTGTTTGTCAATCAGGTCAAGGGCGACAGTCTGGCAGAAATGATGCTGGAAAGTGCATTCGCCCTCAGCGGCGGTGAAGGCGAATTCGCGATCCTGTCGTCGACGCCGACGGCGACCAACCAGAACGCCTGGATCGACTTCATGAAGGCGAGGATGGCGGCCGAGCCGAAATTCTCCAAGATGAAGCTGGTGCAGGTGGCCTATGGTGAAGAAAGCGAACAGATCAACCAGCAGCAGGCATTGGCGCTGGTCCAGGCGTTTCCCGATCTCAAGGTGATCATCGTCCCGGCAGGCATTGGCCTTCCGGCGGCCGCGCGTGCACTCGAGGAAGCGGGCATGATCGGCAAGGTCAAGCTGACCGGCCTCGCGCCGGCCACTCTGATCTCGAAATACATCAAGGACGGGGCGGCTCAGGATATCTGGTGGAACGTCACCGATCTTGGCTATCTTACCTATCAGACAGCCCAGGCGCTTGCGCAGTGCAAGATCACCGGCAAGGAGGGTGAGAAGTTCACGGCAGGCAGGCTCGGCGAATATACGATTGGCGCCGGCGGCGAACTGATCCTTGGTCCGGCCAAGATCGTGACCCCCGAAAATTTGGCCGAGTTCAAGTTCTGATTCTATGGAGCCAAGCTCCAGAGGGGCGCCGGTCGATCCGGCGCCCTTCCTAAAAACCTCTTGAATGAAAACAGTGCGGGGCGGCAATGAAGATCTTGCTTGCAGGCGAAACCTTTGCAGCGACGACGTCGGTTGCCATCGGCAGCGACGTGCTTACAACTGCGGCCTCGACAAATGGCGCGACGGCCTTCAATGCCGCGCTGGCCACTGAAGGCATCGCCGTCACGCAGATCGGCGGCGAGCGTTGCAGCGCGGAGTTTCCTTATGACCTCGATGGGCTCGCCCAATATCAGGCGGTGGTGATCTCCGACGTCGGCGCCCTGACATTGCTGCTCACGCCGGATGCCCGCGCCGGGCGTGTCGGCGTCAACCGCCTCGATGTGCTCAAGGCCTATGTCGAAGCTGGCGGCGGGCTGATGCTGGCCGGCGGCTATATGGGCTTTCAGGGCATGTTCGGGACGGCGCGTTTCCACGACACCTCGGTCGAGGACGTTCTGCCGGTCCGTTGCCTACCCTACTGCGACGGCATGGAGGTGCCGCAAGGCCTGCAGACCTCCATCCTGCAGTCGTCACATCCGATTTTTTCCGGGGTGGAGGGGCCGTTGCCGCCGATCCTCGGCATGAACAAGCTGGAATTCAGGCGCGACGGTTCGTCCCGGCTTCTGGCGACCTGCCACTATCGCGGCACCGACTGGCCGCTCCTTGCCGTCGGCAGCTACAGCCGCGGCCGCACGATTGCCTGGGCAACCGATATCGGCCCGCATTGGCTCTCGCAGGATTTCCTCGCATGGCCGTTCTACGGAAGACTGATGGCGAACATGGTCCGTTGGCTCGCCGGCGATGAATGAGGAAGCCGGACAACCAGGTTTCACCCAGTGCGGTTGTCCTGGCGCGGCCGCTGCCGCGCGAGGCGCCGGTGACCAGCACCACCTTGCCGGCGAGGTGGAATTTCGGCGTGAACTCATTTGCCATGCAATTCCACCTTGTTCTTCAAATCGGTCCGGCTGCCGTGTCGGACCGAATAGGCTCGCGTGAATTCTGCGCCCAGCAGAAATATCTCCGCCGAATAATAGACCCATAACAGCACGACGAGCAGGGCGCCGGCCGCGCCGTATGACGATGAGATGGCGCTGGTTCCGATATACCAGCCAATCAGCGACTTGCCGATGGTGAACAGAAACCCGGTGACCACGGCGCCCAGGCCGACATCGCGCCATTGCAGGCTGCGGTCGGGCAGCACCTTGTAGATCGCGGCAAACAGCAGCGTGATCAGGGCAAACGAGACGATCCCGTTGATGGCGCTCAGGATGATGGTGCCGAACGGCAGATAGGCGTTGATGACCTCTCCGAGCGCCGAAATTGCAGCGCTTACGACCAGCGACACCAGGAGCAGGAAACCAAGCGCGGCGACCAGGCCCAGGCTTGCAATGCGTGCCCGAACCAGCCGCGAGATCGTTGCCCCGCTCGGTTTGACTTTCCAGATTTCGTTCAGCGCCAGCTGCATTTCGCCGAACACGCCGGATGCGGCGACGAACAGCGTGACCAGCCCCAGAATGCTGGCAAGGGTTCCCGCTTCCTTCTGCGAGGCGTTCTCGATCGTCGCCTGCAGCAGCTCGGCACTTTGCGGCCCCATCAGGCCGGCGATCTGTGCCGAAAGGGCGAGTTGCGCCGCCTCGTGCCCGAAGGCCATGCCGGCGATAGCGACAACGATGAGCAGGATCGGCGCAAGCGAAGTCGTGGCATAAAACGCTATCGCCGCCCCATGGCTCAGCGCATTGTCGTTGACGAAGCCGAGGATGCTTTGCCTGAGGAGTACCCAGCCCTCTGTCGCCAAGTTCCACATGTGGGCCTCGCATAATTGTCATTAAACAAGTAGCGGCGAGATAGAAGTGGGCGAGGGGTAGTGGACAACCTGGCCGCCGGCTCTGAAAAAACCTCGCCGAGGCGCAGGTGTTGCTGGCCGAATTGCGGTAGCCCGCGAGAAACCGACGCAGCCGCTTTCGTTGAGCCGCTCACCCTTATTGCCTAAGGAAATTGGACGCGCTCATGATCCAACCAATGGAACTGCGACAGTCGTCCCATAATTTATCGGATACCGATCGAAGTACGGGAACTCGATAACGAAAGCATACCTGGCCGTGAGATGTGCCATTCGAAAGCCGCCGTTGGGGGCGTCGATTGCTATTGTTACGTCTACGTCTTTCAATCCCAAAGTCAGCAATTTTGCCGTGGCTATGGCTTCTATCTCGGCCTGCGTCAGCGAGTTCTTCATCTGCAGCGCACGCGCGGACGTTTCCAGCGTATACCGAACGCTGGACATGGCATTCAAGGCCCAACCGAATGCGAAGACGCCGATCAAGACCATTATCAGAACAGGGGCGATCAGCGCGAACTCCAACGCAGCTCCGCCTGATGCTCCCCGTATGAAGGCCCTCGCTTTAGCGAACACGGATCACCTGTTGGTGAGTGAGCTCGCGCGAGAGCGAAAACGCGCCGAAACTGAAGGGCGGTGACCAGGTGGCTGTCGCTTGGATTTCGACGAAAACCGCGGGAGCTTTCAAACTGTCGCACAGGACAGATGGGTCGACCACGGTGGTCCCGCACATATATTTCCGGCTCAGCGTCACCTGCGCGTCGCCGGGATGGTTTTCCCAGCCTGAAAGAGCGACAGCTTGGATAGTCGCATCCTCGGCTGCTCCTTGCATCACGAGATTCGCCGCCGTTTTGACGCCTGCACGCATCGACAACGCGTTCGACACAAAAGACCAGCCGTCAATGATGCCAAGGAGTACCAGGCAAAGGATCGGCACAATCAGCGCAAACTCTACCGCGGCAGCACCCGAATCGCTACGGAACATCCGGACTGCTGACCCTGTCACGAAGATTACTCGACAAGCTTTATGGATTGCGTGGCCGGAATGTCTCGCATTCCAAGGCTCGTGCAGTCCTGATTGACGTTCGCGTTGCCGGACCACTGCACGGTACTGGCGATGACCTGAGTGCAACCGCCTTTGCCCGAGAAATTGCCGAGATAATTAACGTCTTGCGTTGGAAAATACAAAGCGCCGGTCAAAAGCGAATCTGCGGTCCCATTAACCGTGTTCGATCCAGTCAGGTTGGCTTTGTCGCCGTAAAACAGCACCCCCGAATAGGTGCCCGACGTTGGTGCGCTGAGCTTGACGGTGGCCGTGCCGTTCATGCTGACGCCGGAGCTGCCGGCCAGATAAATGATGACTCCGTCGCCGGAAATATTCGCGTTCGAGTTCGCTTTGAAATCACCGCCTTGAATGACGTATATCCCGGGCGAAAGCGTTACATTGCCGCTCAAGCTGAGCCCCCTGCAGTATGTTCCAGGTTGCAACACCGACTGATTGCTGTTTCGACAGGGGTTCGTGGCCGGTGGCGCCGGCAAGTCGGCAAAAGGATCGGCAGCGGGCAACGCCTGGGTTATCGGCCTGGCGCACACGGTCGTCACGGGGTTGCTCAACGAAACACCGCCTGCCGATACCAGGCAATCGACCTGAAGGCTTGCCGATCCCTGAAGCTTGATGGCGTCCGCGGCTATCGAATTCGACATCACGACGCAGCCGTTCAGTTTGAGATTCGAACTGCCGGAAAAGAGCGCCGCTTTCGGAGCGGAATGATTGAGAGCTAGAGCGCAGGCCTTTGAGGCGTCGGTGATAAGAGCCACCGCCCTTGCCTGTGCGCCGACCGCATTTTGCGTGAATATCGATGTAAAAAACCGATCGAGGGTCTGATGAACGATGACCTCGACAGCCTTTTGGGCCACATTCGGGCCGGAGGACGGGGGCGTGAAGATTTCGATTGTGCCTGTCGACGGGTCCCAGCCATTCGTTGTCGCAGACAATGTCGCGGCGGAGACTATCGTTGGTTTGTCGGATCCTGAAACCTTTTCCAAAGCTCCAGCATAGGCTGCCGCATCCGCCACCGCTTGTAGCTTCAGGCCGCTGTAATACCAGTAGGAAGTCTCAACGCCGAGACCCGCGCCGCCGACGACGATCGGCAACGACAGGGCAAAAATAGTGGCAACGTTGCCACTCTTGCCGGTTCGTCGCATGCAGAAAAAACGCCTGAAGATACGGGCACGCCAGTCCATTCCTCATTTAAGCCGGGATGCATAAAGGAATGACTAAGAATTTCCGTCCATTTCTTGGCTGTGATCCATTCAAACGGCGCTTAGCGGTTCTGCTGCACCCGTTCGCCGGTTGTGCCCTGAGAGGCATTTTCTAAGATCTGAGAACGCGGACGTTAGGCCCACAGGACCGTCGGTAACACTTTGGCCGGGTGCATTGTCTTCACAGAAAGCAATCCGATTTTGGGGCCAAGCGCAAGAAAACACCGCCGGCGGCCGGTTTCGTTGGCAAACCGTTACCGTTCCCTGCTATTCCCGCATCCTGATGCATGTTGCCCAAGTGTGCCGCGGTTTTGGGACAGCGACATGCACAAAACAAAGACTTAAAGCAGTGGACGCTCTCGCATGACCAATGTCGCCTTGACTGGGCTTGCCCGCGATCTTGCCAAGCGCGCCGCACAAGGCCGCCCGGTGCGCATCGGCGTCATCGGTTCCGGCGAGATGGGAACCGACCTGGTGACGCAAGGCATGCTGATGCCGGGCATTTCGGTTTGCGCGATCTCGACGCGCCGCCCGCATACGGCGCGTGATGCCATCCGCATCGCCTATGGCGACGAGGCGATGGCACGGGAGGCCGATACGCCGTCGAAGCTCAGCCAGGTGATCGAAAGCGGCAAGATCGCCATCACCTCGAACGAAATGCTGGTCACCAATCCGCTTATCGATGTCGTCATCGATGCTACCGGCAAGCCCGGCGTCGCCGCCGATTTCGACCTGATGGCGATGCAGCACGGCAAGCATCTGGTGATGATGAATGTCGAGGCCGACGTCACCATCGGCTGCTATCTGAAGCAGCAGGCCGACCGGCTCGGCGTCGTCTATTCGGTCGGCGCCGGCGACGAGCCGTCGAGCTGCATGGAGCTGATCGAGTTCGCCTCGGCGCTCGGCTACACCATCGTCTCCGCCGGCAAGGGCAAGAACAACCCGCTCAACCACGACGCCGTTCCCGACGACTATCGCGAGGAAGCGCTACGCCGCAACATGAATCCGCGCATGCTGGTCGAGTTCGTCGACGGCTCGAAAACCATGGTCGAGATGTGCGCCATTGCCAACGCCACCGGGCTGGTGCCCGACGTTCCCGGCATGCACGGCCCCAAGGCCGATCGCGACGAGCTGGTCAAGGTGCTGATCCCGCGCGAGCAGGGCGGCATCCTGTCGAAGAAGGGCGTCGTCGACTACACCGTCGGCAAGGGCGTGGCGCCCGGCGTCTTCGTAATCGTCGAGGCGACGCATCCGCGCATTATAGAGCGCATGGACGATCTGCATATCGGCCACGGCCCCTATTACAGCTTCTTCAGGCCCTACCATCTGACCTCGCTGGAAGTGCCGCTGACGGCCGCTCGCATCGCGCTTTATGGCAAGCCCGACATGGTGCCGCTGCCACGGCCGGTGGCCGAGGTCTGCGCCGTGGCCAAGCGCGATCTGGCGACGGGCGAGACGTTCGATGCGATCGGCGAGACCTGCTACCGCTCCTGGACCATGACCGTCGAAGAAGCCCGCGCCCATCGCGCCGTGCCCGTCGGCCTGCTCGAAGGCGGCAAGGTGCTGAAACAGGTGCGGAAAGGCGAATTGCTCACCGCCGACAATGCCGCGCCCGACCCGACGACCAGGCTGTTCGCCTTGCGCCGGCTGCAGGACGAGATGCTGTATGGGGCGTAAGGCTCTCGACCGGTGAGCCGTCGCAATGGTCTCCGGCCGAGCACTGGCGTTGTCATGACGAATTCTCTATATTGTAGTGACGATGAAGGCGGAGGCGATTACATGAATCTTCAGATCAGGGATCCGCGCGCACGCGAACTGGCGCGAGAGCTTGCTGCCAAACGCAAGATTTCGATGACGGAAGCGGTCATCGAAGCGCTTGAATCCGAGTTGAAGAGGGAGAGCGGACGCATTCCCTTGGCCGAGCGGCTTGCTGCCATTGCCAACGACTTCAAGGCCAAGGCAGGCCAAGATGGTCGGGCTATGACGAAGGATGAGATCGATGAGATGTGGGGCCATTCCTGATGTTCGTCGACACCTCCGTGGTTGTCGCGATTCTTTCAGGCGAAGAGGATGCCGGCGAGTGGAGCAACCGCATCGAGGCAGCGCCCGCAAGAATAACTTCGGCGTTGGTGGTGCTTGAAGCGGCGATGCGGCTTTCGACGATGCTTGCCGTGCCGCCGGTTGTCGCCGGAGATGCGATAGAGGCGTTTCTTCGCGAGGCTGAAATCGAAATTGTGCCTATCGACGCCAACGATGCCAAGCTCGCAATCCATGCATTTTCAGACTACGGAAAAGGGCGCGGACATCCCACCCAGCTTAACTTAGCCGACTGCCTTTCTTATGCTTGTGCAAAAAGTCATGGCTCCGCACTGCTCTACAAGGGCAACGACTTTTCGCATACCGATCTCCCGTAATCCGCAATCGGCTGTTACTTCCCCAGCTCGATCGATCGCAGCCGCGCCGCTTCCACCGCCTCGGTGAGCAGGCGCGTCAGACGGTCCTCGCCCATCAGCACGGCAAGGGCGGCAGCCGTGGTGCCGTTGGGGCTGGTCACCTGCTGTCTAAGCACGCCGGGCTCCTCGCCGCTTTCGGCGGCCAGCGATGCGGCGCCGTAGACCGTCTGCATGGCCAGGAGCTTTGCGACCTTGCCAGGCAGGCCGGTCTTCTCGGCGGCCACCGTCAGCGCTTCGATGAAATGGAAGATATAGGCCGGCCCCGACCCGGAGACTGCTGTCACTGCATCCATCAGACCCTCGTCGTCGATGTCGGCCACTTGCCCGCTCGCCGAGAGCAGGTCGGCGACGAAACGCTTGGTGTCGTCAGAGACCAGCCTGTTGGAAAACACCACCATCATGCCCTTGCCGATTGCCGCCGGCGTGTTGGGCATGCAGCGCAGGATCGGCGCGCGATCGCCGAGAATGCCTTCGAACGTAGCGACCGGCGTCCCGGCGGCGATGCTGAGGAAAGTGGTTCGGCCATCGTTGAAGCGGATGTAGCCAGCGGTGACGTCGCGGATCACCTGCGGCTTGACCGCTATGACGACGAGGGCCGGCACGGCGTCCGCCGGGATGGCGCCGGCGTCCGCGGCAGCAGCGCAGCCCAGTGCTTCGGCACGCTTGCGCAACTCGGCATTGGGCTCGACCACGAACACCGCAGCCGGAGCGAGCTTGCCGGCTTTCAGCCAGCCCGAGAGCATGGCAGAACCCATATTGCCGCAACCGGCGAGAACAAGCCTGATCGTCATCGAAAGCCTCCCATAGAGATGGCTTCCAATAGCCGTTCGCGGCAGGGCGGGGAAGCCCCGTTGGGACCGTGATCAGGCGGAAACCCGGACCTTGCGGTTGGGATGCGCATGTAGTCGCGCAAGGGCGCGGCGACCAATTAACCTTTTATTTCCTATGCCTGTTTAGCATCGCTTAACCAGTGGCGGTCGCTACGTCCCAGCCCGAGGGGGGAAGCTCCAGAAACCATGGCTTATAGGAATAATCATGAACACTGGAGGAACGAGCAGTCCCTGCTGTCGTTCCTCGAGGCAGCACGCGACGAAGACGAAGCAGCGCTGGTTTCCCTGGAGGACCGTACAGCCCCGTCATGGCGCGAGGATGCCGCCACACGCCATCGTCTGGCCCGCTCGCGCCGCGAAGCGCGTGCCAGCCCGATCCTGTTGGCAGCCGCAGGCATAGGCCAGCCCCATCCTGATGCGCCAAAGGCCGGCACCATGCTGATGGAAGAGGCTACAGCTTCCGATCGGTTTTTCGACCCCGCTGGCTCCCTTGGCGGCTCCGATTCCGGTTCCGCTGATCGCGCCGCATACCCGGCAGCGCCGCCTACCGCTCTGCTCGAGGTCGCGCGCACCAAACGGCCGGGTCTGATCGGTGCCGTGTTGTCGGCGCTGGGCCGGCTCATGCCCGGCAGAGCGCCGGCGGAGAGGGCATCCGGTGAAACTTCCACCGCGACAAACTCAAGCGCAGCCATGTCGCCTGCCTTCTACCCGCAGCCGCTCTATGCCGGTCGGGCACCGTATCCGCAGCAATCCACGCCGCCGCATTCGGCACATACTCAGGCCTGGTCGAGGGACGCAATTCAGGCCTCGGAAGCCGCCGATCAGCAAAGCCAGATCGAGGAAATCCGCGCCAGCCTGCGCGAATTCCGCGAGGCGGTTCGCGAGCTCACCGAAAACCGCACGCATCGCCGCTATTTCTGAGCGTCGAATAAAACATGCCGGTTTCGAGTTAACGGCATGGGACGGCGCATTGACGGGATTGCCCGGCTCGATTTTCGTGAAAATGCCGCGCTGCATGTCCGCCCGCCCGCGCATGGTTCTGGGCAACGACCTGCACAAAAACATATCTGGAGCACGCCGCATGGATGCGGCAGGCTTAGCAATAGGCGTCGAGGGTGGTTCATGGCCGAGTTGATTGACGGAAAAAGCGTCGCCGAAGACGTGGTGCGGCGGGTCAAGACACTGACCGCCGAACTAGCGGAAAAAGGTGGGCAGCAGCCCGGTCTCGCGGTGGTCATCGTCGGCGAGGATCCGGCGAGCCAGGTCTATGTCGCATCCAAATCCCGTACCGCCAAGGAATGCGGCTTCCATTCGGTTCAGCACACGCTGCCGGCCGAAACCTCCGAGCCGGACCTTTTGAAGATCATCGGCCAGCTCAATGCCGATCCGGCCATCAACGGCATCCTGGTGCAGCTTCCGCTTCCCGGCCATATCGACGCCGGCAAGATCATCCAGACCATCGCGCCGGAGAAGGATGTCGACGGCTTCCACTTCATCAATGTCGGCAAGCTCGGCACCGGCGAGCTTGAGACCGCCTTCGTGCCTTGCACGCCGGCCGGCTCGATGCTGCTGATCGAACGGGTGCGTGGCAAGGACCTGTCCGGCCTCAATGCGGTCGTCGTCGGGCGTTCGAACATCGTGGGCAAACCGATGGCCAATCTTCTGCTTGCCGCCAACTGCACCGTCACTATCGCACACAGCCGCACCAGGGACCTGCCGGCGCTTGCCCGCACCGCCGATATTCTGGTTGCAGCCGTCGGCCGGCCTGAAATGGTCCGCGGCGACTGGGTCAAGCCTGGCGCTACCGTCATCGATGTCGGCATCAACCGCATCGCCGCACCTGAAAAGGGTGAAGGCAAGACCCGTCTCGTCGGCGACGTCGCCTATGCCGAGGCGGCGAAGACGGCCGGCGCCATCACGCCGGTGCCTGGCGGCGTCGGACCGATGACCATTGCCATGCTGATGGCCAACACGCTAGCTTCCGCCTATCTCGCGGCCGGGTTGAAACGGCCTTCCTTCTGACCAGAAAGCAGCGTCCTTGCCGAACCTCACTGTTCCCTTAGAACGGCCGGTCACCAATGATCCCGTTCAGGGCGGCCGACAGTTCGGGTTTCTGCTGGTCGACAAGTTCTCCATGTTCTCGCTGGCCGCGGCAATCGACACGTTCCGGTCGGCGAACCGGCTGCTCGGCCGCGATTTCTATGGCTGGACGACGGTGTCGGCCGACGGCGATGCCGTCATGGCGTCCAACGGCCTGCCACTCAAGATCGACTACGCCGTCGCCGATCTGCCGCCGGTCGATATCCTGTTCGTCTCGGTCGGGCTGACGACGGAATTTCCCGGCAAGAGCAAGGTGCTGGCGGCGCTGCGCAGCTGGGGCCGGCGCGGTAATGCGCTCGGCGCGCTTTCGGTCGGCTCCTATCTGCTTGCCGAGGCAGGCCAGCTCGATGGCTATCGCTGCACCATCCATTGGGAAAACCGCGCCGGTTTCCTCGAGCGTTTCCCGGATATCAACTGCACCGGCAACGTCTTCGAGATCGACCGCAAGCGCTACACTTGCGCCGGCGGCACCACCTCGATCGACCTGATGCTGGAGATCGTGCGCGGTGATTTCGGCTCGAGCCTCGCCAATGGCGTCGCCAACCAGTTCCAGCATGAGCGCATCCGCTCGGCCGGTGACCGCCAGCGCGTCGGCCCGGAGCGCGACCTGACCGGCAAGTCGGAGAAGCTGCGCCGCATCGTCGAGCTGATGGCCGACCATCTCGACGAGCCGCTGTCGGCGGTGCAGCTTGCCAAGTCGGCGGGCCTGTCGGTGCGCCAGGTCGAGCGCCTGTTCCTGCGCCATCTCAGCGTGACGCCCGGGCGCTACTATATGCGGCTTAGGCTCGAGCGGGCGCGCGAACTGCTGCGCCAGACCAACATGCCGATCCTCGACGTGGCGATCGCCACCGGCTTCACCTCGCATTCCTATTTTGCCCAGAGCTATCGGCTGCAGTTCGGCCGGCCGCCTTCCGAGGAACGCCGCACGACCTATTGAGGGTTTTGCACAGCGGCGGCGCAGCTTCGTGCTCCAGCCGGGCTTGTGTCGCGACGCGGCGTCAAATAGCTTTCCGGCGCCGAGCGGCGGCGACTGATGGGGAAATATTCGATGGTGGGATTTGTGCGGAGCGCCGCGGCGGCGACCCTGCTGCTGTGGATGACGGGGTTCGGCTTCGCCGCCGATCGCGTCATTATCGTTCTCGATGCCTCCGGCTCGATGTGGGCGCAGATCGACGGCAAGCCCAAGCTCGAAATCGCCCGTCAATCGCTACGGAACGTACTGCAATCGGTCCCCGCCGACGAGGAAATCGGCCTCATGGCCTATGGCCATCGCGAGAAGGCCAGTTGTGACGACATCGAACTCATCTTGCCACCGCAGGCCGGCTCGGCCAGTGCGATCTCAGCCGCGGCCGACAGCCTGAAATTTCAGGGCAGGACGCCGCTGACCGCCGCCGTCAAACAAGCGGCGGAGGCGTTGAAATACACCGAGGGCAAGGCGACGGTCGTTCTCATCACCGATGGCATCGAGACATGCAACGGCGACCCCTGTGCGCTCGGCAAGGAACTGGAGGCTGCCGGCGTCGACTTCACCGTCAATGTCGTCGGCTTCGGCCTGACGGCGGCCGAGGGCAAGCAGGTCGCTTGCCTCGCCGAAAACACCGGCGGCAAATATATCGAAGCGTCGGATGAAAACGCATTGCAGGACGCTCTCGTCGAGACCGTCGCGCCTCCGCCACCCGCCCCTGAACCGGCTCCCGCCCCGCAGCCTGCTCCCCAGCCGGCGCCCGCGCAGCCGGCGGAGTCCAATTTCGTGCCCACCGTCGTGCTTGCCGAGGGTGGCGATCCCGTCACCGACGGCAATGCCTGGGAGATCTACAAGGCAAATTCCGACGGCACGCGCGGCGATCCCGTCACCACTGAATATGGCGCCTACAAGGGCAATCTTGAGCCGGGCGACTATATCGTCGTCGCACGCGCCGGCGAGGCCAGGGCCGAACAGAAGATCAAGATAGAGCCTGGCCAGGCCGCCAAGCCGCACTTCAATCTGAATGCCGGCACGCTGGTCATCCACCCGCGGCCAAGCGAAGGAGCGGACGTTGACGGCGGCGCGGCTGTCGTAGTCGGCTATCCCGGCGTCGACACCCCGCCGACCTATTACGGCGACACGAAAGTCGTGCTGCCGGCCGGCGACCAGAAGGTGACCGTCACGATCGGCCAGGGCATGGTTACCGAGACGATCCCGCTTGCCGCCGGCAGGGTCATCGACAAGGACGTCATCGTCGGCGTCGGGCGTATCGTCGCCAACGCCTATTATGCTGCCGGCGGCGACAAGGCCGAGGGTTCGGGCGTCGGCTTCAAGGTGCTCCAGGCGAAAAAGAGCGTCGACGGAACCAGGCGGGAGGTGACTTATGCCTACGGTCCGGACAGCAAGTTCGATCTGCCGCCCGACGATTATGTGCTGGTCGCGACGGTCGACCTTGCGGTTGCCGAGCAGCCGTTCAGCGTCAAGGTTGGCGACCATCAGGATCTGAAGATCGCGATGAACGCCGGCATGCTGACGATAACCGCGCCAGGGGCCTCGAAGATCGAGATATTCGAGGCCAGGAAGAACATCGACGGAACCCGCAAGTCGGTCGGCTACGCCTATGACCAGAAGTATGAAGCCACCCTGTCGGCCGGCGACTACGCGGTGGTTTCGGAGAAATCGGACAACAGCTCGAAGGAAGGCACAGTCACGGTCAGGGCCGGCGCGCGAGCCGAACTCACGGTTCAATAGATCCAGGGGAGAGCAGCCGTCAGCCGCTCTTCCTTATTGCCGAAAAAAGATCACGCTGTACCGAAGGCGCTGGCGCCATGGTCGGCGCGGCCCACCAACTGCCGGAACCCGGCGAAAAGCTCGCGGCCGAAGCCGAATTCATTGCCTATGAGGTCGCTGTCGGCGGGCCGGCGCAGGGCAAAGTCGCCGGCCGGCACCAGCACTTCGAGAGTCCCGGCCTCGGCGTCGAGCCTGATGATATCGCCGTCATGGATCCTGGCGATCGGCCCGTCCTCCGCCGCTTCCGGCGTCACGTGGATCGCCGCCGGCACCTTGCCTGAAGCGCCCGACATGCGGCCGTCGGTGACCAGCGCCACATGCTGGCCGCGGTCCTGCAGGATGCCGAGCACGGTGGTCAGCCTGTGCAATTCCGGCATGCCGTTGGCCTTCGGACCCTGGAACCGAATGACGGCGATGAAGTCGCCGGTCAGCGACCCCGCCTTGAACGCCTCGTTCAGCCCTTGCTGGCTATCGAACACCTTGGCCGGCGCCTCGATGATGCGCCGCTCCGGCTTGACCGCCGATGTCTTGATGACGGCGTGGCCGAGATTGCCTGAAAGCACTTTCAGCCCGCCGCTCGGCTGGAACGCCTTCTTGAACGGTGCCAGCACCTTCTCGTCGCCGCTTTGGCGCGGGGAGGCCTCGCGCACGACGCCGCCGTCTGCACCGAGCTTGGCCTCGACCGCGTAGGGGCGCAGCCCTTCGCCCCACACAGTCTGCACATCCTCATGCAAGACGCCTGCGTCGAGCAGTTCGCGGATCAGGAAGCCGAGCCCGCCGGCGGCGTGGAAATGGTTCACATCGGCAAGGCCGTTCGGATAGACCCGCGCCAGCAGCGGCACCGCTTCCGAGATATCGGAGATGTCCTGCCAGGTAACGGCGATGCCGGCCGCCGCTGCCATGGCGATCAGGTGGATGGTGTGGTTGGTCGAACCGCCGGTGGCGTGCAGGCCGACGATGCCATTGACGATCGAGCGCTCGTCGATCATCCGCCCGACTGGCGTGTAGGCGTTGCCGAGCGCGGTGATCGCCAGCGCCCGCTTCGTCGCTTCCCTGGTTAGCGCGTCGCGCAACGGCGTGCCGGGATTGACGAAGGAAGCGCCAGGCGTGTGCAGGCCCATGATCTCCATCAGCATCTGGTTGGAATTGGCGGTACCGTAGAAAGTGCAGGTTCCCGGCCCGTGATAGGATTTTGATTCCGCTTCGAGCAGTTCGGCCCGCCCCGCCTTGCCCTCGGCATAGAGCTGGCGGATCTTGGCTTTTTCGTCGTTCGGAATGCCGGTCGTCATCGGCCCGGCCGGGATGAAGACCGCCGGCAGATGGCCGAAGGTCAGCGCCGCGATCACCAGCCCCGGCACGATCTTGTCGCAGACGCCGAGATAGACGGCGGCATCGAACATGTTGTGCGACAGGCCGATTGCCGCGGCCATGGCGATCACGTCGCGCGAGAACAGCGACAGCTCCATTCCGGGTTGGCCCTGGGTGACGCCGTCACACATCGCCGGCACGCCGCCGGCCACCTGGGCGATGCCGCCGGCCTCGCGCGCCGCGTCCTTGATCAGCGCCGGAAATGTCTCGAAAGGCTGATGCGCCGACAGCATGTCGTTATAGGAGGTGATGATACCGAGGTTCGGCACCCGGTCGCCGCCAAGCGCCACCTTTTCGGAAGGGCTGCAGACGGCAAAGCCGTGGGCCAGGTTGCCGCAGGACAGCACGGCCCGGTTGGCCGTGCGGTTCGAGGCTTCGGCGATGCGGCCGAGATAGGCCTCGCGACCGGGCTTGGAGCGCTCACGGATGCGCTGGGTGATGGCTTCGATGTCGCGTCTTGCGGTCATGGCGGTCGGTCCTTTCAGGCGAGGTCCCGCAAATACCTTCCGGCTGTTGCCGGGACCTGCAGCCAAGTTGAGATCAGGGTGCCCAGAAAACCTCTACGGGCTTTTGAGTGGCATCGAGCACGGCGCGAATGGGCTTTCGTGTTCCAGTTCCAAGCGCGGCCTCGAATGCGGTGCGTTTTTCCGCGCCCTCGATATGCAGCGCGATGAAGGCGGCATCGATGATCCGCGCCAATGACAGCGTCAGCCGTGGCTCGCCGGCGCTTGCCGCGTGAACCGGAAGCACGATCCTTTGCGACGACGGATCGAGCAATCTTGCCAGGTTGTCGGCATCCGGAAAGAACGAGGCGGTGTGGCCATCAGTTCCCATGCCGAGCACAACGACGTCGAGTGGCCAGGGCAGCACTTGCAGCGCCTCACTGTCGGAGACCGCTGCGCCCTCGATACTTGCCGCTGCGCGGTAGAGCGGCACGAAATTCGCGGCCGCGGCCGCGTTCTGCAGCAGGTTGGCGGCAACCAGGCCGGCATTGGAGCGCGGCGATGAGGGCGGCACGAAGCGCTCGTCGACCAATGTTATCGTCACCTTTTCCCAGGCGATCGGAACGGTCGAAAGCGCCGCGAAGAATTTCGCCGGCGTCGTGCCGCCCGAGACCGCGAGCAGTGCCGTGCCGCGCTCGGCGATCGCCTTTGACAGACGGCCGGCGACGTGGCCCGCAAGCGCTGTCGCCAGCTCCTGGCGTCCGGCAAATTCGTGCCAGTTGTAGGCGCCGCCTAATTGCTCTCGTGCCATGTCCGCCCGTCGCGTTCGATCAGCGCAATCGAGGCCGAGGGGCCCCACGTGCCGGCGGTGTAGCCTTGCGCCTCTTGCCTGCCGCTTTCCCAGGCGTCCTGGATCGGGTCGATCCATTTCCACGCCGCCTCGACCTCGTCGCGGCGCATGAACAGCGTCTGGTTGCCACGGATGACGTCCATGATCAGCCGCTCATAGGCATCGGGGGCGCGGCCGTCGAAGGATTGCGCAAAACTCATGTCGAGCGGAATCTGGCGCAGCCGCATGCCGCCCGGCCCCGGATCCTTGATCATGATGAACTGCTTGACGCCTTCGTCGGGCTGCAGCCTGATGACCAGCTGGTTGGCGGAGATCGGCCCGGCGCTCTCGCCGAAGATCGAGTGCGGGATCGGCTTGAATTCGATGACGATCTCCGAAACGCGGGTCGCAAGCCGCTTGCCGGTTCGGAGGTAGAACGGCACGCCCGCCCAGCGCCAGTTGCCGATCTCGGCCTTGAGCGCAACGAAAGTCTCGGTATTGCTGTTCTTGCCGAGTTCCTCGACATAGCCTTTCACCGGCCCGCCGGCCGAGGCGCCGGCACGATATTGCCCGCGCACCGTGTGCTTCGGCGCTTCGTTGCCGTTGATGCGCTTCAGCGCCCGCAGCACCTTCAGCTTTTCGTCACGGACAGCATCGGCGTCCATCGACGACGGCGCCTCCATCGCGACCAGGCAGAGCAGCTGCAGCATGTGGTTCTGCACCATGTCGCGCAATGCGCCGGCCTTGTCGTAATAGGTGACGCGGTCTTCCAGGCCGACCGTCTCGGCCACGGTGATCTGCACATGATCGACATTGGCGGAATTCCAAAGCGGCTCGTAGAGCGCGTTGGCAAAGCGCAGCGCCATCAAATTCTGAACCGTCTCCTTGCCGAGATAGTGGTCGATGCGGAAAATCTGGCTTTCATGGAAGTCGTCGCCGACCAGGTCGTTGAGCGCGCGCGCCGAAGCGAGATCGCGGCCGATCGGCTTTTCCAGCACGATGCGCGAATTCGGCGTGATCAGCCCGTGCTCCTTCAGCTTGTGCGAGATGTCGCCGAACAGCGCCGGCGCCACCGCCAGATAGAAAGCGCGGATGTGTTCGCTGTCGCCGATCGCCTTCTTCAGCCTGTCGAAGCCCGCACCTGTGGTTGCATCTGCCGGGATATAGGAGAGCCGCGCGAGGAACGTCTTCAGTTCCGTGGCGTCGATATCCTCCGGCTTCACATGATCGGCAATCGCCTGCCTGGCGAACGACTGGAATTCCTCGTCGGTCATCTTCGAACGTGATGTGCCGATGATGCGCGTCGGCTCGGAAAACTGGTGGTCGCGCTGCCGGTGGTACAGCGACGGCAGAAGCTTACGTTCTGACAGGTCGCCGGTGCCGCCGAAAATGATGAAGTCGAAGGGGTCGACGGGAATGATCTGGCTGGTCATGGTCTGTCCGCTGTGACGCCGGTCGCGATAACGCGGCTGATATAATCTAATCGATTTAAACTTGCCAGTGCCATTGCGTCACATCCGCGTGTGCTCTTGACACGGGCGCTAGCCGGAGGCTTGTCGGCAAGCGATGCTTCCGGAGCCTTCGCAGGTGCAGCATAGTGCCGGATGGCAGCGAAAGCCAAAGGAGAAATCGGCGATGGACGCACATCTTTTCGATGGCCCGGCCAAAGGCGTCGCCGCTCGCCTTCAACGATGAGTGAGAAAAGCATGCGCCTGCAAAACAAAGTTGCCATCATCACCGGCGCTGCCTCGGGCTTTGGCGAGGGCATGGCCAGGCGCTTTGCCGAGGAGGGCGCGCGGGTAGTCGTCGCCGATCTGAACGCCAAGGGCGCGGAGCGCGTTGCCGGGGAGATCGGCGAAAAGGCGATCTGGACCCAGACCGACGTCTCGCTGCGGTCCGAATTCGACGACATGGTCCATGCCGCAATGAGCGCCTTCGGCCGCATCGACATCATGGTCAACAATGCCGGTTACACCCATCGCAACGGTGACATGCTGGAAGTCGACGAAGCGACCTTCGACCTGATCACATCTGTCAACATGAAGGCGATCTACCACGCAGCGCTTGCCGTAGTGCCGGTCATGGACCGGCAAGGCGGTGGCGTCATCCTGACGACGGCCTCCACGGCCGGTATCAGGCCGCGACCTGGCCTCACCTGGTACAACGCATCGAAAGGCTGGGCGATCACCGCGACCAAATCGATGGCAGTGGAACTCGCGCCGAAGAACATCCGCGTCAACTGCCTCTGCCCAGTTGCCGGCGAGACCGGCATGCTTGTGAAATTCATGGGCGCCGACACACCCGAGATCCGCGAGAAGTTCCGCGCATCGATCCCGCTCGGCCGGCTTTCGACGCCGCTCGACATTGCCAATGCCGCGCTTTGGCTTGCTTCGGACGAAGCGGCTTTCATCACTGGCGTGGCGCTGGAAGTCGACGGCGGACGTTGTATTTGAACGCCCGGGTCCTCAGGCGCAGGACTGGCTGATGGCAAGCCACCCGCGATCGCTGTGCCGGCCTTACGCCCCGGTTTTGACGTAGCTCTTGTACACCCAGCCGCGCTTGCCGTTGTAGACGATCTGGCACCATTGCTTGCAGCTCATCACCTGCACCGAGGTCTTGGCAGGCACGGTGAGAATGGCGGCAGCATTCTTCTTCGGGCCGATCCGCATGGTGACGGATCTCAGGATGCGTCCGGTACCCGCAGTATTGGCTTTTCCGGATTTTGCCTTGGTACCGTCGGCGTCCTCACTCGCGGACTGCGCCGCCGGCAGTTGCGGCTTGGGTGTGGGGATGGCGGCGGTCTGAGCACCGTCTGGCCCTGTGTTTTTCGTCGAGCTGCCGGGAGCCGCCACTTTGGCAAACAGTGCCGCAGCGTCGGGCTTCGCTGCCGGGTTAGCAAACGCCACCGCGGCGGACGATTTATTGGCCGCCTGCTCGGTCTGGCTTGCCAGTTGGTCGGATGCTGCCGTGGCGGCGGCCGATGCCGTCTTTGGCCCCGTCCAGCGCGGATCATTGGGAGCCAGCGCTGGTATCTCGGCTTCCGCAGCGGCAACCGCTGTGGAAACCGCATCTGCCTTGCCCGTCGTCCGCGGCGCCGCAGTGACCTTGGCAGGCATGATCTTCGTCGTCTTGACCGGGATGGTCGGAACGATCTGCTCCGGGCTTGCGGCCGCTTGTCGCTCATTTGCCGGCAATGCCAGCCATAGTGCCACCGCGGCAACGCCGAGCAGTGCGGCCGTGCCAAGCGCGGCGATTACCAGATGCGCGTTCGACCGGACCCCATGCCAGAACGTCGGCCGCATATCGTAACCGAATTGCATCGCAAGGCGCCGTCGTTCCGGCGCACCGAAACTGAAGGGCTCTCTCACTCTTGCCACCTCCATTTGCGGGCCGATGTTCTTACGACCCCATGCCGGAGAGCCGGCATTTCGATCGGCATCGGTCCCAAACCAAAGCGGGCAAGCCCGCAAAATTCCCCGTTCAGCTGCCCACGAGCATCATCTTTCGCCCGCGATTGTGGCATCACTGCGCCCTTGGCGGGAATTCTGCGCCCAGGTTAAGGATTCTGCAACGTCTGGTTAAATCCTGTCCCGCAACGCGTACCAGTTGAGCGCAAGAAAGAGCAATGGCGCGCGCAAACGCCGGCCGCCGGGGAAGGGAGGAATTTTCAGGTCCTCGATCAGCTTCAGCCGGTCGCGGTTGCCGGCGACCGTCTCCGCATAAAGCTTGCCGAAAAAGTTCGACAGCATGACGCCATGGCCGGAATAACCGCCGATCGAGATCACATTGGGCATCACTTCGCGCACGAACGGCTTTCTCGGCACGGTGATGCCGACATAGCCGCCCCAGCCATGGGTGATCTCGACGTCCTTCAATGAGGGATAGATCTCGGCGATCTGCCGGCGGATGTGGATGTGGATGTCCTTGGGATCGTTGACCGCGTAAATCTCGCGCCCGCCAAACAGCAGCCGCCCGCCCTTCGATTTGCGGAAATAGCGCACGACGAAGCGCGAATCGTCGACCGCCTCGCCACCCGGCAACACTTTGGAATCGGCTCCCAGCGGCACCGTTGCACCGATGAAGGAGCCGATCGGCATGATATGCGCGGCACTCACGGGTTCGAGCGTGCCGCCATGGGCATTGACCCCGATCAGGCATTTAGCGGCGGTGATCGTGCCCTTCGGCGTCGCAACATTGACCTTGCCGCCGCCGGAGGTGATGCCGGTCGACGGCGTCTGCTCGAAAAGCTTTGCGCCGGCCTGTGTCGCGACTTTCGCGGTGCCGATCACCAGCTTCAGCGGATGGATGTGACCGGTGCCGGTATCGCGGGTGCCGCCGAAATAATGCGTCGAGCCGAGCCGCTCGGCAGTCTCCGCGGCATCCATGAATGAGATGTGCGGATAACCGAACCGGTTTGCCATGATCTCGGCATGAGCCTTGTAGTCGTCGACATAGCGCTTCTTGTGCGCCACCGACATTTGGCCGGGCATATAGTCGATCTCGATCTGGTTCACCGCGGCGAAGTCGAGCAGATGCGCCTTGGCCTCTTCGGCCAGGTCGAACAGCGCCTTGGCGCGGGAAAAGCCGTATTCCGCTTCCAGCTCCTCTGCCCAGGCCCGCTGTCCGGTGCCGAGCTGGCCACCATTGCGGCCGGATGCGCCATCACCGAAACGATGCGTTTCGATAAGCACGACATTCGCGCCTGTCTTGGCGAGGTGAGCCGCCGCCGACAGGCCGGTAAAGCCGCCGCCGACGATCACCACATCGCATGTCCGGTCGCCGTCGAGCGCCGGATATTCGGGCCTTGGCCCGGCGGTGTCTTCGTACCAGGAGCGGCCGGGGGAGATTGGGGATTGGTAGGGCATGATGCAGCCAAGACTCGGAGATTTTTGCAGAGGCGGAGAGAAATAGTCAGTGGTGAGTAGTAGTTAGTGAATAGGAACGGACAGTAACGGTCTTGGTGCGATCCAGCCCCGTTCACTACTCACTAATGACTACTCACTACTCACACATTCAGCAGCAAATACTCCCTCTCCCACGGGCTGATCACTTCCATGAAGGTCTCGAATTCCGCTCGCTTGATCGCCGCATAGGTCGCTGCGAAGGATTTGCCGAGCAGGGCGCAGAGTTCCTCGTCGGCCTCGAACAGGTCGACGGCTTCGAGCAGGCTGCGCGGCAGGTCGATCTGGTCCTCGTTGGCGGTCGTCAGAACCGGCGGCTCGGCCTGGATCTTGTTGGTCATGCCGATCAGCCCGCAGGCGAGCGATGCCGCCAGCGCCAGATAGGGGTTGGCGTCAGAGGAGGGAATGCGGTTTTCGACGCGCCGCGCCGCCGGGTCGGAGCGGGGCACGCGGAAGGCCGTGGTCCGGTTATCGTAGCCCCATTTGTTGTTGACCGGCGCCGAGGCCGACTGCGTCAGCCGCCGGTAGGAATTGACGTAGGGCGCAAACATCACCAGCGCGTTCGGCACATGTTTCTGCATGCCGCCGATGAAGTGGAAGAAGGCGTCGGTCTCCGAGCCGTCCTCCGCCGAAAAGACGTTCTTGCCGGTCTTCTTGTCGATGATCGACTGATGGATATGCATGGCGGAACCGGGCTGGCCCTGGATCGGCTTGGCCATGAAGGTGGCGTAGATTTCGTGCTTCAGCGCCGCCTCGCGGATTGTGCGCTTGAACATGAACACCTGGTCGGCGAGCTCGATCGGGTCGCCGTGACGCAGATTGATTTCGAGCTGGCCGGCGCCCTCCTCGTGGATCAGCGTGTCGATCTCCAGGCCCTGGCTTTCGGAGAAATGATAGATGTCGTCGATCAGTTCGTCGAATTCGTTGACCCCGGCGATCGAATAGCCGGCGCCGCCGCCGATCGGCCGCCCGGAGCGCCCGACAGGCGGGGTGAGCGGGTAGTCCGGATCGGGGTTCTTGCGCACCAGGTAGAACTCGATCTCGGGCGCCACGACCGGTCTCAGCCCGCGTCTGTCATAAGCGGCGAGCACGCGCTTCAGCACGTTGCGCGGCGTGAACTCGACCGAGCGGCCGTCCTGGTGGACGAGGTCGCAGATAACCGCCGCCGTCGGGTCCTCCTCCCACGGCACCACGGTCAGCGTCGAGAGGTCAGGCATCAGCTTGAGGTCGCCATCGTCCTCCGGATAGTGGAAGCCGTTGCCGTCCTCCGGATAGCCGCCGGAAATCGTCGTCATGAACACCGCCGAAGGCAGTGCCAGCGAGGTATTGGAGGTGAATTTCTTCGATGGCATCATCTTACCGCGCGCAACCCCGGCCTGGTCGGGCGTGATGCATTCGATGTCTTCGATGCCGCGCCATTCCAGCCAGGCGCTGACTTCCTTCCAGTTCTTGACGCCACGTTGGTTTTTCACGAAGGCAGGCGTGCGGGCACGTCCTCCGCGGCTCGACGGACGGACTTCCTTTTTTGCAGGCGGCATCAATCACCAGATTTGTTGCAGATTGTGGAGTATAGCCGTTGCCGACGACGGAAGGGAAGGGGAGCCGGCTGGCATGCGCCTCGATAATCGGGGAAACACAACGACTTCCGGATAAAAGCCTCCTGGTTTAGGGTCGGCCTCCCGCAACGCTGCAATTAATGGGCCGCATGCAACACAGCCGCAAACTGACGACGATCGGCTTCGACGCCGATGACACGCTGTGGCAGAATGAACAGTTCTTCCGCATGACCGAGAAGCGCTTTGCCGCACTGCTCGCCGATCACGCCGAGGAGGACCGGATTTCAGCAAGGTTGTTAGAGGCCGAGAAGCGCAACCTCGCGGTCTACGGCTTCGGCATCAAGGGATTTACGCTGTCGATGATCGAGACGGCTATCGAGGTCACCGAGGGCCAGGTGCCGGCCTCAACCATAGCCGAAATTCTCGACGCGGGCCGCGAGATGCTCAGCCATCCGATCGAGCCGCTTCCGTATGCGCGCGAGACCGTGGAAAAGCTGGCCGGCGCCTACCGCCTGGTGCTGATCACCAAGGGCGACCTGTTCGACCAGGAACGCAAGCTGGCGCAATCCGGACTGGGAGCGCTGTTCCATGCGGTCGAAATCGTCAGCGACAAGAGCGCTGCCACCTATAGCCGCATCTTCAGCCGCCACGGCGATGGCCCGGAAAAGGGCATGATGGTCGGCAACTCGCTCAAATCGGACGTCGTGCCGGCCATCGAAGCCGGCAGTTGGGGCATCCACGTGCCGCATGAACTGACCTGGGTGCTGGAGCATGTCGAGCCGCCGGTCTCAGCACCGCGCTTTCGCCAGATAGCCAATCTCGGTGAACTGCCAGGCCTGATCGAGCGTATCGGCGAGATTGATTGATCAGGTCTGCGGTCGGCGCGTCGCCGTAGCGGTCAGTTGCGGCCGACCCCGACCAGCCGGTCAATCACCGGCTGCAGCCGTTCGGTGGTGATCGGCTTGACGACCACCGCATCGACGACGCTCGACAGGCCCAGGCTCTCCGGAGTGCCGGTCTTGACTGAAAGCAGGATCACTGACGGAAGCGATCTGCCTGACGCCCTTCGCAGTGCATCGATACCCGACAGCAAGGCGTCGCAGTCCCCGTTCTCCGCCCCGCCGTCGAGAACGACAGTCCCGGGTATCAGCGCGTACAAGGCCTTTGCCGCGGTTTCGGGAGTTTCCGAGATCGGTTTGAGGCCGGACCGCTCCACTATTTTTGAAACCACGACGCGGTTGATCGGTGATTTTCCGACCACCAGCACCCGCGAGAAATCCGGCAGCATCCGTGTCTCCATGTCCCGGCTAACGAAAGGCGGCTGTTTTGCAGGCTCGATATCGCGATTCGCTGGGCACATGGCGGGGCAGGCCGTTGTTCAACATTTCAATGCAGGGTTGAAACTCGAGAGTTAATTGGCGTGAGATCACTGCTCATGTCAAGCTCAAATGGCATATCAGGAGAATATCGCAAGAAACATTAAAATTAAAATTAAGTGCTTTCTTTGCCGCCGCCCGGAGGAGAAGTTGCCACCACAACCGGGCAGACTCCAGTGAACTTTAGCTTTGCAGCGCGAACGCACCAACTCGCAGCCGTAGCCGGGTTGACGAAAGGTTGGATGAAGGCGAGGCAGGTCTGTCGCGAGCTTGTCGTATCGTCTCGGCGGACTACCCTTCCTCGTTGGCTAAGCACGTCTCTTTGATCGACGGGAGATGACAATGGAACTCGTGACTCACAAGAAATTCAAAAATGGCCGGTTGATGCCGTGGGGAAAGGGTACGGTCGTTACCGGCGCAAAGGGGTTTGTCTACCTTTCCGGAAACACCGCGACCGTCGAGGACTACGATCCGATCGGCAAAAGCGGCGGCGGCGCCGTCGGCGGTGCGGCCGCGCAGTGGCGCGAAATTCTCACCAACATCAAATCAGACCTGGAAGAGCTTGGTACTGCGCTCGACCATCTCATCAGGCTGACCTTCTTTGTTAAGGGGCCATTTCCCGATGGCGGCGTTCTGAGCTCTCCCAATTTTCGCCTGGACGTCCTGGACGAATTCTTTGCCGAGCACTGCCCGAAGCACTGCAGCTACAACAACCCGCCGCCCTCGGAAGTTATCGGCGTTGCAGCACTTGCGCAGCCTGATCTTGTCATTGAAATCGTTGCACTAGCGGCTCTGCCGGACTAGGCAGAGCCGCGGCGTGCGGGGTGCGATAACATGCGCTCAAAAAAGGCGCGGTGCGGTAGAATTCATCAGTCGTGGCTCCGTTGCGTGACGATGACCGGGATCAGCAGGTCGCCCCAGTTGCCGTCGCCGCCATGGTGCCGTGCCGAGCGCACCAGTTCGACCGAGACGCCGGCCTCGACCGCCTTCATTACCGACTGATTGAGCCTGTGCAGATCGTTCGCCAGCATTCGGATGGTCGCCTGCTGGTCGACATTCATGCTGGTGGCCTGCTCTTCGGCCCGTTCCTTGACGCGGCTTATCGATGCCATTGGTCTTCTCCCTGTGTTGCCATGCCTGTTGTGTTGCCATGCCCTTTTGGGCGTTCCCTCTGTTTGTCTGCTATTCCGCTATTCCGCCGCCGGCCTGAATTGGGCGTGCTCGGTCGATCCATGCATGGCCGTGGTCGAAGACTGGCCACCGGTGATCGCCATCGAGACGGCGTCGAAATAGCCGGTGCCGACCTCGCGCTGGTGCTTGGTGGCGGTGTAGCCATAGGCTTCCGCGGCGAATTCCGCCTCCTGCAGTTCCGAATAGGCTGCCATCTGCCGCTCCTTGTAGCCGCGGGCGAGCTCGAACATGCCGAAATTGAGCTGGTGGAAACCGGCCAGCGTAATGAACTGGAACTTGTAACCCATGGCGCCGAGTTCCTTCTGGAACTTCGCAATCGTCGCGTCATCGAGATTCTTCTTCCAGTTGAAAGACGGCGAGCAATTATAGGCAAGCAGCTTGCCTGGATGATGCTTGCGCACGCCCTCGGCAAACGTCCTGGCCTGCCCCAGATCGGGCCTGGAGGTCTCGCACCAGATCAGGTCCGCATAGGGCGCATAGGCGACGGCACGGGCGATGCAGGGCTCGATGCCGTTGCTGACATGGTAGAAGCCCTCCGCCGTACGGCCGGCACCATAATCGACGAAGGGCCGGTCGCGTTCGTCGATGTCGGAGGTCAGGAGCTTTGCCGCTTCCGCGTCGGTGCGCGCCACGACCAGTGTCGGCGTGCCCATGACGTCGGCGGCAAGGCGCGCCGCGTTGAGATTGCGGATGTGTGCGGCGGTTGGGATCAGCACCTTGCCGCCGAGATGGCCGCATTTCTTCTCCGAAGCCAGCTGGTCCTCGTAATGGACGCCGGCCGCACCCGCCTCGATGAATGCCTTCATGATCTCGAAGGCATTGAGCGGCCCGCCGAAGCCGGCTTCCGCATCGGCGACGATCGGCGCGAACCAGGTGTCGACCGACAGCCCCTTGCCTTCGCAAGTCTCGATCTGGTCGGCGCGCTGCAGGGTGCGGTTGATGCGCTTGACCAGTTCGGGCGCCGCATTGGCGGGATAGAGCGACTGGTCCGGGTACATGGCGGAAGCGGTGTTGGCATCTGCGGCGACCTGCCATCCCGATAGATAGATCGCCTTCAGCCCGGCCCGCACCTGCTGCATCGCCTGGTTGCCCGACATGGCACCCAGCGCGTTGACGAAATCCGCTTCATGGATGAGCTGCCACAGCCGGTTTGCTCCCATTTCGGCGAGGCTCTGCCGGATCTGCACCGAGCCGCGCAGCCGCTTCACCTCCTCCGGCGAATAGGGCCGCTCGATGCCATCAAAGCGGCCTTGCGGCGCCGACGGGACAAGGTTGTAAAAGTCGGTCATTGATCACTCCAGGCGGGTTTGATGCCGGTTTTCGGATGGCGTCGCAGAGGGAAAAATGTGTGCGCCATGTGTGACATCATTTACACGCCGGCACGACGCAAGCGAGGTAAACCTCTAGATTAGCCAGAAAATAAGGGAAAACCTGTGTTGTGTTTGACTAATGGCAGCTGTAAATCTGTCATGATTGTAAAGGCCGCCATGCCATCGGCGGATGTAAATTTCTGTCAAGGGCAGTCGATTGGCCGACCATAAAATCTTCGCCGGGCCGCGCATTCGTCGCATCCGCAACGCCAAGGGGCTAACCCAGACGGCGATGGCCGAAGGGCTTGGCATCTCGCCGTCCTATCTCAATCTCATCGAGCGCAATCAGCGGCCGCTGACGGTGCAGCTGATCCTGAGGCTGGCATCCGTCTACAAGGTCGACCCGCACGAACTGCAAGGCGAGGCGCGGGGATCGGTCGCCGATTTGAAGGAAGTGTTTTCAGATCCGTTGCTGGCCGGCGAACTGCCGGGCGACCAGGAACTCATCGAGCTTGCCGAGGCGGCGCCCAACGCTTCCGCCGCTGTGATAAAACTGTTTCGCGCCTATCGCGAGCAGGCCAAGCGATTATCGGATCTCAACGAGCTGCTCGCGCGCGAGGGCAAGGCCACCGCACTCTCCGGTGCCCGGCTGCCGATCGACGAGGTGCATGAGATTTTCGAACGCCGGCCGAATCATTTTGCCGCGCTCGAAGAGGAAGCCGAGGCATTCACGTCGGTGCTCGATCCCGGCGACGATCTTTTCAGTGCGTTGAAGGCTTGGCTGCGGCGTGAATTCGGCATCGTCGTCAAGGTACTGCCGGTCGCCACCATGCCCAACTGGCGCCGTCGCTATGACCGTCACTCGCAACGCCTGTTCCTGTCCGAGCGCCTGTCGCCATTCGATCAGCTGCGCGAGGTGGCTATGGAGGCCTGTCTGATCCGGATGAGCGTCGCTGTCGCCGCTGAGATCCAGGCGCTGAAGCTGACCACGGACGAGGCCCGCCGGCTGGCGCGTTTCGAGCTCGGCCGCTATGCCGCGCACGCGCTGATGATGCCCTATCAGCCTTTTCACGCCGCTGCGGTCCGCACCCGCTACGACATAGACATGTTGCGGTCGCGCTTCGGCGTTTCCTTCGAGCAGGCGGCGAACCGGCTGGCCACGCTGCAGCGGCCGGGTGCGTCAGGTGTGCCGTTCTTCATGCTCGAGGTCGACAGTGCCGGCAATCGCTTCCGCAAGGCGGGCAGCCACGGCTTTCCGCAAAGCCGCTTCGGCGGCGGCTGTCCGAGGCTGCCGGTCCATGCCGCCTTCGCCCAGCCCGGCCAGATCCTGGTCGAGGCGGTGGAAATGCCCGACGGCGCAGCGTTTCTCTGCATTGCCCGCACGCTCGAGGGGCCGCAGGGCTCGTTTGCCGAGCGGCCGCGCCGCACCGCGCTGCTGCTCGGCTGCGACATCGGTTTTAGCGACGAGGTCGTCTATGGAGCGGCGTTGCCGAGGCCAGCTGCCATAGGCAAGACCGGACAGAGCGCCACGGCGACGGCGACGCCGGTCGGCCCTGCCTGCCGGCTGTGCGAGCGCATCGGCTGCCTCGCCCGCGCCGAGCCACCCGTTACACGCCCGCTCGGCCTCGATGAGATGGTGACGGGGCTGTCGGCATTCGATTTTCAGTGATTCGGCTCCAGCAATATTGCGGCTGAATCTTCGACCGAAGAACCTCATCTGTTCCTGCGGCGGCAACCAGTAAGCTGGTTCGCAGCTGCCGGCCAAAATATTGATTCAGCCAAAATATTGATTCAGCCGAATATTGATTCAGCATTGACAGTACGGTATCAAAAAAAAGAACTGCGCAACGGTCGGGGATCAATGATGGGCAGGACGGTTTTTTGGCTTGGCTTGGCGCTCGCGTTTTCGGTGGCCGATCCCGCATTGGCTGAAAAGTCCTCGGATTTCTTCAAGTCCTATCAACAGTATAATGATGCCGGCAAGGCGTTCCTGGACAAGATCGATCCGAAGACCGGCGCGATAAATCTTGCCGAAGGCATCCATCTCGATCTCAAGGACAAGTTCTATTTTCTGGACAAGAAGGACACGCTCTCCGTCCTCACCGAAGCCTGGGGCAATCCGCCCGACTCTGGTTCCGATGCCCTCGGCATGATCTTTCCAGTCTCCCATGATCCCATTGCCGATAACAATTGGGGGATAGAGCTGCGCTGGGAAAAGATTGGTTACGTCGACGACAGTGACGCCGCGTCCATCGATTACAATGAACTGCTGCGCAACATGCAGTCAGACACTCTGTCCGGCAACGATCAGAGGGTAAAGGACGGCTACGCGCCCATTACGCTGATCGGCTGGGCGTCGCCGCCGGTTTATGACGCGGCCCACAAGCGCCTTCACTGGGCCAAGGAGCTGCAATTTGGGAACGATGCCGCCCATACGCTCAACTACGACGTCCGTTTCCTTGGCAGGGAGGGCGTCTTCGTGATGAGCTATATCGCGACGGTGGAACAATTGCCGGAGATAAGGCAAAGCCTGGATGAAGTGCTTGGCCTCGCGGACTTCAATACTGGCAAGACATACGCCGATTTCGTGCCGGGCGTCGATACGGTTGCGGCGATTGGCGTCGGTGGCCTGATTGCCGGAAAGCTGGCGGCGAAAGCAGGTTTTCTGGTCGTGGCGCTGATCGCGCTGAAAAAGTTTGGCCTGCTCCTGCTGGTTCCGCTGGCCGGTCTCTGGCGCTTTATCCGCGGCAACAGGGGCACGTCCTAAAGCCATCGTCGACAGGTCGCCTCGGATCATCGCCGGGCGAGGGCGAGGCGCCCTCATTAGTGCGCCAAACGGAACATTGAACTGGATCACGCCCGGCCTTCTGCTTTGCGTTACGCGAATGAGGCACGTCTCTGTCGTCCATTGCACGTCGTGCTGCTCCGAATTCGCCGACAGTCGCACCCATGACCGATACCGCATCATCTCCGGTTGCCGCCTCGCCGATCGTGTCGCCGCAAGGGGAGCGCGTCGGTTTCCTGCTGGTATTTCTGTCGGCGCTGATGTGGAGCTTTGGCGGCACAATTGCGCGCTTCATCGACAACACTGACAGCTGGACGGTGGTGTTCTGGCGCTCGGTCTGGGCCGCTGCCTTCCTGCTCTGCTTCATGGTCTGGCGCGACGGCTGGCGTGGCACGCTGAAGCTGTTTCGTGGCATGGGCCTGGCCGGCCTTGCGGTGGCGTTCTGCTTCGCCACGGCGTCGACCTCTTTCGTCGTCGCGCTTGCCTATACCACCGTCGCCAACATCCTGTTGATGCAGGCCGGCGTGCCGCTTCTGGCGGCGCTGTTTGCCTGGGCGCTGTTTCGCGAACGGGTGGCGGTGGCGACCTGGTTGGCGATTGCCGCCGTCATTGCCGGCGTCGCCATCATGGTGTCGGAATCGCTCGATGGCGCGGTATCGCCGATCGGTGACGGGCTGGCGCTGCTCATCGCCGTCATGTTCTCGGTCGCCACCGTCATCACGCGCCGCTTTGCCCATGTGCGCATGACCCCGGCGACTTGCCTCGGCACGATGCTGGCGGCCGCCTTTGCGGCATCGCAAGCGTCGGCCCTCGGCGTCTCGAGCCACGATATGGGCTTTCTCTTTGTCTTTGGCGTGATCAATCTGGGACTCGGCCTCGCCTTCTTCGCCACCGGCGCCCGGCTTGTTCCGGCCGCCGTCGCGGCGCTGCTCGGCACGTTCGAACCGATCCTTGGCCCGATCTGGGTCTGGCTCATCCATTCCGAGGTGCCGTCGGCGCGCACCATCGTCGGCGGTGCGGTCGTCGTCACCGCGCTGCTCGTCCATATCGGGCTCGAATTCAAGCGTCAGACGCGGCCCGCGCGAGCGGGCGTCACCGGTGTGCCGTCGCCTAATTGATGCAGCGCACGCGTCAAAGCGAGATGAACCATTGACAATGTCGCGGCCGCGCGGGCAGGCTGCGATCACGGCAACAACAAGACAGGCGTATCTTGCCAAGTCTCCATGCCGGCCGCATCGAGGCCGGACAACATCGTCGTCTTCCTGCCCGCGCCGTAGCGAAAGCTTCCGACGGCGCCGGAACACCAGCAACGCCACGCCAAGTCTTCGCTGTCGCCTCGTCGCCGAACCATAATGGCGCCGGCAATTCGCGCTTGTCGCCTGCCTGCAAGCCCAATACCCTGAAGCAAATGCCCAGCCGCGCGGACGCCGCGACGAGCTGGCGACGGAACACTCATCAAAGGAGAATAGCATGACCCGCAAAGCGCTCTGGCTTTCGGCGACTTCGGCGTTTCTGGCAGTTTTCACCTTGGGCGCGCATGCCGAGGATCGCGTCGTCAACGTGTTCAACTGGTCGGACTATATCGACAGTTCGATCATCGACGACTTCACCAAGGAAACCGGCATCAAGGTCGTCTACGACACTTTCGATTCCAACGAGATCCTGGAAACGAAGCTGCTCGCCGGCGGCAGCGGCTACGATGTCGTCGTGCCGAGCGGCAATTTCCTTGCACGCCAGATCCAGGCGGGTGTGTTCCAGAAGCTCGACAAGTCGAAACTGCCGAACCTTTCCAATATGTGGGACACGGTCATGGAACGGACCGCCAAATATGATCCCGGCAACGAATATTCGATCAACTACATGTGGGGTACCGTCGGCATCGGCTACAACATCAAGAAGGTGCAGGCAGCGCTCGGCACCGACAAGATCGACAGCTGGGACGTGTTCTTCAATCCCGAAAGCCTGGCCAAATTGAAGGACTGCGGCGTCTATGTGCTGGATTCGCCGGCCGACATCATACCGGCGGCATTGAAATATCTGGGCCTCGACCCGAACAGCACATCGCCCGATGAGATCGCCAAGGCCGAAGAAACATTGCTGAAGGTCCGGCCCTATATCCGCAAGTTCCACTCGTCCGAATACATCAACGCTCTTGCCAATGGCGACATCTGCCTGGCGGTTGGCTGGTCGGGTGACGTCTTCCAGGCCCGCAACCGCGCCGACGAAGCCAAGCAGGGCGTCGAGATCGGCTACTCCGTGCCGAAGGAAGGTGCGCAGATGTGGTTCGACCAGATGGCGATCCCGGCCGACGCGCAGCATGTCGCCGAAGCGCATGAGTTCCTGAACTACATGATGAAGCCCGAAGTGATCGCCAAATCGTCGAACTATGTGCTCTACGCCAACGGCAACAAGGCTTCGCAGCAGTTCATCGACAAGGCGATCCTGGAAGATCCGGCGATCTATCCAGACGCCGCCACCTTGCAGAAGCTCTACACCGTTTCGCCTTACGATCCCAAGACCCAGCGCATCATCACCCGCACCTGGACCAAGATCGTCACTGGCCAATAACAATCTGAGCCAGGCCCCGGCAGCCGGCTGCCGGGGCCGCTTTCTCATGGGGCAAGCAGCAGGACGGAGTGGGACATGAAATCGCTTGGCAGTATCCGCAGGGATTTCGCGCCATGGAACGATCCGAACGCCAAGCCATACATCCAGTTCGACAACGTCACCAAGAAATTCGGTGAGTTCACGGCGGTCAACAACCTGTCGCTGACCATCTTCGAACGCGAATTCTTTGCCTTGCTTGGAGCCTCAGGCTGCGGGAAATCGACGCTGCTCAGGATGCTTGCCGGCTTCGAGGAGCCGACCGCCGGCCGCATCCTGCTCGATGGCCAGGATCTGCGCGGCATTCCGCCCTACCGGCGGCCGGTCAACATGATGTTCCAGTCCTACGCCCTGTTTCCGCACATGACGGTCGAGAACAACATCGCGTTCGGCCTCAAGCAGGAAGGCATGGTCAAGGCCGATATCGAAAAGCGCGTCGCCGAGATGCTGAAGCTGGTCAAGCTCGAGCAGTTCGCCAAGCGCAAACCGCACCAATTGTCGGGCGGCCAGCGCCAGCGCGTCGCGCTCGCGCGCTCGGTGGCAAAGCGCCCGAAAGTCTTGCTGCTCGACGAGCCGCTTGGCGCGCTGGACAAGAAGCTGCGCGAGGAAACCCAGTTTGAGCTGATGGACCTGCAGCAGAATCTCGGCCTCACCTTCGTCGTCGTCACCCATGACCAGGAAGAGGCGATGACGATGGCCGACCGCATCGCCATCATCGACAAGGGCGAGGTGATGCAGGTGGCGACACCGGCCGAGGTCTACGAAGCGCCGGGCTCGCGCTTCGTCGCCGGCTTCGTCGGCAACGTGAATATGTTCGACGGCAGGATCGCGGCTGGCGAGGCCGGCAGCGCAAGCATCGATGCCGGCAACGGCATCACCATCCGAACCGAAAATGCCGGCAGTGCCGCCGCCGGAGCATCCGTCACCTTCGCCATCAGGCCGGAGAAGATCAAGGTGTCCTCGACGAAACCCGCCGGTGCCGTCAATGCCATCCAGGGCGAGGTCTACGATATCGCCTATCTCGGTGACATGACCGTCTATCACGTCAGGCTGGACGATGGTCAGGTGGTGCGGGCAAGCACCATGAACGCGGCACGCCTCACCGAGGATCCGCTGAGCTGGAACGACCGCGCCTGGATTTCCTTCCGCCCTGACGCCGGCGTCGTGCTGACACGGTAGGGATTGATCATGTCCGCTGTCACTGCCGCAACAAGCTCTCCGGCAAATGCTGCCGGCAAATCCGCCCCGGCCAGGCTGAGCGCGGCTTTCGTTAGCCGTCTCGTCATTATCGTCCCCTATCTCTGGCTGCTGTTCTTCTTTCTTGTCCCCTTCATCATCGTCTTCAAGATTTCGCTGTCGCAGACGGCGATCGCCATGCCGCCCTATACTCCGGTGCTCGATTTCCGCGGCGGCATTTCCGGGTTCATCTCGGGGGTTGGCGCGCTCAATTTCGACAACTACACGTGGCTGACGAAGGATGCGCTCTACTTCAACGCCTATGTGACGAGCGTCGTCGTCGCCGCCATCTCGACGGTCCTGACATTGCTTGTCGGCTATCCCATTGCCTATGGCATGGCGCGCGCTCCGGCGACGATCCGCCCGACCTTGCTGATGCTGGTGATCCTGCCGTTCTGGACCTCGTTCCTGATCCGTGTCTATGCCTGGATCGGCATCCTCAAGCCCGAGGGCCTGCTCAACCAGCTGCTGCTCGCCAGCGGCATCATCAGCCAGCCGCTGATCATCCTCAACACCTATACGGCTATCTTCATCGGTATCGTCTACTCCTATCTGCCGTTCATGGTGCTGCCGCTCTATTCGTCGTTGGAGAAGATGGACCATACGCTGATCGAGGCGGCGAAGGATCTCGGGTGTCCGCCGACCAGCGCCTTCTGGAAGATCACCTTTCCGCTATCGCTGCCCGGCGTCATCGCCGGCTGCCTCCTGGTGTTCATTCCCGCCGTCGGTGAGTTCGTCATTCCCGACCTGCTCGGCGGCTCGCAGACGCTGATGATCGGCAGGACGCTGTGGAACGAGTTCTTCGCCAACCGTGACTGGCCGGTGTCGTCCGCCGTTGCCGTCATCCTGCTGCTGCTGCTGATCGTGCCGATCATGATTTTCCAGCGGGCCCAGGCGCGTGCTCAGGAGCAGGACCAATGAACGCCACCTGGAGCCGCTTCAACGTCATTTCGATCGTGCTCGGCTTTGCCTTTCTTTACCTGCCGATCGTCCTGCTCGTTGTGTTCTCTTTCAATGAGTCGAAGCTGGTCACCGTCTGGGGCGGCTTCTCGACGAAATGGTACGTCTCGCTGTTCCACAACCGGGGTCTGATGGACGCCACCTGGGTGACGGCCCGGGTCGGCGTCATCTCGGCAACCGTGGCGACCGTGCTCGGCACGCTGGCGGCGCTCACCTTGACACGCTACACGCGCTTTCGCGGCCGGCTTCTGTTTTCGGGCATGGTGTTTGCGCCGCTGGTCATGCCCGAAGTCATCACCGGCCTGTCGTTGCTGCTGCTCTTCGTCGCCGTCGGCCTCGACCGCGGCTTTCTGACGGTGACGCTTGCCCACACCACGCTGACCATGTGCTTCGTCGCGGTGGTGGTGCAGTCGCGCCTGATCACCTTCGATCGTTCACTGGAAGAAGCCGCGATGGACCTCGGTGCACCGCCGGTAAGGACCTTCTTCCAGATCACGCTGCCGGTCATCATGCCGGCGATCGTCTCTGGCTGGATGCTGGCCTTCACGCTCTCGCTCGACGACCTGGTTATTGCCAGCTTCACCTCGGGTCCCGGCGCCACAACACTGCCGATGAAGATCTACAGCCAAGTTCGCCTCGGCGTGACGCCGGAAATCAACGCCGCCTGCACCGTCCTGATCGCCGTTGTCGCCGTCGGTGTGATCATCGCTTCGCTTGTCAACAAGAGCCGCGAAGTGCAGCGCCAGCGCGACGAGCAGGCCGCGCAGCGCGGTTGAAGCTGCTGCTGCTTACTCTCCCGAAACGCCGCGGCTTACCGGCGAGATGAACGGCGTGCTCCACGTGCCGCCGACGAAGAACGACGACTGATTGGGTCCCTGGCCGTTCGTCTGCGTGGCAGCCTGGCTCGGCCGGACGATGCCGCCGGACAGTGCCAGCCCGCGTCCGGCATAGGATGCAATGCCGGAAAGCCAGATCTTGTATTGCGCGGAATTCACCTCGGCCTTGTCGATGCGCGCGACGCCGTTCGAAATACTCGCCTTGAGCTCGGCCCCGTCGATCGGCAGCGTTCCGTCCGAGACGTCGTCCAGCGCGAAGAATCCGCCCTGTTCGGTGTGCTTGAGGAACGCCGGCAGGTTAAGCCGGCTCAGCGCGCCAGCGCCGAACGTCGCGGACAGCGAGCCATTGGCGTTTTCGAAAATCGAGTCCCAGGTTCTGCCAGGCCCCTTGAGGATGACCGAAACGGTTCCAGTGCCGATCGGCACCAGCCGTGTCATCCCGGCCGCGGTGCCGAAAGCGCCGCCGTCGATATCGGAAGCAAGCAGCCGGATCTCGACTTCGGTGCCGGCGGGCTTGCGGTCGAAACGGACGCTGCTCTGGACGTTGCCGCCAAAGGCGGATGCATCCGAGATGTCGAAGACGGCAAGGCCGTTCTTGACCTGGGCGGTGGCGGCGACGTCGGCAAGCTGGATGGCGCCGGCCGTGGCATGCGCCGCCGACAGCCTGAGATCGAGATTGATCCGGTCGGCGAAGCTCGTATCGATTTCGCCCGGATCGGTGCCGCCGGCCGATGGCACCGGGGCAAAGGCGGAGAGAAATGATCTGAGGTCGAGCGTATCGAAGGCAAGTGTGCCGGAGATCACCGGCAATGCCTCGCCGTAGGTGAAGTCCAGCGCGCCCATTCCGGGGTTGTTGTCGAGGGTCAGGGCGGTGTTTTCGAATTTGACGCGCCCGGCCGTCGCCGTGATCTTGCTTGAAACCGAGATCGAGCCGATTGCCGCACCGGGCGCGATGCCGGCCTGCGACCATTCGAGCACACGTCGGAGCGAAGGTGCGGCGAATTTTGCCTGGCCGTCGAAATAGCCGTTTTCCGACATGCTTGCGCGGCCGTCGAACGAAAAACTGGCCGGCGCCGCCTTGAAGGAAAACGTGACCGGTGCTGTGCCGCCACCAAACAACACAAGCGGGTTCGGCGATGCGGCGTCGATGGCAACACTTTCGCCGCGCCATATCCCGGTCGCCGACAGCGTCGCATTGCTGTTCATCGCGGCCCAGTTCGCCTGGCCGCTCAGGCTGCTCAATATCTCCTGGTCCTTGCCGCCGATGGCAGCCACCACGCGGCCGTCCCTGAACTCGACTGTGCCGAACGGATCTGTTGGCAGCTTGCCGAGATCCGGCTTGGCGGGATTTGTGTTGATCACCGCGCGGGCAGCATCGATCGAACGCGTAATGCGCCCGCCGCTGGGAATCGCAGGCAGGAAAAACCCGCTCGCGGTACGCTGAACCCGGATCGTCGGTCGTACCAGCCGCGCCGTCGAAAACACCACGTCGCCACGCAGCGCCGCCATCGCCGAAAGGTCGACCTCGACCCGTTCGGCTTCGACCACGGGCGGCGCATCCGTCTCTGTCCATTGCGACAGCGTCACGTCGCTCAGGATCGCCCGGAAATTCGGCCAGACCTCGATGCGCGGCGCGCCGTCGATGTTGACCCGGAAACCGCTCCAGGCGCTCATTTCCCACGCGATGCGGTCGCGCACGATGCGGGTCGAGGCGATCAGCGGCAAGGCTGCGACGACCAGCGCGATGACGATGACGGCTGCGCCGATCGCCCATATTCCGCGTCGGATCAAAGGTGATGGCATATCGCCCTGTATGCTTCCATTCCGACAAAATCGCCCGACGGGTGTAACCGACGGCTGACGCATTTCAAGTCTTTATGGCCCGGCGATGGCATTTGCGCACACCCTGACCGGCGCGGTCCAACAAAATCTTGCTCTGCTGCATCGCGATATTGCATAAGCGATGCAGCCTGCGGAGGAACAATGATGGCTGACGACGCACCGCTCTGGATCCCGACGCAAGAGCAGATCGACGCGGCGCCGATGACCGCCTTCATGAACGCCGCGGCGAGCATGGCCGGCGAGTCTTTCTCCTCCTATGCCGACCTGCATCGCTGGTCGATCGATGACCGCGAGACCTTCTGGAGCTTGGTCTGGGACTTTTGTGGCATCGTCGGCGACAAGGGCGAACGCGTGCTGATCGATGGCGACAAGATGCCCGGCGCGACCTTCTTCCCTGATGCGAAGCTGAACTTCGCCGAGAATCTCCTCAAGAAAACCGGGCTTGGCGACGCAATCGTTTTTCGCGGCGAGGACAAGGTCGAGCGGCGGCTGTCCTGGAACGAGCTGCATGCGCTGACCTCGCGCCTGCAGCAGCTTTTCCTGTCGCTCAAGGTGAAGAAGGGCGACCGCATCGCCGCGATGATGCCCAACATGCCGGAGACCGTTGCTGCGATGCTGGCGGCCGCCTCGATCGGCGCCGTCTGGTCGTCCTGCTCCCCAGATTTTGGTGAGCAGGGCGTTCTCGACCGGTTCGGCCAGATCGAGCCGGTCATATTCATCGCGCCGGACGGCTACTGGTACAATGGCAAGGCGATCGAAGTCGCCGACAAGGTCGCGGCCGTGGCGGGCAAGCTCGCCACCGTCCGCAAGGTCCTCATTGTCGACTATCTCGGCACCTCGCTCGACGTCGCGGCGACCATCGGCAAGGCGGCCGCGCTGGAAGAGGCGCTGTCACCCTTTGCCGCCAGGTCTGTCAGCTGCGAGAGGTTGCCGTTTTCGCATCCGCTGTACATCCTGTTTTCGTCGGGCACGACCGGCATCCCCAAATGCATTGTCCATTCGGCCGGCGGAACGCTGATCCAGCACGTCAAGGAAGAACGGCTGCACGCCGGCCTGCTCGACGGCGACCGCTTCTTCTACTTCACCACCTGCGGCTGGATGATGTGGAACTGGCTGGTGTCCGGCTTGGCGTCGGGTGCCACCTTGCTGCTCTACGACGGCTCGCCCTTCTACCCGGACGGCAATACGCTGTTCGACTTCGCCGATGCTGAGAAGATGACGTATTTCGGCACCTCGGCCAAATTCATAGATTCCGTGCGCAAGGCCGGCCTCAAGCCGATCCGCACGCATGATCTTTCCAGCGTGCGCACCATCTCCTCGACCGGCTCGCCGCTATCGCCGGAAGATTTCCGCTTCGTCTACGAAGGCATCAAGAAGGACGTGCATCTGGCTTCGATTTCCGGCGGCACCGATATCGTCTCCTGCTTCGTGCTCGGCGTGCCGATCGAACCGGTATGGACCGGCGAGATCCAGGGGCCCGGGCTCGGTCTTGCCGTCGATGTCTGGGACGATGACGGCCGCCCGCTCCGCCAGGAGAAGGGCGAGCTCGTCTGCACCAAGGCGTTTCCCGCGATGCCGCTCGGCTTCTGGAACGACCCTGACGGAAGGAAATACCGAGCCGCTTATTTCGAACGTTTCGACAATGTCTGGTGCCACGGCGATTTCGCCGAATGGACCGCCCATGGCGGCCTGATCATTCATGGCCGTTCCGACGCCACGCTCAATCCGGGCGGTGTCAGGATCGGCACGGCGGAGATCTACAATCAGGTCGAGCAGATGCCGGAAATCCTCGAAGCACTATGCATCGGCCAGGATTTCGACAATGACGTTCGCGTCGTACTGTTCGTGCGGCTGACGGCAGGCGTCGAGCTCGATGCCGAGCTGGAAAAACGCATCCGCGCGAAAATCCGCATCGGGGCGAGCCCGCGCCACGTGCCGGCCAAGATCGTCGCCGTCAGCGATATTCCGCGCACCAAATCGGGCAAGATCACCGAGCTCGCGGTACGCGACATGGTGCATGGCCGCGCCATCAAGAACAAGGAAGCGCTCGCCAATCCCGAAGCGCTCGAGCTGTTTCGCAACCTGCCGCAGCTTGCCGACTGACCCGGGATGCAAGGCGGGAGCCGTTTGAGGTCTCCGGTATCGTTAACAAATTATCTCTTCGGAATTTACCTAGATTTCATGAGTGGTACACATTGGTAAATTTTCCGGCGTGCCGGTAAGGATTTGTTAAGGCCCGGCATCGATAGTCGTGCGTAACTTGAGGGAGAAATCCCGTTCCTCTTAGCCCCGAGAGGATCTGATTCGCTCAAGCCCCGTTGTGACAGCAATCCTATCATTCAAGGCGTCCTGTTGGACGCCTTTTTTCTTTGCGCAACCATAGCTAACCGGCGAGCACACGGGTCGAGGGAAAGGCGACTTCGACCAGGGTTCCCTCGCCGGGCGTCGAGTTGATGGTGAACCGGGCCCGGTTCGCTTCGACCATCGCCTTGGTCAGCGGCAGCCCAAGACCGGTGCCGTCGCCGCGGCCGCGCTTCAGCGCATTGATCTGCTTGAACGGCTTCAGCGCCTGCTCGATCTCGGACGGGCTCATGCCGATGCCGGTATCGCGCACGCGCATGACGACATCGCCGGAGAGCTCGTAGGCCGTCGACACGATCACCTGGCCGCCGGCCTGCGTGTAGCGGACGGCGTTCGACAGGATGTTGAGCGCGATCTGCCGCACGCTGCGCAGATCGGCCACCACTTCCGGCAGCCGGGAGGCGAAGCTGGAGCGGATGATGACGCGTTCCCGGTTGGCTTGCGGCTGCATCATCGCCACGGTTTCGGCCAGCGTGTCGTTAAGCGACACCGCCTCGTAGGCCATCTCCTGCTGGCCTGCCTCGATTTTCGAAATGTCGAGCAGGTCGTTGACCAGATCGAGCACGTGGTTGCCCGAACGGTTGATGTCGCGCAGATAGTCGCGATAGCGGTCATTGGCCACCGGCCCGAATTTCTCGTCCACCATCAGCTCGGAAAAGCCGATGATAGCGTTGAGCGGCGTGCGGATCTCGTGGCTGATGCGGGCCAGAAAATCGGTCTTCTGCGACGAGGCGCGCTCGGCGACCGCGCGCGCCTGGGTCAAGTCCTCTTCGGCCCGCTTCCACTGGGTGATATCGCGCACCACCGCGCAGAAGCCGCTGTCGTTGGGCAGCCTGCCGATGGTCATGAACAGCGGAATGAAACGCCCCTGCGCCTCGCGCCCGATCACCTCGCGGCCATCGTTCATCACGCTTGCAACGCCGGGCTCCGACAACCCCTCGAGATAGTCACGCGCCGCGCGCTGGCTTTCGATCGCAAACAGCGAGACGAACGGCTTGCCGGTCACCTCGTCGCTGTCGAAGCCGAATAGCGCTTCCGCCGGACGGCTAATTGAACGGATCGTTCCGTTACGGCCGATCAGTACGACGCCGTCGGTGGCGGTGTCGATGATGGTGCGCATTTCGGCAATGCGCGCCTTGAGCTCGGAAACATCCGGCTGCGTTTGGTCGTCGGCAGCGCCATGCGGAATGGCTGCTGCTTCGTCGTCGCCGGAACGGCGTACGACCAGCATCAGTGCCTTGCCGTTCCCCCACGGGACGGAGCGCAAAATCGCGTCGATCGGAAACTCCTGACCGTCGCGCGTCTTCAGCCGCAATGCGCGGTCGCCGCCCTCCGAACTGCCGTCGTCGGCATAAGGGTCGGCAAACAGCGCGCCGAGCCCGCCCGCCTCGTCCAGGGCATTGAGCGTCGCATAGCCGGTCAAGCCGAGGAATTCGTCGTTCGCATAGTGCAGTTGATCGCCGGAATGGATAAGCACCGGCACCGGCAGCTTGCCGAGGATCGAGGTATCCGGCCCCTTGTTGTCCGCTCCGGCAAAGGCCGACGGCACGAAGCCGTCGAGTTTGAACGGTGGTGCCCGCGGCCGCTCGACGGGCGGCAACTGGCCGGCAGCGTCGGCTGCGCTGTCCTCGGACCAATCCTCGCTGTCCTCGGCGTCACGGAAATCTTCGGCCGTCATGCTATCGTCGTCGCCATCCCGCGGCGCTTCGGCGACGATCGTTCGACGGTCCGTGCTGGGCTCGTCGCCTTCCTGCGCTTCATCGCTGGGTTCGCGGTTGGCATAGTCGAGCAGAGATCCGGAAACAGGGCGTGTGACGGGTTCGCCGGCTTGCGCCTCTGCTACCGCCTCATCCGGCTGCTCGCTGTCGAGCCCGGCGAGGTCCTTCTGGTCCTCGGCATCGGCCTCGGGCGGTTCGGCGGCAGCCGCCTCGCTTTCCAGACCTGGTTCCGGCATCTCACCCTTGTCCGTCGGGCCGGCTCCTTTCAGCTTTGGCTCGTCGGCATTGGCGGCTGCCTCGACTTTCTCAACCGGCTTCTGCTTTCCGGCGCTGGGCTGTTCTTCGGCCGGGGTGCTGTCCTTCTTGAGACGCTCGCCAATCTCGCGAAACGCGCTGCGTTCCAGCGTCGACAGGCCCTTGTCGTTGGCCGGCTGCCGGTGCTCGGCCAGCCGGATCACTTTGTCGGCAAGGCGCCGCTCGGGCTTTGGCACGATGGTCAACGCCGGCACTTCGCCCCTGAACGGATCGGCGGGTTTCGGTGTCGCCGGGGCAGGTTCGACGGCTTCCGGCCCAACGCTCGCGGCGGGCTTCTCCTCGGCGACAAGGGCCATGCCGACGGCATCCGGATCGACCACCGCATCGCCGCTCCTGGCGACGCCGAAGCCGCGAAAACCTTCGAAAACCCGGCTGCGGCTGTAAACCGGGAGCGCCGCCAGATCGACCGGTATCTTCAGATCGGTGCCGGCGACCGGCCACAGCACGGAGCGGCCGGACCAGGTGTCGCGCCGTTCGAGCAGGCCGGCAATCTCGCCAGAAGCATCAAGGCCATAGGCGGCCGAAACATCCTCGAAGCGGCGGCCGATCACGTCGGCGGCAGGCCTGCCGACGAGCTCGGCAAATTCCGGCGACAGGGCGCTGAACCGGCCCTCCGCGTCGGTACGCCAGACGAAACGCATGGGCGCGGCGGTGCGATCGATCGCTGAAGCGCGGCGTTCGGCCGGGGAGGCGGCTTTGGTGGCTTTTGCGGCGCTTTCCGGCGAAGTATTCGCGCCGGCCTGCGAAGCGTCCGGGCTGGTCTCGGCTTTGCCGGACGCAGCTGCCCCGGGCGGGACCTGCGCGTCGTCGCCGGCATTGAAGTACCAATGGTCATGCTGCGTCGGCGTTTCGCCAACCGTGTGTTGATTGTCAGCCGCGTCGACAGCTTCGTGCTCCGCCGATGCTGAGGTGCCTTCCATCGCTGCAAGGTTGATCTCCGCCACGCCCATCCTGGCGATCGGCGGCTCGTTGTCTTGGCCCGTCGGCCGGGGAAGATCGCCACCGCTCGGTGCCGCTGCTGCTTCGCTGCCGGTTTCCCCGCCGGCGCGCTCGCCATCAGGCGCCTCGCCGTCGAGCCGGTCCTCGTCGATCACCACCAGCAGATGCCGCTCGTCCGTCAGCCGGGCAAGGCCCGCCGGATAGGAGCTGGATCCACCCGGGACCAGGCGCTTGACGATGCGGTCGCTCTCGTTCGCCACGTCGGCGACAAGCGCGGCCAGCGTCTCAGGCCGGATGCCGAGTGCCGAAAAGCCGTCCGATGCGGCGTCGATATTGCCCTTGGCGTCGACAAAGGCGATGTAGTGGCCGTCTTCCGTAAAACCACCGATGGCGCGATCGGCGATCTCGGCCGCGCTGCGCGAGCCGGTCTGCGCCGCCGGCAGCGCCAGCATGATTGCTTCCTCTCCATCGGGCATGGTCACTGCGCTGGCCAGGAAGCCGACCGCGCGGCTGGTCAGGCCGGTCGCCAGCCGAACCGTGATGGCACGGTCGCGGCCGATCTGCGGAAAACCGCTGGTTGCCATGATCTGGCGCCTGGCGATCAGCGGCAAACCTGCCGAGGCGCCGATGATCGCGCCGATGTCGGGATAGCCGAATACCGCTGCGCCGGGGCCGTTGGCCCAGATCACCTGCTCGAGATCTGCCGACAGAATAGCGATCGCGTCGCCTGCGGCGAAGCGCAGGCGGACCGCGTCGAGCACGGCGACATCGAGGAAGGAGTAGTTTTCAGCCGGCATGCGTTTGGCGACCCTCACAGAGCGGGCAATTTGCGGTTAACGCTTTGTTAATAAAAGCCGACGGCGCGAAGGTCCACAAGTCATAGCGTGCAACCAATGGAATCTCTAGGCGCGTGGTTAACGCCACGAATAAATAATATATGGTGCGATGCAACAAACATGTTGCAATGCACAAAAATTGCCTTTATATTGCCATGATACATGAACGAGACGGCTTTTCGTCAAAGCCGCTGCCGCTGAAAAGGATGGAAAATGTCCAGGACCAAGACCGCTGAAACGATCGAAAACGTTGAATTCCCGAGCTTCGACGCTTCCAAGGCCACCGACCAGATCCGCGCTTTCGCCGAAAAGGGCGTCGAGCAGTCGAAAGAGGCCTATGCCAAGCTGAAGACCGGCGCCGAGGAGACCCAGAAGGCTCTGGAGTCGACCTACGAAACCGCTAAGTCCGTTTCCAGCGACCTGTCGCTCAAGACCATCGCCGCCCTGCGCGCCAATGCCGAAGCCGGCTTCTCGCATTTCGAAGCGCTGATCGGCGCCAAGTCGCTGTCGGAAGTCGTCGAGTTGCAGACCGCTTTCCTGCGCAAGCGCGTCGAAATGACCGTCGAGCAGGCCAAGGACTTCCAGGCGGTTGCTGCCAAGGCGGCCGAGGACGTATCCAAGCCGATCAAGACCGCCTTCGAGAAGGCCGTGAAAGAAATCAAGATCGCCTAATATTTGCACACAGTTTGACGATGCATCAAAAGGTCGCATTTCGTCAGACAAATAGATGTGCGATATGGTCGTTCAAACGAATACCCGGCGGGTGGAACCTCCTCCCTCTGCTCACCGGGGTAACCAGCCAGCACCTCCTCCCGCTGGCTCGTAACAGGAAAAGGCCGGCACCTCCTCCCGCCGGCCTTTTCTTTGTCCGGCGGAAAATGACGCGATGCCGGAGCGAGCTTTTGCCTTGCCAAAAGCCTTGAATTAAACTCCGATAGCCCGTATGGACGCATCGCCGAACGACAGAGCGGGTCCCGAACGTTTCATCTCGATCCCGCTCTGGCAAACGTGCCGTTGTAGCTCAGATGGTTAGAGCGCCGGATTGTGGATCCGGAGGTCGCTGGTTCGATCCCAGCCAACGGTACCATCACCTTTCAGCCACACTTCTGACCGGCAAAATAATGCTAAAGCGGTCTTATGACCGGTTGCCTCACCCACGGTCCCGCGCCTGACGCGTGCCGCGCAGGTGGTCCACGAGGGCTCTCAGCTTCGGCGCGACATTCCGTCGGCTGGGGAAATAGAGATAGAAACCAGCAAACGGCGGGAAATAGCCGTCGAGGATTGGTACAAGCTCGCCGCGGTCGATCCAGGGGCGGAATGTATCCGCCATGCCGAACGTGATCCCGGCGCCTGCAACGGCCAGCCGGATCATCAGCCACATGTCGTTGGTCGTGATCTCGGGCGCAACCGCCACGTCGAATTCGCGCCCGTCCTCGCCAAACTCCCACCGATAGGGCGAAACTCCCGGCGCCGGCCGCCAGCCAATACAGCGATGAGCCACAAGCTCGCGCGGATGGGCGGGTGCTCCGAACTTTTCGAGATAGCGCGGGGCGCAGACGGCCATCTGCCGCTGATCGCCCGATACCGGCACGGCAATCATGTCCTGCTCAATCACCTCGCCGAGCCTGACCCCGGCATCATAGCCTTCGGCAACGATGTCGAATTCCTCGTCGGTGACCACAATATCCAGATGCACCTCGGGAAACCTTTCTGCAAAGGACGCCAGCAACGGTCCTGACAGAAAGGCCTCTGCGATAGACGAAACCGCGATCCGCAGGCGGCCGCGCGGGCGGTCCAGAAACTCCGTAGTGGCTTCGACTGCCGCGTTCACGTCGGCGATCGCCGGTGCGACGCTCGCCAACAGGCGCTCGCCCGCTTCGGTCAGGTTGACGCTGCGTGTCGTGCGCTGCAGCAATGCGATCCCCAGACGCTGTTCAAGCCTGAGGATGCTTTGGCTGACCGCCGAGCGCGTCACGCCCAACCGGTCCGCCGCAGCGCGAAAATTGCGTTCCTCGGCCACCGTGACGAAGACGGCAATTGCATTGAGATCGATGTCCATTGGTTAGCGACACTTATCTTAGAGGTTAACAATGGGCGGCTTATCGCGACAATGCCCTGGCTCTATCTCTGTCGCAACGGCAAGAAGGCTTGATCCTCCCGATCCAAGCCGAAGCCGACCGACAAGGAGATATCCCATGACATCACTCCCTTCCTCCTGGGACCTCGATGGAAAAGTCGCCCTCGTGACCGGCGCGGCACGCGGCATCGGTCGCTGCACGGCGGAGCTGCTGCGTGCGCGGGGTGCCCGGATCGTGGCAAGCGATCTCAGCGACACCGTACGCGAATTGGAAGCCGAGGACGTGGCAACCCTGGTCGGCGACGTCGCCGACGAGGATCTGGCCCGACGCTCGGTCGAGCTCGCGGCGAAGCGCTTCGGACGCCTTGACATCGTCGTGAACAATGCCGGTCGCACGCTCAACAAACGTCTGACGGAGACCTCGGTCGACGACTACGACCGCATTCTGCAGATCAACGCGCGCGGCAGCTTCGTCACCGGACGTGCCGCTGTGGAACTGATGGCCGCCGGTGGTGGCGGCGCGATCGTCAATGTCTCATCGATCTCGGCCGTCGCGGCCTTCGAGACGCAGGCGGCCTATGCCTCCTCCAAGGCGGCTGTCGCACAGCTGACCAAGGTAATCGCGATCGAATATGGGCGTATGGGCATTCGCTGTAACGCCGTTGCCCCTGGCGTGATCGAAACCGACATCATGGAAGGTGTGGTGGAGAATGGCCGGGAGATGCTGCGCAGCTTCGGCAACGCGCATCCAATCGGCCGGATCGGCCAGCCGCAAGAAGTTGCCGAGGCCATCGCCTTTCTTGCCTCGCCAGCATCCAGCTTCATCACCGGGGCGTTGCTTCTGGTCGATGGCGGCTACACCGCCCAGTGATCCCCTATAAAGCCGGCGCGCCGCGGGAGCTCATCCGCACGCCATCCCTTCACATCGTGAAATAATCACAAAACCAAAAGGATCATCTACGATGACCATGAACAAAGTTGTTCTGATCACCGGTGCCTCCAGCGGCATCGGTGCTGGCATCGCCCGCGAACTTGGCGCGGCAGGTGCAAAGCTGATGCTCGGCGCGCGGCGCACCGACCGCCTTGAAGCGCTTGCGGCAGAAATCGAGGCGGCTGGTGGAACGGTTCGGGTGCGAGCGCTCGACGTCACCAAGAGGGCGGACGTCGCGGCATTCGCCGATGCCGCGCGGGCCGAATGGGGCCAGGTCGATGTCATCGTCAACAATGCGGGCGTCATGCCGCTGTCGGCCATGGCAGCCATGAAGGTCGACGAGTGGGAGCTGATGGTGGACGTCAACGTCAAGGGTGTTCTGTACGGCATCGCGGCGGTGCTCCCTGAGATGACGGCACGTGGCTCCGGGCATATCATCAATATCGGTTCCATTGGCGCACTGGCCGTCTCGCCGATGGCTGCCGTCTATTGCGCAACGAAATACGCTGTCCGCGCGATTTCCGATGGGCTCCGCCAGGAGAGTGACGATATCCGGGTAACCTGCATTCATCCCGGTGTGGTGGAAAGCGAGCTGGCGAACACGATCTCCGACGAAGCCGCTGCCGCCGCCATGAAAACCTGGCGCGCTATTGCCCTGCAACCCGATGCCATCGCCAGGGCAGTGCGCTACGCAATCGAACAGCCCGACGATGTCGACGTCAACGAGATCGTCGTGCGTCCGACGAAGGCGGCGCATTGATGCGATCCACTTTGACCGCAGTGCTTACGGGCATTGCCCTTGCTGTAACTCCAGCCGGCCTGACCCTTCCTTCAACTCCAATCCTTGCGGGGGAACCAATGACGCAGCAAGATCATCCTTACGTCGGACTGTGGGTCACCGGGGATCGCCATATCAGGCACGAACTCCTGCCGAACGGCCGTTATGACGAAGCGCGCGGTGACCGCGAGAGCGCCTATCAGGGACGCTACGAAGTGCGGGGCAACCACATAGAATACTGGGACGATACGGGCTTCACCGCGGATGGTGAGTTCGTCGAAGGCGTCCTCCATCATGCCGGCATGATCCTTTACCGCCAGCGATAGAGAGCCACCCTGAGACAAGCACTTCAGGGTTCCACAAGACGCCACTGCATGCCTTGCATGAGGCGCTCGGCAGCTTGCACTGCAAGGCCGGTCACACCACATCTCTCCCAGCAAGCGCGGCGGAAAGAAGCAGGACCGGGAGCGGAGTCGACATTGCAAATGGTTGTCACTATATAGCGGCGGCTTTGACGGCTCGCCTTTTACGTCGTGCCAGCGAGAGCGCGGTAAATGTGCTAGCTATTGTGACATCTATTGTGATCTAAAACGGCTTGAAAACCGAAAAAAAGCAAATAGAAACAATAGCGCGGGTCGAACGAGTTTCCTCGAGAGAATCAGTCCTCAAGAACTAGAACGTGCTCCTTGAACCCTCCATTCCCTTCGGCTCTGTGGACCTCGGACAAGTTCGGCTTGCCGGGCGAAGCCGACTCGGCTCGAATGGCAGCACGCATCTTTTCGAAGATGCCGACGTTTATGATTACCAATCGGCATAGCCGCTAGGGAAACAGCAGTATGAGTGAACACGCAATCGAGTTCTTGCGCGGGTGGATTGGCGAAAAAGTCCACTGCCAGCCCTCGCCAGCCAGAATCGAGAAGCAGGCCGAGACCCTCGCCAGGGAATGCGCGGCCAAGGCTGCCGAAGCCGGCATACCCCTGGAGGACATTCAGGAAGAGGTCGGCGACATTCAGGAGCTCATTGCTTCAAGGCTCGAGGAGGCCGCCGAGGCCGATCAGGACGAAAAGAATTCCAATAAATCTGCCGGCTGACGGACCGCCTCCGGCAAAACCTGCCGGGCGAACATTGCCTGTCTGATGCGGTTGCGCGGTCTCATCGCCGCGCAGCTTTGCCAAATCTCTCCTCGAGCCATGTTTTCGGCAACGCCGGCACGAAATTGCCGTCGCGCCCGGTCATGTCTTCATTGGCGACCAAAGCATTGAGGATTGCTTCCTCCACGCTCTGAACGACGGCGTCGAAAAACGGATTGATGTCGGCATCCGGTATATAACCGGCGCTGGCCAGCTTGCCGGCCGCGCCGCGCGCCGCATCGGCATTGGCCGTGCTGAACGCCAGAAAAATATCGCCGGACGAATTGTATCCATAGCCGCCGGTCAGCGCGACCCCGAGGGGCACGCGTTTCGCCAGCCGTTTCAACTGGTGCGGCATGAATGGCGCATCGGTAGCGACGATCGCGATGATCGAGCTCTTTTCGGCTCGCGGCGTGTTGTCCCGGATCGCCGGTTCGGCGAGTTCCGCTCCGGCCCTGATGCCACGGATGACGAGGTTTCGCCTTGCACCGAAATTCGACTGGACGAAGCAGCCGATCGTGAAACGCTCTCCGTTCCAGTCGATGCTGCGCGAGGATGTGCCGGACCCTGCCTTGAAGCCGAAGGTGATCATGCCGGTGCCGCCGCCGACGCTGCCCTCTTCGATCGGCCCGCTTTCAGCCGTGTCGAGCGCGGAAAACACGTGCTCGAAGCTTAGATGATGGCCGTTGATGTCGTTGAGAAAGCCGTCATAAGTCTCGCCCGCCACCGGCAGCGCCCAGGCGCTGTCGAGCGCGTGCGGCAGCACCGTCTGCATCCAGCGCAACGTTGCGTCGCGGCTGACGCCGCAGGAATGCGTGTTGGTGATGGTGATGGGAAGATTGAACGCTCCGAGCTCCTCTATCAGATGCGAGCCGGTCAGTTCGCCATTGCCATTGGCGCTGAACACGCCGGCGAACGCCGGGACGGCCAACTCGTCTCTGGGCCTTGGCAGGATCGCGGTCACGCCGGTGCGTACCGGACCCTTGCCGACAACGAGCGCCCCATCCCCTGAGATCAGCGTCGTATAGCCGACCGTCACGCCGGGCACATCGGTGATGGCATTGAAGCGGCCTGGGATGCCTTCGAACGGGATATCGACGGCGCGTGCACGCAGTTTGCCCGAGGGCGTCGTAAGATGCGGATCGGTCATTTCTTCCTCAGAAAAGCGCCCTGGTCTTCCTCAGAAAAGCGAGCCTTGGCCGCCCGGCGCCTTGAGCTTGGCTGCCGACTTGGCAATCGCCTTCGGCCGCGCCGTGCCACTGATGGCGACGGCATCGGCGGTGCCGTCGGCGAACTCCAGCGAAAGCGCCATTCCCGACACGACCTCCGCCGAACGCTTGACCACCGCGCCGTCCGCATCCTTGACCAGTGCGAACCCTCGCGCCAGCACGGCCTTGTGCGACAGCGTCGCCAGCAATCGATCGGCCTGCGTCAGTTTTCCACGCAGACGGTCCAGCCGCCGCGAAATCGCCTGGTCCTGCCGCCATATCAGTGCCAGCAGGGCATCGCCTTGCAGTTTCTGCCGTCTGGCGATCGGCGCCGGTGACAGCCTGGCGGCCGTGGGCGAAAACCGTGCCCGACGCTCGCGCACGATGGCGAAGAACGCCGCTTGCGCTCGGGCGAGGTCGCGGCGGGTCAGTGTGCGGGCTTCGTTCATGCGCCGCGACAAGGTCGCCGGTGTCAGACGCTGGCCCAGAAGCCTGGCCCGCTTGCGCTCGACGCTGACCGACAGCGCCCGGCCGAGCCGGCTCGTCGCCTCGTCGAAGCGCCGCCGCGGCAGCGCCAGCAACTGGTCGGGCGAGGGCAGCGCCCGGGCGGCTGCGCGCGCCGCCTGCCGCTTGCGTTCGAAATTGCGCGACAGTGCGGTCTTCAACCGCGCGCCAAGGCCGGCAAGCATCGCTTCGAGATCGACTTTGACCGGTACGGCGATCTCGGCGGCGCCTGTCGGCGTCGGCGCCCGCACATCCGCTGCCAGATCGATCAGCGTCCAGTCGGTCTCGTGGCCGACCGCGGAAATCACGGGAATGCCCGAAGCGGCGACGGCGCGGGCGAGCGCTTCGTCGTTGAAGCCCCACAGATCCTCCAGGCTGCCGCCGCCGCGCGCCACGATCAACAGATCGGGCCGCGCGATGGCGCCGTCCCACGGCAGTGCGTTGAAGCCGTTGACGGCAGCGGTCACTTCCACACCAGCCGTCTCGCCCTGCACCCGCACCGGCCAGACGAGCACGTGCAGCGGAAACCGGTCCTTGATGCGCTGGATGATATCGCGGATGACGGCGCCTGTCGGAGAGGTGACGACGCCGATGACGCGCGGCATGAACGGCAGCCGCCGCTTGCGGGCCGCGTCGAACAGGCCTTCGGCCTGCAGCCGGCGCTTGCGCTCGTCCAGCAGCGCCATCAGCGCACCGGCACCGGCCGGCTCGAGATTGTCGATGACGATCTGGTAGTTGGATTTTCCGGGATAGGTGGTGAGCCTGCCGGTGGCGATCACCTCCATGCCTTCCTCGGGACGGAATTTCAGCCGGCTCATCGTGGTCTTCCACACCACGGCATCGAGCCGCGCGCGATCGTCTTTCAGGCAGAAATAGGCATGGCCGGAGGAATGCGGTCCGCGATAGCCGGAAATCTCGCCGCGCACCCGTACATTGCCGAAGACGTCCTCGACCGTGCGCTTCAGCGCGCCGGAAATCTCGCTTACCGTATACTCGGTGGCGTTGGTGCTTGATTCGGATGTTGCGTCGCTCATTGGCCGATTGGGGAACGGTTGTTGGCCGCCGTCAAGGCGGCCGTGTTCGATGTCGGCCCCAATCGCGCGATCACCAGCCCGGCAGGATCTGGTTCGGCTTGGTCCGTTTCATCTTGGCGAAGGCGAGGGCGGCGAAATCGAACGTGCCGGTCTCCTCGCCGAGCGGCACGGAAATATTGTCGAGGCTTTCCGAAATGTGGCGCGCAAGCGCGTCGACGATCTCCGGCCGCGAGGTCTGGCCGCGCATGATGCCGATGCGGCAATCGGGCAGGGCGCCGAAACCGTCGGCCTCGCCCAGCACCCGCATGCCGGGCCGCAGCGCGCATTCCGGCAGCACCGAGATCGCCAGGCCGGAAAGCACCGCCGCAGCGATGACGGTGGCAGAGAAGCTGGTGAACAGGATGCGGTAGTCGCGGTTCTGCTGGTCGAGCACGTCGGCGGCGGCCCGCCGCCAGATGCAGTTCGGCCGGCCGAAGGCCATCGGCAGGATCGGCTGCTCATGCGTCGCGTGGTTGGCCGAGGTAACCCACAGCAGCGGTTCGCGCCGCACCACTTCCGACTGGCCGCGCGCGTCATTGTGCGTCACCAGCGCCAGGTCGAGATTGCCGCGCTTGATGTGTTCGACCAGTCCCGGCGTCGGTTCGCAGATAACGGTCAGTTCGACATGCGGGTTGGAGCGGGCAAACCGCGCCATGATCTCTGGCAGGAAGCGATCGGCATAGTCATCCGGCGTGCCGATGCGGATGGTGCCTTCGAGCCGGCGGTCGTCGAAGGCGGCCAGTGTTTCCTTGTTGAGATAGAGCAGCCGCCTTGCGTAGGAGAGCAGTCTATCGCCTTCCTCGGTCAGCCTGTTGGTGCGGCCGTCTTTTTCGAACAGCGGTTTGCCGATCCGTTCCTCCAGCCGCCGCATCTGCATCGACACCGCAGACTGGGTCCGATGCACCGCTTCCGCCGCGCGGGTAAAGCTGCCGGTGTCGACAATCGAGATGAAGGTCTGCAACTGATCGAGATCGAGCGGCGCTTTCATTGACCTAATCCATCATTGATGCTGATGCTAAAGATTAGAAACATTCGTTGGATTAATCAATCGGGCCATGGCAAATTCCGATTGTCCACATGACGCTAATGCATGTCGCCCAAAAGTGGTCACCGGTTTTGGGGCAACGACATGCATCATCTTAGATGAATCGAAGCCGGAACGGCCGCTGTTGCCAGCGCCCGATCGACCGGTTTCGCCCGTTCGAATGTGAAGGAGACCGACATGGCTACGTTTGATTTCGCTACCGAGACCTCGCGCATCACCTCGCGTCCGGCCGTTGCGACGCGCGTGGCCAATGCCGCTGCCAATGTCTACCGCGCCTGGAAAAACCGCCGCGCCTTTTATCGGCTGGGCGAGATGTCGGATGCCGAGCTCGCCGACATCGGCCTGACCCGCGCCGACCTGCACGTCGCTGTCGGTGTACCCTTTGGCCGCGATCCGACAGAAAGGCTTCGCGTCATCGCGGTCGAGCGCGCCGAAACGATCGAGGATATTGCCCGCAAGGTGGTGTGATCGCACGAATTCGCGATTTTGGTCGCATTGAACCTTTTGAGGCACGACGCCACCAAGTTACGCAGGCTCCCCACTCCCTGCCGGATCCCCCCGGCCAGCCTGCGCGCTGCCCGGTCCTCCCAGGACCGGGCTTTCTTTTTTGGGCGGCACTGATGATTGGGGTTGCCGGTTTCTGGTCTAGCGCCGGCCCATGCCCTGCTTGAACTGGTCGAAGATCGACTCCATCCCTTTCTGGTAGTCGTCGCGCTGCTGGGCGCCTGTCTCGAACATCTTGCCGAACAGGTCGTCGAACGGATTTCTCGGCCTGCCGCTCGGATTGGTCTGCGGCTGCGGCGTCTGCTGCGGCGCCTGATGCGGCTGAGACTGTTGTGCGCCACCGCCGAACATGTCCTGCAGTACTTTGCCGAGCGGATTGTCACCATAAGGGTTCTGTGTCTGCTGGGGTTGGTTCTGCGGCTGCTGTGGCTGTGGTGCACCGCCGCCGAACATATCCTGCAGCACCTTGCCGAGCGGATTGTCACCATAAGGGTTCTGTGTCTGCTGCGGCTGGCTTTGCGGCTGCTGCCCGCCGCCGAACATGTCCTGCAGCATCTTGCCGAGCGGGTTATCCGTGTGGCCTGCAGGCTGAGGGGCCGGTGCCTGGCTGCCGCCGCCCGCCTGCCGCATCATCTGCTCGATGAGTTCGCCGAGCGGATTGCCGCCACTGCCTGCCGCATGCATCTGTCCGCCTAGCTGGTTGGTGGTCTGCTTGAACAGCCCGCCCATCATCATCGAGGCGATTGCCGGCAGCATCTGCTGCAGCACCTGCTGGCTGACGCCACTCGCCTGCGCGGCCTGGTTGGCAACGGCCCGCGACAGGTCCTTCGAGCCGAACAGATGGCCGAGAATGCCGTTGCCTTCATCGAGGCCCTGCGGCGAGAAGGCCCGGCTTGCATCCTCGAAATATTTAGCGTGCTGGCCGCTGGCCATCGCCGTCATGAAGGAGCCGAGCCCATAAGGGTCCGCCGTGTTGCGCTTGAGCCCCTGCGAAAAGGCCGGCAGCAGCGCCGCGACCGCCGCCTGCGTCTGCTGCTGCGACAGCCCGAACTGCTGGGCCAGCGCCTGCATGCCGTTGCCGTTCTGGGCCTGTGCCAGAATATCGAACAAGGAAGGCATTGTTTTCTCCTCCGGGAAAATCCTCGTTGGAGAAGCCTAGTTCGTTTCCATCACTGATTGAAGCGAATTTGCCGGACCGTGGCTCATGCGGATTGCGAAGCGTTAATACGCGTATTCCATGAACACCGGCTCGATCGAGCCGCCCCAGCGTGTGTGGTAGGCGGAGAGCATCTCCTCGGCGCTGGTCGTCCCGCGCGCGACGACCTCGTCCAGCGTGTTGAGGAACGAGGTCTCGTCGTAGCCGTCGCGGTTCTTGCGGCCACGGTTCTTCAGTCCCATGCGCGAGATGACGAGCACGTCGCGGGCGATCTCGCGCAACGTCGTGTTGCGGAAGGGCGCCGAAATGCCATGTTGCGGCACCGCGTTGCGCATCGCCAGCACTTCGTCATAGCTCCAGCTCGAGGTCAGCGCCTCGGCCGCGTCGAGCGCCGCCGCGTCATAGAGCAGCCCGACCCAGAAGGCCGGCAGCGCGCAGATGCGCCGCCACGGCCCGCCATCGGCGCCGCGCATTTCGAGAAAGCGCTTCAGCCGCACGTCCGGGAACAGCGTCGACAGATGGTTCGCCCAGTCGCCCATCGTCGGCAGCCCGTCCGGCAGTTCTTCACGGGCAGCCCCCGCCATGAACTGGCGGAAGGTGATGTGCGTCATGTCATGGTACTGGCCGTCGCGGATGACGAAATACATCGGCACGTCGAGCGCCCATTCGACATAATCGGCAAAGCCGAAATCGGGCGAGAAGCAGAATTCGAGCAGGCCGGAGCGCTGATTGTCGGTGTCGCGCCAGATCTCGCCGCGCCAGCTCTGCAAGCCGTTCGGCCGGCTTTCGGTGAAGGGCGAGTTGGCAAACAGCGCCGTCGACAGTGGCTGCAATTTCAGCGACACCTGCATCTTGCGGCGCATGTCGGCTTCGCTCTCGAAGTCGAGGTTCACCTGGATCGTGCAGGTCCGGTACATCATGTCGAGGCCCTTGGTGCCGACCTTGGGCATGTAGCGGGTCATGATCTCGTAGCGCGATTTCGGCATTTTCGGCGTCTCGGCCAGCGACCATTTCGGGCTGCCGCCAAGGCCGAGAAAACGAATGCCCATCGGTTCGGCGATCTCGCGCACCTGCGCCAGATGCGCATTGCCTTCGCGGCAGGTCTGGTGGATCGTCTCCAGCGGCGCGCCGGACAGCTCGAACTGGCCGCCTGGCTCCAGCGAGATCGCGCCCTGGCCGGTCGGCTCGACCAGTCCGATGATGCGGCCGGAATCCATGATCGGGTCCCAGCCGAGTTTGTCCTGCATGCCTTCGAGGATGGCGCGGATGCCGCGCTCGCCGCCATAGGGCACCGGGGCATTGCCGTCGACATAGAACGGGAATTTCTCGTGCTCGGTGCCGATACGCCATTTGTCGCGCGGCTTGTTGCCTTCGGCCAGGTGCTCGACGAGTTCGTCGACGCCTTCGATCGGCCGGAAGTCGGTGGTATCGCGCGCCATAATAGCCCTCCGCACATGACCCCGAAAACCGGCTTCGATTTTCGGAAGGGATCAGGTGCCCAATCAAATGCTACAGCGTCCTTTGCGCGTCCGAAAGGACACGCGGCCACTGCCGGCGCTAGATGGACGAAATGTCAGTAGCCGATCAAGCGAAAAATCCTGAGCCAGAGGGTAACGGGAATTGATCACCAATCGCCGATTGTCGCCTGGATCAGCGCCAGTGCCGCCACCGCCGCCGTATCCGCTCGCAGGATGCGCGGCCCGAGCGGAATGGCGGTAACGAAGGGCAGCGCTCTCAGCATCCTGCGTTCCTCGTCGGAAAAGCCGCCCTCAGGCCCGACCAGCAGACCGAGCTTTCTCTCCCGCACCGCCTGCAATGCCGGCAGGGGATTGTTGGTCGATGCATCCTCGTCGCAGAAGATCAGCCGCCGCTCGCGGTCCCAGCCCGCCAGCAGGCGCTCGAATTTTTCCGCTTCGCGCAGCTCCGGCACCGCCAATATGCCGCATTGCTCGGCCGCCTCGACGACATTGGCGCGCAGGCGCTCGATGCCGGGTTTTGCCACTTGCGTATGCTGGGTGATGACCGGCTGCAGGATGCCGGCGCCCATCTCCACCGCCTTTTGCACGAGGTAGTCGAGCCGCCCTTGCTTCAGCGGCGCGAAGCAATAGACGAGATCGGGCAGCGGCGGCTGCGGCCGCTGCAACTCCATCACCTTCAGGCGCAAGGCCTTCTTCGATTTCGCGGCGATTGCCGCCGACCATTCGCCGTCGCTGCCGTTGAAGACCAGAACCTCGGCGCCTTCGCCGAGCCGCAGCACATGCGAGAGATAATGGCTCTGCTGCTGGCCGACGTCGAACTCGATATCCGGTCCAAGCTCGTCCGGCACGAATAGCCGCTGCATCTTGTAATTGGCGCGCATCGCCGAGGAATGGGCGAGGCCGTCGCCGGCGTCAAGCCTCCGCGCTGGCGTGCCAGACAGGTCTGTAGCCACGCTTCAGCACGGAAACAGTTGTCGCCGGCGTGAGCATGCCGATTGGACCGTGGGTAAAATCGCCGAATCCCACCGGATCGCCATAGCCGCCGAAACTCCAGGGCAGCGCTGCGCCGTCAAAAAGGGCGTACGCCCTTTTTCCTGACGAGATCATCGTGCCGTCCGGCAAGTCCGCAAGCGCCTCCGGTTTCAGTCGCGGCGCCCGCCCGCCCGATGCCAGGCGCTCCTTGTGCAGGCGCTTGTCGAGCTGCGGCGCGCGTGGCTCGGCAATGCCGAAGGCGTCGCCGAAGCGTTGGACAAAATCCCTGGCCCGCTCGCGCCGGCAGAAGAAGCAGGGCCGGTGCCCGGCGGCAAGTGCCGTCACCTCGTCGAGGAAAAACAGCTCGGTCCAGCCGGCCTTGCCGCCCAATTGGTCGTCGCTTTGCCGGTTGCGCCCCATCGGCTGGCGCCGCACGTCGCCGTATTCGCAGACACAGATGATCCAGGCTTGCAGCGCCCAGCGCTTCTTCAACAGCGTTCTCGTCTCGGGTTCGTGAATGATGCCGCGATTGCCCATGAACAGGCCGCGCTCCGGCACGGCATGGATGGCGCCGAACGGGTCGACCCGGTTTTGCAGTGGCATAGGCGTTCCCTGTTGGCTGCAATGCTGACGCCATGATATCGCTCGCTGCATCAATTTCATGTCAGCAGGTTTCGATGCGGGTCTTGGTCGTCCAGAACTTCGACAATGAGGGCCTTGGCCAGATCGGCGCGGCGCTTGTCGAGGCGGGCGCCGATATCGACCTGCGCCGGCCGTATCGCGGCGACGCGCTGCCGCAAGATAGCGGCTGGCATGACGCCATGGTGGTGCTCGGCGGCGCCCAGAATGCGCTCGACGACGAGCTCTGCCCGTATTTCCCGGGCCTGCTCGATCTGACGCGCAACTTTGCCGACAGGGATCGCGCGGTGCTCGGCATCTGCCTTGGCAGCCAGTTGGTCGCGCGCGCCTTTGGCGGCGAGAACCAGATAGGCGGTGCCTCGGAGTTCGGCTGGCACGAGGTCGCGCTCACCGCGGCGGCGCAGGCCGATCCGGTGCTCGTCTCCTTGCCTGAAAAATTCCCGATCTTCCAATGGCACGACGACACCTTTGACTTGCCCGAGACTGCCGTGCGGTTGGCCGGCAATGCCGTCGCCGAGAACCAGGCGTTCCGCATCGGCCGCGCCATCTACGGCTTCCAGTTCCATTTCGAGGCCGACAGTCCGATGGTGCGCGACTGGAGCACCTCCTTCGCACCGCTGATCGCCGAGCGGCATCCTGAATGGGCGGGCCGGCTCGACGATGAAATGGCCCGCAACGGACCGCAAGCCGATGCCGCCGGCCTGGCCATCGCCCGCGCCTGGGTGGCGACGATCTGACGGCTCATACAGCCAACGTATTTGGCGACGTTGCATATTTGGCACGCGGCGGCAAATCCGCCGGGGATAACGCGTTTCATCCTTGGCCTGTGTCAGTCCGCCAGCCTAAAAGGCGCCCGCTCTGCATCTTGCGTGCAACCGCGATGAACCTTTCCTGTGACCCGCGCGACACACCGCCGATACAGAACATGCCTAGAAGCGCGAAACCGTCAGACATTTGCGACGTATTTCGCGTTTCAACGCATTGGTAACCCGCTCGTGCATAGATGCAGAAAGCTCAACAAGAGATGACGTCCGTGAAAGCAGCCTTTTTGTCCTTTGCCATGTTGTCGGCCATCGTCTTGTGCGGCCTCGGCATTTATTCCGCCGACGCGGCCAACAACCACAATGCCGTCGACGGCTACGGCGTCACCGCCGCGCTTCGCTAGACCCTCTGCACATAACCTCACGCCTTACCTACGCCCGCTCACCCGTCACCGTCAGGATCCGTTTCTCCGCGCCGTCCACGACGAGCGCGGTGAGGTTTCCTGAGTGCCAGGCGAGGGTGTCGACATTGACGCGGTTGCCGGTGATCTCGGGTTTGGCCACCGGCGTATGGCCGTGCACCACGATCTTGGGATGAAGGCCGGTGTGGTCGTGGAAGACCTCGCGGATCCAGATCAGGTCCTGCGGGCTCTGCCTTTCCAGCGCAATGCCGGGCCGGATGCCGGCATGACAGAAGAAGAAGTCGCCGAATGTCACTGAAAAGGCAAGCGAGCGCAGGAACTCGACATGGTTCTGCGGCACCGCCTCGAGCAGTGCGGCGTGCCCTTGCCGCAATGCCACATCGGCGCGGCCAAACCAGGCGCTGCTGCCACCGAGAGACACGCCATAGGATAGCGCCGTCTGGATGCCGCCATAGCGTATGAACAGGCCGTCCGGGTCGGGGACATCGAGAAAATCGAGGAAGCCGAGATCATGATTTCCGGCCAGCATCAGGTGACGCGGATCGCGTTTTTGCGCGTCGATCAGGAAATCGATGACGCCTTTGGAGTCCGGACCCCGGTCGACATAGTCGCCGAGATGGATCGCGCGCCAATCGGCAGTGGGCTTCCTCTCCAGCTCGCCCTCGATCCGGCGGTGCATGGCGGTCAGCAGGTCGAGCCGACCGTGCACATCGCCGATCGCATAGAGGCGCATACCTTCCGGTCCGCGCGCTTCGAAAAAATTGATACCGGGCTCCGTCAATGCCTGCGTCGCCTCCGTGATCGTGCCCTCACAGGACTTTAGCGCCGAAGCTGATCCTTGCCCATGTCGGTGACCAGACGCTTTCCGCACAGTGCCAGCGTTATGTCCATCTCCTTGCGGATGATTTCCAGCGCCTTGGTAACCCCTTCCTTGCCGAGTGCGCCGAGGCCGTACAGGAAAGGCCGTCCGATATAGGTGCCCTTGGCGCCGAGGCACAGTGCTTTGAGCACGTCCTGGCCGGAACGGATGCCGCCGTCCATATGCACCTCGATCGTGTCGCCGACGGCGTCGGCGATCTCTTCCAGCGCCATGATCGACGACGAGGCGCCGTCGAGCTGGCGGCCGCCATGGTTGGAAACGATGATCGCGTCGGCACCCGTCCTGGCCGCCATCAGCGCATCTTCCTTGTCGAGTATGCCTTTCAGGATCAGCTTGCCGCCCCAGCGCTCCTTGATCCAGGCGACGTCCTTCCACGACAGATGCGGATCGAACTGCTCCTTCGTCCAGGACGACAGCGAGGCGAGGTCGCCGACGCCCTTGGCGTGGCCGACGATGTTGCGGAAGCTCCGGCGCTTTGTCCCGGCCATGCCGACGCACCAGCGCGGCCTTGTCGCCATCTGCCAGATGTGCTTCGGCGTCATTCGCGGCGGCGCCGAAAGCCCGTTGCGGATGTCCTTGTGGCGCTGACCGAGGATCTGCAGGTCGAGCGTCAGCACAAGCGCCGAACATTTCGCCGCTTTTGCGCGGTCGATCAAATCGAAGACGAAGTCCTTGTCGCGCAGCACGTAGAGCTGGAACCAGAACGGCTTCCTGGTCACCGACGCGACATCCTCGATCGAGCAGATGCTCATTGTCGACAGCGTGAACGGCACACCGAATTCCTCCGCCGCCTGCGCCGCCAGCATCTCGCCGTCCGGATGCTGCATGCCGGTCATGCCGGTCGGCGCCAGCGCCACCGGCATCGTCACCTTCTCGCCGATCATGGTCGATTCCAGCGAGCGGTTGTCCATGTCGACAAGCACGCGCTGGCGGAACTTGATCTTCTGGAAATCCTCTTCGTTGGCGCGGTAGGTGCTTTCGGTCCAGGCGCCGGAATCGGCGTAGTCGAAGAACATCTTCGGCACGCGGCGGCGCGCCAGGTCCTTGAGGTCGGCGATGGTGAGAATGCTGCTCATGGATCTTTTTCCGCTGGTTCTTCGCTGGTTCGCGTTGGATTTTCTGGGCGGGGCCTACGGCTGTTTTCTTGCCGCCTCACCGTCACCGGGCTCGGAGCGTTGCCTGAGCCTCAGCCGCGACACGCGCTGCCAGTCGCCGCTGCGCTCGGCCTCGGCCATCGATCGTTCGACGTAGGAGATGTGGTCCATCGCCGCCTGCCGCGCCGCAGCCGGATCGCCGGCCTTGACCGCCGCATAGATTGCCCGGTGCTGCGAAAGCAGCGCCTCGCGCGCGCCCGGCACGTTGAACACCAGCCGCCGGTTCTGGAACACGCCTTCCGACAGCAGCCGATAACAGGAGCGCAGCGTGTGCAGCAGGATGATGTTGTGCGCGCATTCGCAGATCGCGTGATGGAACTCGATGTCGATTTCCGCCTCGTCGTCGAAATTGGCGGTCCGGTGCGCCTCGTCCATGCGCGCCATGATGCGGTCGAGCAGCGCCAGATCGTCCGATGTGGCACGCCGCGCTGCATATTCGGCAGCCACCGCCTCGATCTCACGGCGGTACTCCAGATAGTCGGTCACCGCCTTGCGATGCATCGAGATCAGGTCGGTCACCGGCTTGGTGAACAACTGGCCGATGACATCGGCGACATGGGTGCCGCCGCCTGGCCGTGTCGTCAACAGCCCGCGCCCTTCCAAGGCTTTCAAGGCATCGCGCAGGATCGGCCGCGACACCTCGAACTGGCGCGCCAGCTCGCGCTCGCCCGGCAGCCGGTCGCCGGTGCGCAGCACGCCTTCGAGGATCAGGCTCTCGATCTGCTGCACCACCTCGTCGGCGGTGCGCGAATGCTCGATCCGGGAGAAAATGTCGCTCAAACGGGGTCCTGGGGGTTGAACCGAAGTCGCGCAAGATAAAGCCAGCGTCGCCAACTGGTCAAATTATTTATCCAATTCGCCGGGGCCGGGTCGATTTCGAAGCCGCGGCGCCATATCATCTTCAGCTAAATTGGGCGTTTGCGTCCTCTGGCGATTGCCTCTAGAGGGACCTCATTGCCAAAGGGCTCAGGGAAGCCCGGGGGACCAGCCGTGCCAGACGCCGACCCGTCCAACCTCGAATTCCACCTGCGCGCCAAAGCCGTGGGCGGCAGCGTCATGGGCTTTCCGGCGCATGAAGGTCGGCCGGGCGCGCTCGGCGAGGTCCACGCCCGGCCGCATCCGCTGGTCGAAAAGCCGCGCGTGCTGGTGCAGCTTTCCTTCATGACCGAAGCTGGATCCGGCGTCGATCAGGCCGTGCTTTCCGAATTGTCGCGACGCCTCGGCATCGCCGCGCCCGACCCTCACGCCCGCCACCACGCGATGAAATGGGGCAAGGGCTCGGTGCGCTGGGAACGGCACACGGAGTTCTCGACCTACCTCTGGGAAGGACCGCTCGCCGAAAACGGCAGAGGGCAAGAAGAAACACCATTCGGCAACGGGTTTTCGCCGCCGGGAACGGTGATTTCCGGCATTAGGCTCGAAATCCGCAAATGGACGCCGGCGAACGAGAGGCTGATCGCCGGCTTTGACCCGACCAGCCTGTGCTACTCGCTGGTCGAGCGCGGCAACGCGGCCATCGTCACCGATTTCCGCCAGGACGGCGACGGCTTGACCCGCATGCTGGTGCTCGACCGCGGCCTGACCCCGGCGCGCACCGGGGCACTGTCACAGCGGCTGATCGACATCGAGACCTACCGCACGCTGGCCATGCTTGGACTGCCGCTGGCGCTGACGCTGTCCGGTCGCGCCCGCCGCATCGAAGACAGGCTGGCTCAGACCACCTTGGAAATGAAGGTCGCCGAGACCCGCGACAGCCAGACGCTACTTGCCGACTTGACCGAACTGGCCGCCGAGCTGGAGGCCGATGCCGCCTCCAGCCTCTACCGCTTCGGCGCCAGCCGCGCCTATGACGGCATCGTTCGCGAACGGCTGGAAGCGCTCGATGAAGAGGCGGTGCCCGGCTACGACACCTGGGGCGGTTTTCTGCAGCGCCGCGTGGCGCCGGCGATGCGTACCTGCCGTTCGGTCGAGGAGCGTCAGGCCAACCTGTCGACGAAGCTCACCCGTGCCACCACGCTGCTGCGCACCTGGGTCGACGTCGAGGTCGAAAAGCAGAACCGCGATCTTTTGGCTTCGATGAACAATCGTGCCCGCCTGCAATTGCGGCTGCAGCAGACGGTGGAGGGGCTCTCGGTCGCCGCCGTCTCCTACTATGTCGTCGGCCTCATCGGCTACGTCGCCAAGGGCGCCTCGGTCTTCGGCCACGCCTTTGCGCCGGAAATGGTCACCGCCGCCTCGGTGCCGCTCGCCGTCGTGCTCGTCTGGTGGGGCGTGCGCCGCGTCCGCCGCATGCACTCCGAACCAGGCAAGCAGCCCGGCGAATAGTGAAGGGCGGAGCGGCAGATTGCCGCTGCGGAAGGCTGTCCCGGCCATAGGCCTCCCAACCCGGCCAAAGCGGCATTTGCAAGCGACCACCGTCGCTGGTAAAAGATTTTTACCAGTCGATCGAAGGAGGCTGTCGATGTCCGGCCTTGCCATGCCGAAACCAGACGACGCCACGATGCGCCGGCGCGACGAGATCGTCGCCGATATGCGCATCATCGTGCCGGGCGAGGGCGTCGTCGACGCCGCCAATGCCATGCGCGCCTTCGAGAGCGACGGGCTCACCGCCTACCGGCAATTGCCGCTCGTCGTGGTGCTGCCGCAGACCGTGGCGCAGGTGTCGCGCGTATTGAAGTATTGCAGCGATCGCAACATCCGCGTCGTGCCGCGCGGTTCCGGCACCTCGCTGTCCGGCGGCGCGCTGCCGCTCCAGGACGCGGTGCTGCTGGTCATGAGCCGCTTCAACCGCATCCTCGAGATCGATTTTCAGAACCGCGTCGTCGTCGCCCAGCCCGGCGTCACCAATCTCGGCATCACCACCGCCGTCGAGCAGGAGGGCTTCTATTACGCCCCCGATCCATCCTCCCAGATCGCCTGCTCGATCGGCGGCAATGTCGCGGAAAATTCCGGCGGCGTGCACTGCCTGAAATACGGTCTCACCGCCAACAATGTGCTCGGCATCGAGATGGTGCTGATGAATGGCAAGGTGGTGCGCCTCGGCGGCAGCCATCTCGACGCGGAAGGCTACGACCTGCTCGGCGTGATGACCGGCTCCGAAGGACTGCTCGGCGTCGTCACCGAGGTCACCGTACGCATCCTGAAGAAGCCGGAGACGGCGCGTGCCCTGCTGATCGGCTTCCCGACCAGCGAGCAGGCCGGCCAATGCGTCGCCGACATCATCGGCGCCGGCATCATCCCGGGCGGCATGGAGATGATGGACCGTCCGGCCATCCACGCCGCAGAGGATTTCGTCCAGGCCGGCTATCCCCTGGATGTCGAGGCGCTGCTGATCGTCGAGCTGGACGGGCCGGGTGTCGAGGTCGATCACCTGATCGGCCTGGTCGAAGCCATCGCCTATAGGAACGGCTCGACCACATGCCGCATTTCGCAATCGGAGCAGGAGCGGCTGAGTTTCTGGGCCGGCCGCAAGGCGGCTTTCCCGGCGGTCGGCCGCATCTCGCCCGACTATTACTGCATGGACGGCACCATACCGCGCAAGGAACTGCCGCGCGTGCTAGCCGGCATGCGCGAACTGTCGGAGAAATACGGGCTCGGCGTCGCCAATGTCTTCCACGCGGGCGACGGCAATCTGCACCCGCTCATCCTCTACGACGCCAATGTGCCGGGCGAACTCGAGAAGGCGGAGAGTTTCGGCGCCGACATATTGCGGCTCTGCGTCAAGGTCGGCGGCGTGCTGACCGGCGAGCACGGGGTCGGCGTCGAGAAGCGCAACCTGATGCCGGAAATGTTCAACCAGATCGACCTCGACCAGCAGATGCGCGTCAAATGCGCGTTCGACCCCAACCATCTGCTCAACCCGGGCAAGGTGTTTCCGCAGCTGAGGCGATGCGCCGAACTCGGGCGGATGCACGTGCATCGCGGGCAAGTGGCGTTTCCGGACATTCCGAGGTTTTGAGGGGTATGTTGGCGCTTGGACACCCCCCTCTGTCCTGCCGGACATCTCCCCCGCAAGGGGGGAGATTGGCTGCTTCAACGTCCTGCTCGCCTTCAAGCGTTGATGGTTGGCGAAAGCCTAAGCGACATCCGATCTCCCCCCTTGCGGGGGAGATGTCCGGCAGGACAGAGGGGGGTGGGAAGGATCGCGGCTTCTCGTCATTTACGACTGGCGGTTCTGCCGCATGACCACCTTCACCCCGACCACATCAGCGGAAACCCTCTCCACCGTCGCTTGGGCAGCCGCCGAAGACTCGCCGCTCGAAATCATCGGCCATGGTTCCAAGCGCGGCATCGGCCGGCCGCAGCAGAGCGAGCATACGCTCGACCTTTCCAAACTCTCCGGCGTCATGCTCTACGAGCCGGCCGAGCTGGTGCTGTCGGCGAAGGCCGGGACGCCGCTGGCCGAGATCGAAAGCCTGCTTGCCGAAAACGGCCAGCAACTGGCCTTCGAACCGATGGATTACGGCCCGCTGCTCGGCGGCGAGCCAGGACGAGGCACCATCGGCGGCGTGCTTGCCGCGAACCTTTCCGGGCCGCGCCGGCTGAAGGCCGGTGCTGCGCGCGACCACATTCTCGGCATATCTGCCGTTTCCGGGCGCGGCGAGGCCTTCAAGTCCGGCGGCCGCGTGGTCAAGAACGTCACCGGCTATGATCTGTCCAAGCTGATGGCCAACAGCTGGGGCACGCTGGCGGTGTTCACCGACGTCACCTTCAAGGTGCTGCCTGCCGCCGAGACCGAAGTCACGCTCGCCATTCGCGGCCTGCTCGACGATCACGCCGCCGCCGCCATGGCGCTGGCGCTCGGTTCCAGCGCGGAGGTGTCGAGCGCTACCCATCTTCCCGAACGGGTCGCAGCTAGGGTCGCTGACGGCAGTCTCGGCAGCGATGCGGCGACGCTGCTGCGCATCGAGGGCTTCGGCCCGTCGGTCGCTTACCGCATTGCCGCGCTGAAAGACCTGCTGAAAGACGCTGGGCCGCTGCAGGAGATTTCCGGTTCGGTATCGTATTCGGTCTGGCGTGACATCCGCGACTGCGCGCCGTTCGCCGATGGCGGCGAAAGGCCTGTGTGGCGCGTCTCGATGGCGCCGTCACAGGGCCACCAGATGGTGCTGGCGCTGCGCATGCAGGCCGCGGTCGATGCCTTCTACGATTGGCAGGGCGGGCTGATCTGGCTGCGCATGCAGCAGGACGATCCCGAGGCCGGCCTGTTGCGCGGCCTCATCAGAAGACATGGTGGCGGCCATGCGACGCTGGTGCGCGCAACCCCCTCGCACCGCGCTGCCGTTCCCGTGTTCGAACCGCAAGCGCCGCAACTGGCAGCACTGTCGGCGCGGCTGAAGGCCGAATTCGACCCGAAGAATATCCTCAATCCCGGCCGTATGGCGCCGGGCGCAGGCTCTGCTACTCTCGCCGCGGCAACCGAGGGAGGAGCACAATGAGCGATCCAGGCCAAAACGGTACGTCACGCCAGACCGACCGCTGGCTAGAGCCCGGCCCGACCAACGCGCTGGTCATCTACATCCTCTATCTCGCCGGCCTAGCCATCGGCGTCAGCGGCATTGTCGGCATCGTCCTGGCCTATATCAACCGCGGCAAGGCCGGCGGCTTCGTCGAGAGCCATTACACATTCCTGATCCGCACCTTCTGGATCGGCCTGCTCTATGCACTGATCTCGGCGCTGCTGATGATCGTGGTCATCGGTGTCGTGCTGATTTTCGCCGTCGCCGTCTGGTTCATCGCCCGCTGCATTCTCGGCCTGCAGGCGCTGCAGCGCGGCGAAGCGGTCAAGAACCCGGAAAGCTGGTTTCTAGGATTATGAGCGTGATCCCCAAAAGCGGGTACCGGTTTTGGGAAAAGATCATGCTCAAACGGTAAGGATTCGTTTACGTGCAGACCAATTTCTCAGCTGCCCAGCTCGCCGATCCGCTTGTCGCGGAATCGGAGAAGATCCTGCGCAAATGCGTGCATTGCGGCTTCTGCACGGCCACCTGCCCGACCTATGTGACGCTCGGCAACGAGCTGGATTCGCCGCGCGGCCGGATTTACCTGATCAAGGACATGCTGGAAAATGGCCGGCCGGCCGACAAGGAGATCGTCACCCATATCGACCGCTGCCTGTCCTGCCTTGCCTGCATGACCACCTGCCCGTCGGGCGTCAACTACATGCATCTGGTCGATCACGCCCGCGCCCACATCGAGGAGACCTACAAGCGTCCGCTGGCCGATCGTCTGACCCGCGCCATGCTGGCCTTCGTGTTGCCCTATCCCTCGCGTTTCCGCGCGGCGCTCAAGCTGGCGAAGCTCGGCCAGCCATTCGCCGGCCTGTTTGAGAAAATCCAGGCCTTGAGGCCTCTGGGCGCCATGTTCAAGCTCGCACCCGCGTCGGTCCCGGCAGTCTCGCCGATGGCCTCGCCGGGCGTCCATGCGGGGCAGGGCGCGAAGAAAAATGGCCGCGTCGCCATCCTCACCGGCTGCGCGCAATCCGTACTCGATCCCGGTATCAACGACACGGCGATTTCGCTGCTGACCCGGCTTGGCGTCGAGGTCGTAGTACCGGAAGGCGAAGGTTGCTGCGGCGCGTTGGTGCACCACATGGGACGCGAGGACGCTGCCTTGGCGTCGGCCCGACGGAACGTCGACGCCTGGACGCGCGCCATCGAGCAGGGTGGGCTCGACGCCATCGTCATCACCGCATCCGGCTGCGGCACCACCATCAAGGATTATGGCTTCATGCTGCGCCTCGATCCTGCCTACGCCGACAAGGCGGCGCGCGTCTCGGCGCTGGCCAGGGACATCACCGAATATCTGGCAAGCCTCGACCTGCCCGAGCCGATGCGCAAGCCGGGCACCATTGTCGCCTATCACTCGGCCTGCTCGATGCAGCATGGCCAGAAGATCACCCGCCAGCCGAAGGAGCTTCTGGCCAAAGCCGGGTTCGTCGTGCGCGAGCCGCGCGAAGGGCATCTCTGCTGCGGTTCTGCCGGCACCTACAACATCCTGCAGCCCGGGATTTCGGCGACGCTGCGCGACCGCAAGGTCAGGAATATCGAGGCGACCGGCGCCGAAATCATCGCCACCGGCAATATTGGCTGCATCACCCAGATCGCCTCTGCCGCGAAGCTGCCGGTGGTCCATACGATAAAGCTGCTCGACTGGGCCTATGGCGGGCCGAAGCCCGAAGGCGTTCGCGAAGAGATGGCGGTTATCGCGGCCGAGTGATCCGCCAGTCGCCTACTCCGCCGCCAGTCTGTCCGCCGTGCCGTAGGTTGCCTGGTAGCGGGCGCGCTGGCGGCTGAGCGCCACCATGGTGTTGCGCAGCAGGATCGCCACGGTGATCGGGCCGACGCCACCAGGCACCGGCGTGATCCACGACGCGACATGCCTGACGCTCTCGGCATCGACGTCGCCGACGATGCGGCTCTGGCCGTCTGGCCCGATCTCCGAATTGATGCCGATATCGATGACGGCCGCACCCGGCTTGACCATATCGGCCTTGATCAGCCGCGGCTTGCCCACGGCGACGAACAGCGCGTCGGCGCGGCGTGCGTGTGCTGCCACCGAGCGCGTCATGTGATGGCAGACCGTCACCGTCGCGCCTTCGCTCATCAAAAGGAAAGCGATCGGCTTGCCGACGATCTCGGAATGGCCGACGACCACCACTTCGAGCCCCTTCAGGTCGAGGCCGGTTTCCTTGAGCAGTTCGACCGAGGCAGCCGCCGTGCAGGGCGCCAGATCGAGCTGGTTGTAGACGATGTTGCCGATCGAGGCCGGATGCATGCCCTCGACGTCCTTGAGCGGATGCACCGCCGCCTGCAGCGTCTTGATCGGGATGTGCACCGGCACCGGTCGCTGGATGATGATGCCGGTGACGCGCGGGTCGGCGTTGAGGCCGTGGATCGCCGCTTCGAGTTCGCCGGCGGTGATGTCGGCGCGAAAGCGCCTTTCCTCGAAGCCGATGCCGGCAAGCCCCGCCTTGGCGCGCTGGTTGCGGACATAGACGTCGACCGCCGCTGTGTCGCCGACGGTGATCGACACCAGCTTGGGCGGAAAGCCTTCGGCGGTGGCGATCGCCGCGTCCTCGCGCACGCCGGCGATGATGCGTTGGGCAACCGGGCCGCCTCGGAGATAGCGGCTGTCGTCGGAGAGGGTCATCGAGATAGGGCCTTTGTCTGGAACTTTAGCCGCCACATAGCAAAGCAACCACGAAAAGGCAGTGCGAAAAACGAACCGCCATGCCCGTCGCGCGACGTGCCGGCGAAATCTTCCCGTCAATTCTTGCTGGTGTTGGCGGAAACAAAAAGGGCAGCACGGCTTGCCGCGCTGCCCTTTCGTGACTGGCCGCATCCCCACACGGCCCGTCCCCCGTTATTCAGTACTCCCGAGGCTTCTGAGCAGAATCATCGGTGAGGTCAACCGCAGATTACATCACTACAACCGTCGTGCCAACATTGACCCGCTCGTAAAGGTCGACCACGTCCTCGTTGCGCATGCGGATGCAGCCCGACGACACCGCGCCGCCGATCGTCCAGGGCTGATTGGTGCCGTGGATACGGTACTCGGTCGAGCCGAGATAGAGCGCGCGTGCGCCGAGCGGGTTTTCCATGCCGCCGGCGAGATAGGTCGGCAGATAACGGCCCTTGGCGGCCTCGCGGGCGATCATCACCGCCGGCGGCCGCCAGCCCGGCCAGACGCGCTTGTTGGTGATCTTGTGGGTGCCGGACCATTCGAAGCCCGGCTTGCCGGTGCCGACGCCATAACGCCGCGCCTTGCCGTTCTTCTCGACCAGATAGAGGAAATTCTCTCGCGTATCGATGACGATCGTGCCCGGCTTCTGCGGGCCGTCATAGGCGACTTCCTGCGGCAGATAGATCGGGTCGATCTGCGGCCGCATGATCATGCGCTTGGCCGGTGCCTGCACCGCTGCGGTGCGCAGCTGATCGGGTTCGGCCTGGCGCCGATAGCGCCGTTGCGGCTGCGCCTCTTGCCGGCTCTGCCGCACGATGCCCGGCGCATGGCCGAGCTGCAGCACCCAGGGCGCCGAAAGGTCGGGACTGACCACCACCGGCGGCCTCTCGGCATAGCGGTCGTTGGCATTGGCGGCACCGGCGGCAAGCACGGCGGCGGCGCCGAACAGTGGGAACAAGAATGTCTTCATCGCAACGCACCTTGATCGTCGAACATGCCGGGGTGCAAAGCCTCCCCGATTTCGCCGACAATGAGCGCGAAGCGGCCACCGAAACATGAATCGGAATGCGTAAAATGCCGATCTGTCAGTAAAGCTTTTGGTGTGGTTACCGCCCGGTTCAGGAATCTGGTAAAGCCACGGTAAAGGCCGCGTCAAAACGCGTTAACGCCAGGACAAGAACGGAATTCCGCCATGGACGAAAAGACAGGTCTGCTTGCCGGTCCCGACGGCGTCGCCCGCTGCGTCTGGCACGGCAACCTGCCGGATTATCTGCACTACCACGACCACGAATGGGGCCGGCCGGTCGCCGACGACCGCCGGCTGTTCGAGAAGATCTGCCTCGAGGGTTTCCAGTCGGGCCTGTCCTGGCTGACCATATTGCGCAAGCGCGACAATTTTCGCGAGGCCTTCGCCGGCTTCGATGTCGACAAGATCGCCGCCTTCACCGACGCCGATGTCGAGCGCCTGCTCGGCAATGCCGGCATCATCCGCCATCGCGGCAAGATCGTGTCGACCATCAACAACGCCAAACGCGCCCGCGAGCTCATCGACGAGGCCGGCTCGCTGGCGGCATGGTTCTGGAAGTTCGAGCCAGGACCGGACGAGCGGCCCGAGATCGTCGATCTCGCCCATCTGCGCGCCAACCCGACGACGGCCGTCTCGGTCCGCATTTCGAAAGAACTGAAGAAGCGCGGCTGGAGCTTTGTCGGCCCGACCACCGTCTACGCCTTCATGCAGGCGATGGGGCTGGTCAACGACCATCTCGAGGGCTGCGTCTGCCGCGAGCCGGTCGAGGCGGAGCGGAAAGCCTTCAAGCGGCCGAAATAGCGGCTCAGGCGCCGCCGGCGCCGGCGAGGAAAAACCCGGCGAGGATGGCCGCCAGCGCGGCGAACACCGGATAGATCACCAGCAGGCCGGTTATCAGCACGTCGCGCATGGTCGGCCCGTTGCGCTGTTGCGCCGCGATCTCGAACGGTCCCGCGAATTGCTTCGTCGCCTTCGGCGCATGATTGTCGGCCGGCCGCAGCCGGACCGAGGCGTCGCGTGCGCCGCTATCGATGATGTCGAACTTCTGTAGCGTGGCCATGGGCCCGAACCCGTTGTTTCGGCGCGCTTATCGGCCCGGATTGTGTCTGCACGATGCCGCGCGCATGGCGCAATTGTTTCAGCTTCTTTTTCTTGCCTTCTCCCACAAGGGGGAAGGAGAAGCGCAAACCCTTGCCGCTCCCGGCTGCATCGGTTAGGACACCCGCGCCGTGGAAATCGGATATTTAACCGATCCCCGGAGCGCCACGAAACACCGAGTACCCATCCCATGGCCGACAAATCCGAAAAGATGAAAGCGCGGCTGCCGCGCGGCTTTGTCGACCGCGGCGCCGACGACCTGCGCGCCGTCGAGAAGATGATGGCGACGATCCGCTCGGTCTTCGAGCTCTACGGTTTCGAGCCGGTCGACCAGCCGCTCATCGAATACACCGATGCGCTTGGAAAGTTCCTGCCCGACCAGGACCGGCCGAACGAGGGCGTGTTCTCGTTCCAGGACGACGACGACCAGTGGCTGTCGCTGCGCTACGACCTGACCGCGCCGATGGCGCGCTTCGTCGCCGAGAATTACGAGCGCCTGCCGAAACCCTATCGCAGCTACCGCTCCGGCTGGGTGTTCCGCAACGAAAAGCCCGGTCCCGGCCGCTTCCGCCAGTTCATGCAGTTCGACGCCGATACCGTGGGCACCCCGGGCGTTGCGGCCGATGCCGAGATGGCGATGATGATGGCGGACGTGATGGAGGCGCTCGGCATCAAGCGCGGCGACTACGTCATCCGTGTCAACAACCGAAAAGTGCTCGACGGCGTGCTCGAGGCGATCGGCCTCGGCGGTGACGAGAATGCCGGGCGCCGGTTGACGGTGCTGCGGGCGATCGACAAGCTGGACAAGCTCGGCGTCGAGGCCGTGCGCCTGCTTTTGGGCGCCGGGCGCAAGGACGAGAGCGGTGATTTCACCAAGGGCGCCGGGCTGGACAATACGCAAATCGACGTTGTCATCAGCTATTTCACAGTCATGGCGCAGCATGATCCCGAAAAAATTGTCCAGACACTGGGATCCATCAACCCCGGTGTCAGCAATCTTTTCGAGGAAAGGAAACTCGAACATCTGGGCATCACGAACGCCTCGTTTGTTGAGGGTCTTGCAGAGTTGGAGCAGATAAGAACCATGGTCGCACAAAGCGGCTACGGTGAGGATCGCATTCGCATCGACCCCTCCGTCGTGCGTGGCCTCGAATATTACACCGGCCCGGTCTACGAGGCCGAGCTGCTGGCCGAAATCCCCAATGAGGACGGCCAGATCGTGCGCTTCGGTTCGGTCGGCGGCGGCGGACGTTATGACGGTCTCGTCTCGCGCTTTCGTGGCGAGCCGGTGCCGGCGACGGGTTTTTCCATCGGCGTCTCACGCCTGATGACGGCGCTGAAGAACCTCGGCAAGCTCGATACTTCCGATGTCATCGCGCCGGTCGTCGTGCTCACCATGGACAAGGATACGGAAAGCCTCGGCCGCTACCAGAAGATGGTGGCCGAGCTGCGCGCCGCCGGCATCCGCTCGGAAATGTATCTCGGCGGCGCCGGCATGAAGGCGCAGCTGAAATACGCCGACCGCCGCGGCAGCCCCGTCGCTGTCATCCAGGGCGGCGACGAGCGCGCCAAGGGCGAGGTGCAGATCAAGGACCTGATCGAGGGCGCACGGATGTCGGCCGAGATCGCCGATAACGCCGAATGGCGCGCCGCACGGCCGGCGCAGGTGACGGTGGCGGAGAGTGAGCTGGTTGCCGAAGTGAAGAAGATACTTGCGGCGCAGGCGGCTGACCGCGCGAAGGGTGGCGCGTGAACACCCCCCTCTGGCCTGCCGGCCATCTCCCCCGCAAGGGGGGAGATTGGATGTCGCGCCTGCTTTCGCCAATCTCCGGCGTTGGAGAAAAGGTGCCGGGGCCCAAGCTGCCGATCTCCCCCCTTGCGGGGGAGATGTCCGGCAGGACAGAGGGGGGTGCCTCGCGCCCAACCGATCAATGACCTCCCGCTACCCCGCCATCGCATCCGACATCGCGACGCTCTTCGCCGCGCGCGACACCCATGCGGTCGAAGTCGCCGTGCTGCAGCCGGCCGACCCGTTCCTTGACATGGCCGGCGAGGACTTGCGCCGTCGCATCTTTCTCACCGAGAGCGAGACCGGGCAGACGCTTTGCCTGCGGCCGGAATTCACCATTCCGGTCTGCCTCGACCACATTGCCAGCCAAGCCGGCACGCCGCGCCGCTATTCCTATCTCGGCGAGGTGTTTCGCCAGCGCCGCGAGGGCGGCAACGAATTCTTCCAGGCCGGTATCGAGGACCTCGGCGACCGCGACACGGCCGCCGCCGACGCCCGCTCGCTGGCCGATGCGCATGCGCTGCTTTCGCTGGTGCTGCCCGGCCGCGAGCTGGTGGTCACGCTCGGCGACCAGACCATCTTCGAGGCGGTGCTGGCAGCGCTCGGCCTGCCGCGCGGCTGGCGCATGCGGCTGGCGCGCGCCTTCGGCTCGGCGGCGATGCTGGAGGCAGCCCTTGCCGACCTCGCCAATCCGCCGCGCAACAGCCAGCTCGCCGGCGCGGTCGCCGCCCTTGTCCTTGATGGCGATCTGGACGCTCTCTCGGCGCATATCGCCGGCGGCATGGAAGAGGCCGGCCTGTCGGCAACGGCCGGGCGTTCGCCCTCCGAAATCGCGCGGCGCCTGGTCGAGAAGGCCGAATTGCGCAGCGTGCGGCTGTCGAACGAGGCATTTGCGGCGCTGAAGGGGTTTCTGGCGATCGACGTGCCGCTCGACAGCGCCGCCGGGGCGCTCGAAAGCTTTGCCGCCGATGCCGGCCTTTCGCTGGGCGCCGCACTGGACAATTTTGCCGCCCGCGCGGCGGCCATCGAAAGCCTCGGCCTGCCGATGTCTGAAATCCGCTACGACGCTGCCTTCGGCCGCCCGCTCGATTACTACACCGGCCTGGTCTTCGAGATCGCGGCGCAAGGCGGCGACCGTCCGCTCGCCGGTGGTGGCCGCTACGACCGGCTGCTGACGCTGCTCGGCGCAAAAACGCCGATCCCCGGCGTCGGTTTTTCCGTCTGGCTCGACCGCATCGAGGCGCTGCGGGAGAAGGCGCCATGATCACGCTGGCGCTGCCGTCGAAGGGCCGGCTCAAGGAGCAGGCGCTGGAGGTGCTGGCCAAGGCCGGGCTTGCCGTCAGCCTGCCCGGCGATGAGCGCAAATACCGCGCCCGTATCGATGGCATGGACGGCGTCGAGATAGCGTTCCTGTCGGCCTCCGAGATCGCGGGCGAAATCGGCCAGGGCTCGGTCGATCTCGGCATCACCGGCGAGGATCTGCTTCGCGAAAACCTTGCCGATTGCGAGGCGCGCGCCGAAATCATCGCCCGCCTCGGTTTCGGCAATGCCGATGTCGTCGTCGCCGTGCCCGACATCTGGCTCGATGTCGACACCATGGCCGATCTCGACGACGTCGCCGCCGACTTCCGCCAGCGCCATGGCCGGCGGCTCAGGATCGCCACCAAATATTGGCGCCTGACCCAGCAGTTCTTTTCGCAAAAGCACGGCATCCAGGTCTATCGCATCGTCGAAAGCCTGGGCGCCACCGAAGGCGCGCCGGCGGCCGGATTGGCCGATATCGTCGTCGACATCACCACGTCAGGCTCGACGCTGCGCGCCAACCATCTCAAGGTGCTGGCCGACGGGCTCATCCTGCGCTCGCAGGCTTGCCTCGTCGCGTCGCGGAAAGCGCGGGCAGCGGCGGACGAGGCCGTGTTGCGCGATATTGCGGGCAGGATGGCGTCGGTGGAGACAGGCTGACGCCGCCGATCTCCCCCTTGAGGGCAGGGGATGTCGCCGAAGGCGACAGAGGGGGTCGGTACGTCTTGACGCGACTCTCCTGACCGACAGAACAGGCTGGAGCTCGACGCGCGGCGACCCCCTCTGGCCTGCCGGCCATCTCCCCCTCGAGGGGGGAGATAAGCAGCTACGCCGACCCGAAGCAATTTCCTGACATACAGCAATTTTGTTCTTGCTTTGTGCCGGCAGCTATGCTACTAGTCTCGCTATGGTGCCAATTGGCCCTGAAGACCCGCCCGCCGAGGCGGGTTTTTTGTTTTTGGCCCGGACAGGCTAGTTCCAGCGCAAGCCCCACCATCGACGGGATTTCCACCACCCCGCCGGGCTGATAGGCTCGGCTGGTCTGCGGAGGACACGGCGATGCCGATCAATCTCGACGAGTTGAAGAATGCCACCAGCCTGCGCGGCAAGCGCGATGGCGGCTCGTTCATTGCGCCGGTCGACGGCACGGCGCATGTCTCGGGCGAGCGCAGTGTGCCGCTGCTTAACCTGACCATCCCGGCGCTGTTTGCCGATACGGTCAGCAAATATGGCACGCTCGATGCCGCCGTCTTCGTCGAGCAGGACAAGCGCTTTACCTGGGAGGAACTGTCGGAGACGGTCGATGCGCTGGCCGCCGGCTTCCTGGCGCTCGGCCTCGAGAAAGGCGATCGCGTCGGCATCTGGTCGCCGAACCGCTGGGAATGGCTGGTGACGCAATTCGCCACCGCCCGCATCGGCCTGATCCTGGTCAACATCAACCCGGCCTACCGGCTGGTCGAACTGGAATATGCCTTGAACAAGGTCGCTTGCCGAGCGCTCGTCACCGCCGCCAAGTTCAAGAGTTCCGACTATCTCGGCATGATCGAAACGCTGGCGCCGGAGATCGCCACGGCCACCCCCGGCAAGCTCGACGCCAGCAAGCTGCCGGCGCTGAAGACCGTCATCCGCATGGACGAGGAGAGTTCGCCGGGCATGTTCAATTTCGCCGATGTGCTGGCGATGGCCGGGCGCGACGAGCATGACCGGCTCGACCGCATTTCCGACGGGCTGAAACCGGACGACGCCATCAATATCCAGTTCACCTCAGGCACGACCGGCGCGCCGAAGGGCGCGACGCTGACCCACAACAACATCGTCAACAACGGCAATTTCGTCACCGCGGCGATCCGGCTTACCGTCGACGACCTGCTGTGCATCCCGGTGCCGCTCTACCACTGCTTCGGCATGTCGATGGGCACGATGGGCTGCGTCACCAAGGGCGCGACCATGGTTTTCCCGAGCGAGGGGTTCGATGCCGGCGCCACGCTGAAGGCGGTGGCAACGGAACGCTGCACCGCGCTTTACGGCGTGCCGACCATGTTCGTCGGCCTGCTCGACCATCCGGATTTCGCCTCCTTCGATCTCACCAGCCTGCGCACCGGCATCATGGCCGGCTCGCCATGCCCGATCGAGGTGATGAAGAAGGTGGTGTCGCTGATGCACATGGCCGAGGTGACCATTGCCTACGGCATGACCGAGACCAGCCCGGTGTCCTTTCAGAGCAGCGTCGACGACCCCCTGGAAAAGCGCGTCTCGACCGTCGGCCGCGTCCATCCGCATGTCGAGGTCAAGGCGATAGACGCCGAAGGCGCCACCGTCGCGGTCGGCGCGCCGGGCGAGCTCTGCACGCGCGGCTATTCGGTGATGAAGGGCTATTGGGACGACGAGCAGAAGACCCGCGAGGCCATCGACGCAGAGGGCTGGATGCACACCGGCGACCTCGCCACCATCGATGCAGACGGCTATTGCAACATCGTCGGCCGGGTCAAGGACATGGTCATCCGCGGCGGCGAGAACGTCTATCCGCGCGAGGTCGAGGAATTCCTCTATCGCCACCCCAAGATCAAGGAGGTGCAGGTGTTCGGCATTCCCGACCCGAAATATGGCGAGGAGCTGTGCGCCTGGATCGTGCTGAAGCCCGGCCAGATCACCACGGAGCAGGACATCAAGGCGTTCTGCGCCGGCCAGATCGCCCATTTCAAGATCCCGCGCTTCATCCGCTTCCGCACCGAATTGCCGATGACGGTGACCGGCAAGCCGCAGAAATTCCTGATGCGCCAGGCGATGATCGACGAACTGGGATTGGTGACGCAGAAGACGGCTTGAGAAGGCTTGCGTCTACGCGTGACGGAGGCGTTGTTTGGGCAACATATTTAGGGGGTGTTCCATGCGGATTGGGTTCGTGCTTTTCCTGGCAACGCAGCTGGCAGCCACCGCGGCGCTGGCGCAGACGGCGGCCGAGCGTGAGGCCTGCCAGGCAGATTACCAGAGATTGTGCAAGGGCGTGCTGCCGGGCGGTGGCCGCGTCGTCAAATGCCTGGCCGGTCACATAAGCGAGCTGACGCCCGAATGCAGGAAAGTCGTCAAGGCCAACACGCCCGGCTAGCGCGCGAGCTTCCCTGCGGGTGACATGATGTTTCGGACCAGGGGACAGGCGAGGTGTGCGGGGGCAGGAGGATTCTTGCGAAGAGGACCCCCACCCCTGACCCTCCCCACAAGGGGGAGGGGGACTTTCGGTGGCGCCGACCTTTGCAAAATTGCCTGCATTTCGTCGCCAAAAGGAAAGCAAGGGCGCGCGGCAGCGTTCCCTCCCCCCTGTGGGGAGGGTTAGGGTGGGGGTCCATTTTCGCAAGACTCCAAATGCGATTGCCTTTCCCCTTGAAGGGGTGGGGTACGCTGCGATTGAGCTCGTCATGACCTGTCATATGCGATTCCTCTGGATGGTCGCGGTGCGCAACAGTGGTTGCAAATCGCCCTTCCACGGGATTCGCGGGAAGGCAAAACGGTGACAATGAGTGGTTTCGCAAGATCGGCGGTTTCCTACGGCATGCCGTTGGCCGCGCTGGCGATGGCTGTCGCGGTCAGGGCCAGCGGGGTGTCGGTGGACGAAGGGTCGCTGGGCACCAGGATATTTATCGGCGCGCTGTCGAGCGCGATCATGTTCATCACCATTTTCGTGGTGCTCGACCACGCCGAGGCGGTGGCCCGGCGGGTAGGCGAGCCGTACGGCACGTTGGTGCTGACCATCGCCGTGACGGCGATCGAAGTATCGATCATCGTTTCCATCATGCTGCATGGCGCCAACAACCCGACGCTTGCACGCGAATCCGTGTTCTCGACGGTGATGATCACCTCCACCGGTGTTGTCGGCATGTGCCTGACGTTTGGCGGCTGGCGCCATCGCAAGCAGGCAATCGTGCGCCAAGGCACCAGCGCCTATCTGGCGGTTCTGGTCGCGCTCAGCGTCATGACGCTCATTCTGCCGACCTACACGCGAACCACCGATCCCGGCACGTTCTCGGCGGCTCAGCTTGGCTTCGTCAGCGTGCTTTCGGTGCTGCTGTATGCCGGTTTTCTGTTCGCGCAGACTGTCCGCCACCGCGACGATTTCATCGACGCACAAGCACACGGCGCCACAGTGCGAACCGATGCCCACGAAAGCCTCGCCGCCGGCGCTATTCTCCTGCTGATCGGGCTGATCGGCATTGTCATGCTGGCCGAGCAAGTCGCGGCAAGCGTCGAAGATGCGCTCATTGCCTATGAGGTGCCGCAGGCCGACGCCATTGTCGGCGCGATGATCGCCGGGCTGGTGTTGATGCCGGAGGCGATTTCGGCGGTCCGTGCCGCACTCAACAACGAGCTGCAGCGCGGCCTGAACGTCGCCATGGGTTCGGCCTGCGCGACAATCGGTTTGACAATACCAGGCATAGCCGCCGCCAGCCTGCTCACCGGAAGAGGGCTGACCCTGGGGCTGCCGGCGACCGACACGGTGCTTCTGGTTCTGGCGCTTTTCATCTGCAATGTGAGCTTTAGCACGGAGAGAACGACGTTCTTGACCGGCTTGGTGCATTTGGTGGTGTTTTTTACCTGGGTGTTTTTGATATTTGTGCCGTGAGGGGGTGGGAGGCGCAGATGGCTAGAACGCCGCCTTGTGGATGGCGAAGCGGATCGTACCGCTGTCGGCGTGCAGCGCTGGCGATCAGGCTTGGTGCTATATTATTGCAGTGACCCTGCCCGACGCATCGAGGCGACAACTGACTTGCGCCTGCCGGACTTCGATGCCGCCCTCTCTTGCATAGTCTATTCGCACCTCGATCGGCGCCGTGAGTGCGCCCCGACGTTGATGCAAGGCGCCTGCGCTTGCCGCGTGGACACGGACGGCGCCAAGCGGCGTCGCAGCGGCCATGATCGCCGCGCGGCAGGCTCGCACGACCGCAATCGGCGTACCGGGTTTCGCTGTCAGTGGTCCCAGAGATCCAAACGGATATCCCTCGGTGAAGTCACCCTCACCGGCTTTGGAAGGCCTGAGGACGGGTGGCAGCACGATGGATCGCCTGGCCGTCTTGGCAGAGGCGGGGGCCGTCGCTGCAGTCGAACTGTCGGGTCCGGTAGCCGCCTCGTTTTCGGCGGACGGATCGTCGCCCACACTGGCATTTGTGCTTGTGTCACCAACGTTGCCGCTGGCACCAACGCCTGCGTCGACTGACCCGTCATCTGCACCGACCGAAGTTCCAACATTTGCTCCGCCTACGCCGTCGACGCTCGTGCCCGCCCCGACAGATACGCCTTGCGAACCGGCGCTCACTCCAGCACCGACCCCGACACCGCCGGCGCTACCGCCCACGCCTGCTTCAAGTGCCGAGGCAGGCCCAATTGTAGTCCCGATCGCCAACGCGGCTGCAACATACTTGTTCATAGTCGTCTCCACTGCGGCCTACCGTTTCGCCCATTAGTCTTCACTCGCGCGGCTCGAGCTTTTTGATGGCCGGGTTGGAAGCAATGCTGCGGGAAGAGGTATGGTTGCCAGCAGAGCAGTTTGCGGCGACTTTTGGACCTTCACTCTCTGTTTTTCCGGCAAGCCCGGTTTACGGGCTGGTTTGGCGCCCGAACGCGATAACCTGCTTGCAAGTGCGGGGGTACGTGTTTTCGGCGCGCGCTCCACAGCCGCAGTCCGACGCTTACCCTTGACGGTATCAATTGCCTCACGCGCCGCACTGAGGCTGCGGGCCAGGCCGATAGCCCTTTCACGCTCTTGGTCGAGCGCCGCACTCAATGCTACCGAATTCTGCTTTAAAGCATCGCGTTCCTGGCGAACAATATCGAGGTCACGTACAGCTGAATCTGCTCGTTCGCGTCCCCGTTCGAGTCTTTCTCGAACCTGCTTTAGAGCGGCCTCGGCCACCTGTCGGTCCCTTATGGCGTTGGCCTGCTCGACGGCTGCCAGATTTGCGCCTGTCTTCAGAGCATCGATAGTTTGGCGAGCCGTGGCAAGTTCTTGTTCCAGGAGCTCAACCTTGTGCCGCTCGTCATCAAGCGCTCGCTTCGCAGCAAGCTGGGAGGCTTCCATAGAGGGGTGCGCGCCAAGCGCGGCGGCCTGCTCGCTGTCCCAGAGACTGGCTTCAGCCCTGTAGCTTTCGATAACGCGCTGCGCCGTCTCCAGATCGAGCGCGAGCGCTTCGTCTGTTCGCTGCTGCTCTTTTAGGGCTTGTGCTTGCTGAGCCACCGTGTCTGCCAGCACGTGTGCTTGGGCGCTTAGCTCACGTATGCTGCGCTGCATGACGTCTAGCTCCGCTCGTGCTGCGGCCAATTCGCGGCGTAAAGCCACTTCATGCTCGCCCAGGCGCGTTTGCGCACCCTCCTTGAGTGCCTGTGTTTCGCTGAGCACCAGCTCTCTAGATAGGCAGGATCCGAGCGCGCCCGGTTGTGGCTTGCCCGGTTCTTTGTCGACCTTGGTATGTTCGGAAACCACGACCGACGAGCTGGCGTTAGCTATGGCAACCGCTGGCGCTTCGGGGGCCAACCGACCATTTGCCGGAGATGCCAACAGTAGAACGAGGCATAACGGAATGAGGGACGGCGCGCCGTTGCACCTCCTGCCGCTTATCTCGTGAGGTAAAATCAAGGGCCGTCGTTTAATAAAGGTGAAGTCACAGCGGAGACATTTTGACCTGGTAGTCTGCACATGATTCATCACTGAACCTCAACGATCGCAGCCCTCACCGCTATTGTATTCTCCACTTACTGCACGCCGCGGCGCCGTGGATGCCGCACCAAAAAGATCAATGCTAGTGAAGCACCCTCGGCAACGCCAAAGCACGGAATGCAAAGGCTGTTTCCTATTTCCTTAGTTGTCATCATTCGAACAAACGGAACTTTCGGCTTTCGGGATGACCATCTTCTCTACCCAACGGCTGTGATGCGGCGCAAAGCAGCCATTCAGGCTGCGAAGGCCGACTTCGGGTCAACACCAAACCTTTCGCTGGATGGTACGGCGCGCCCGCCAGCACCGCCGCCTCCAACCCGCGGATGATCTTCGCCGGCTTGATACATTCGTCGTGCGGGACCTTGTCGCGGCACGACGCCCGCCATGACCGCCGCACCGTTCGCAGATCTCTGCTGCCAGCGGAACCGACCGCCATCCAACCGGTTAATCGGCATGAAGCTTCCACCAACCCCAAGGGCGCACCATGAGCATCCTGCAAACCACCAAGAAAGCCGTCGAGCAGGTCACCGGTATCGCCAGGCCGGATAGGCGAGAGGTTGCCGACCTCCTGAGGCCGCGCAAACCAAACGCGTTTCGGTTCAGCGATGATGGCCTGGTGCCCAACCATCCGTTCTGGCCGCTTGTCGTCTATCGCGGCGCTGTGAAGCTGCCCGAAGACTTCGATCCGGCGGCCGTCATGGAGGCGCTTTTCGAAGCAAATGGCTGGGGCGATAGCTGGCGCAACGGCATCTACGGTTACGTCCACTACCATTCGCGCATCCACGAGGTGCTGGGCGTTGCGCGCGGCACGGCCAAGGTCCGCTTTGGCGGCAGCAAGGGGCGAACGCTGTCGCTGAAGGCCGGCGACGTCGCGGTGCTTCCGGCCGGCACCGGGCACCAGCGTCTTTCCGCATCCGACGATTTTCTGGTCGTCGGCGCCTATCCTCCATCCGGCACCTACGACCTGTGCACGACCGCCGCCGACCATGCCAGGGCGGTGGTGACGATCCCCAAGGTGGGCCGTCCGCGCAAGGACCCTGTCTACGGAAGCAAGGGCCCATTGCTCGCAGCCTGGGAAAAAGGTTGAAGTCATTCCTTTCGAAAGGGGGCTTGCGGGTCCGCTTCGGAGCTAACCGGACCCAACGTGCGCCGCTCTACGCCGCCAGCACCGCCGCATCCAGCCCGCGGATGACCTTGGCCAGTTCGACGCATTCGTCGTGGCGCACCTTGTTGCGCCGCCAAGCGAGGCAGATCGTGCGCTGCGGCATCGGCTCCTGGAACGGCACGATCTTCAGGTCGGGGATAGTGCTGGCCGGCCCTGCCGCCATTTCTGGGATGAGCGTGACGCCGAGCCCGTGCGCCACCATCTGTAAGAGCGTCGTCAGGCTGGTCGCGCCGTAGCTTGCCATCGCCACCGGCCGCACGCTGCCGCAGACGGCGAGCGCCTGTTCGCGCAGGCAATGGCCTTCCTCCAGCAGCATCAGCCTTTCCAGCGCGGGGCTTTCCGGCGGCACCGGCGGTGAGGCGAAGGCGGGGTCGCCGGCCGGCACGGCCAGGAAGAACCGGTCCGAGAAAAGTTCTTCGGTGACCAGGCCCGGGTAATCGAGGGGCAGTGCCGCGACGAAGGCGTCGAGCTTTCCCGAGCTGGTGTCGTCGACCAGCGACGCCGTCACCGCCTCGCGCAGTTCCAGCTGTAAGGCCGGGAAATGCCGTTTCAGCTCCGGCAGCACATGCGGCAGCAGATAGGGCGCCACCGTCGGGATGATGCCGAGCCGGAAGCGGCCTTCCAGCGCCGGGCGGCCGCGCCGGGCCGTCGCCTCGACGTCGCGGACGTCGGCAAGAATGCGCTCGATGCGCGGCAGCAAGCCCTGCGCCTCGTCCGTCATCCGTACCGCCTTGCCGCCGCGCTCGAACAGACGGCAATTCAGCCTCAGCTCCATCTCGGCGATCTGCGAAGACAGCGCCGGCTGGCTGACGCCGGCGAGCTTGGCGGCGCGGCCGAAATGCAGCGTCTGCGCCAGCGCCTCGAAATAATGCATCTGCCGGACGGTCAAACCGATCATAAGAAAAACCTATCAGAATAAACAGCAAAGGCAATTTGTCTTTATCGGCCGAGCAGGCTAGTCTGGAACCATTCCAGGATGGCGCGGCTCGCTGGCCCTGCCCGGAAAATCAACAAAATCCCGGAAAATCAACAAATCGGAGGCAAAGATGGACGCGAAAACCGACGACAACAGCGCCGGCAAATGCCCGGTCCCACATGGATCGGCCAGGAGGAGCAACCGTGACTGGTGGCCAAACCAGCTCGACCTTGGCGTCCTCCACCAGCAGTCCAGCCTCTCGGATCCGATGGACGAGGACTTCGACTACGCCAAGGAATTCAAGAGCCTCGATCTCGATGCGGTGATCAGGGACCTGCACCAGGTGATGACCGATTCGCAGGATTGGTGGCCGGCCGATTTCGGGCACTACGGCCCGCTCTTCATCCGCATGGCCTGGCACAGCGCCGGCACCTATCGCATCGGCGATGGCCGTGGCGGCGCCGGCGCCGGTCAGCAGCGTTTCGCGCCGCTCAACAGCTGGCCGGACAACGCCAATCTCGACAAGGCGCGCCGGCTGCTGTGGCCGGTCAAGCAGAAATACGGCAGGAAGATCTCCTGGGCCGACCTGTTGATCCTCACCGGCAACGTCGCGCTGGAATCGATGGGCTTCAAGACGTTCGGCTTCGCCGGCGGCCGCGCCGATGTCTGGGAGCCCGAGCAGGACGTGGACTGGGGATCGGAAACCAAGTGGCTCGCCGACGAGCGCTATTCCGGCGACCGCGAACTTCACGGCCATCTCGGCGCCGTGCAGATGGGGCTGATCTACGTCAACCCGGAAGGGCCGAACGGCACGCCCGATCCATTGGCCGCGGCGCGCGACATCCGCGAAACCTTCGCTCGCATGGCCATGAACGACGAGGAAACCGTGGCGCTCATCGCCGGCGGTCACACCTTCGGCAAGACCCACGGCGCCGGTGATGCATCGCTGGTCGGCCCGGAGCCGGAAGGCGCCGGCATCGAGGCGCAGGGCCTCGGCTGGTCGAGCAAGCACGCCACCGGCATTGCCGGGGACGCCATCACCTCGGGCCTCGAGGTGACCTGGACCACGACGCCGACCAAATGGAGCAACAACTTCTTCGACAATCTGTTCAACTACGAATGGGAGCTGACCAAGAGCCCGGCCGGCGCCCATCAATGGACGCCGAAGGGCGGCGCCGGTGCAGGCACCGTGCCGGACGCGCACGATCCGTCGAAGCGTCGCGCCCCGGCGATGCTGACCACCGACCTCGCTTTGCGCGTCGACCCGGCCTATGAGAAGATCTCGCGGCGCTTCCATCAGAATCCTGATCAGTTCGCCGATGCCTTCGCCCGCGCCTGGTTCAAGCTGACTCATCGCGACATGGGTCCGGCCGTCCGCTATCTCGGCCCGCTCGTGCCGAAGGAAGAGCTGATCTGGCAGGATCCGATACCGGCAGTCGACCACGAACTGGTCAGCGAACAGGATATCGCCTCGCTGAAGGCGAAGATCCTGGCCTCCGGCCTGTCCGTCTCAGAACTGGTCTCGACCGCCTGGGCCTCGGCCTCGAGTTTCCGCGGCTCCGACAAGCGTGGCGGCGCCAATGGCGCCCGCATCCGCCTGGCGCCGCAGAAGGATTGGGAGGTCAACCAGCCGGCGCAACTGGCCAAGGTGCTCGAGAAGCTCGAAGGCATCCAGAGCGAGTTCAACGCAGCGCAGTTCGGCGGCAAGAAGATCTCGCTTGCCGACCTCATCGTTCTCGGCGGCGTAGCCGCGGTCGAGAAGGCGGCGAAAGACGGCGGCCATGACGTGGGGGTGCCGTTCACGCCAGGCCGCATGGACGCCTCGCAGGAACAGACGGATGTCCAGTCCTTCGCCGCGCTCGAGCCGAAAGTCGATGGCTTCCGCAATTATGTCAGGGGCAAGCCGCCGATGTCGGTCGAAGCGATGCTGGTCGACCGGGCGCAGCTGCTGACCTTGACGGCGCCGGAGATGACGGTGCTCGTTGGCGGGTTGCGGGTGCTCGGCGCCAACACCGGTCAGTCGAAGCACGGGGTGTTCACCGACAGGCCGGGCACGTTGACCAACGATTTCTTCGTCAACCTGCTCTCCATGAACACTGTCTGGGATCCGGCGGCCGGCTCCGATGAAGTCTATGAAGCGCGCGACCGCAAGACCAGGGCGGTCAAGTGGACCGGCACCCGCGCGGACCTGATCTTCGGCTCGCATGCGCAGCTGCGGGCGCTGGCCGAGGTCTACGGGTCGGCGGACGCCGGGCAGAAGTTCGTCAGGGATTTCGTCGCGGCGTGGACCAAGGTGATGAACGCCGACCGTTTTGACCTCGCGGCCTGATCCGGGCATACGAATTTCTCGACGAAAAAAAAGGCGCGGGCCTCGACCCGCGCCTTTTTTCGTTGGGCTTCCGAAAAGTCAGTCCTTCTCGAAGATACCGGCCTTGGCAACCACGCCGGCAATGGCGCCGCCGATCAGCGGCGCGACGATGAACAGCCACAGCTGGCCGATCGCCGCAGTTCCCGAAAACAGCGCCGGTCCGATCGAACGGGCCGGGTTGAGCGATGTGCCGGTCACCGGGATGATGGCGAAGTGCAGGCCGGCCAGCGTTAGGCCGATTACGAGGCCGGCGAAGGCCGTGGTGTGCTTGGCGTTGGTGACGCCGAGGATCACCGTGACAAAGGTGAAAGTGCCGATCAGCTCCCACAGCAAGGCCGAGCTGACGCCCCATTTCGTCACATCCCAGCCATTGGCGCCGAAGCCGCCGGTGTGGCCGCCCACCTGTCCGGAGACGATGATCCACAGTGCCAGCGACGCGATGATGGCGCCGATGACCTGCGCGATCCAATAGGGAATGACATCCCTGGCCGGCATCCGCCCGGCGAGGAATACACCGAGCGTCACCGCCGGATTGAGGTGCGCGCCCGAAATCGGGCCGATCGCATAGGCCGCCGCGATCAGGCCGATGCCGAACGCCAGACCGATACCTTCCTGGCCAAGCGGCAGCGCGCCGCCGAAGCCGCCCGTCACCACCGAAGCCGTGCCGATGAACACCAATAGAAACGTGCCTAGAACTTCCGCCAGATAAGTCTTCATTGCCCTCTCCTCGTATCGACCCGCGGCTCCGCCTTTTCTGCGACGCGAATCACCGCGCAAAGAGTATTCGCAACCAGAAAACTTGGAAAGCAGAGCAGTTTCGCAAGCCGCTATGCTTGTGAGCGCCAGACATGCACATTAGAGACTTGTAATATATTGATCTAATTGTTTGGTTACGCATGCCGGCGCCCGCGTGGTGGCGGCGACTCGCTATGCGCCAACCCACACTCGTCACCCCTTGCATGGATTGTCTCGCCGTCGGGGAAACAGAACTGTTTCAATCAGGCCACGAAAAGCTCTAAGAGCAGGGCCGGATTTTGTTTTGCTGAGTAATGGAAGACGACAATGAGACTGGGCGGGCGGCTGGCGGCAGCCATTGAAGTGCTTGACGACATTGGCCGGCGCCACCGGCCGGTGGCTGATGCGCTGAAGGACTGGGGCCTGTCGCACCGCTTCGCAGGTGGCGGCGACCGTGCCGCGATCGGCAACATCGTCTATGACGCGCTGCGCCGCAAGCGCTCGGCCGGCTGGCTGCTCGGCGAGGACACGCCGCGCGCCATCGGCTTCGGCGCGCTGCTGCTCGAATGGGGCCAGACGGCGCAGTCGCTGAACGAGGTGCTCGAGGGCGACAAGTTCGCGCCGCCGCTGCTTACCGCCGACGAACTGACAACGCTCGGCGGTCGCCGGCTCGCCGATGCGCCGCCGGCTGTCAGGGCAGACATCCCCGACTGGTGCATGCCGCTGTTCGAGCGCGCGTTCGGCACGTCCTGGGTGGAAGAGGGTGCCGCGCTGGCGACACGCCCGCCGCTCGACCTCAGGGTCAATACGCTCAAGGCCGATCGCGGCAAGGTGCTGGCCGAGTTGGCGGAGACCGGCGCCAAGCCTGCGCGGATCGCGCCGCACGGCATCCGCATCCCGCCGATCGAAGGCGACGGCAGGCACCCGAACGTGCAGGCCGAGCCGGCCTTCCAGAAAGGCTGGTTCGAGGTTCAGGACGAGGGTTCGCAGATTGCGGCCGAACTGGCCGGCGCCGAACCTGGAATGCAGGTGCTCGATTTTTGCGCCGGCGCCGGCGGCAAGACGCTGGCGCTGTCCGCGGCGATGGACAATCGCGGCCAGATCTTCGCCCACGACGCCGAGAAGGCCAGGCTGGCGCCGATCTTCGACCGCATCCGCCGCTCGGAAAACCGCAATGTGCAGATCGTCACCAGGCCGGCCGAACTCGCGCCGCTCGGCAGGCATATGGACATCGTCCTGATCGATGCGCCCTGCACCGGCAGCGGCACGTGGCGGCGCCGGCCGGATGCCAAATGGCGGCTGACACAGAGGCAACTCGACGCGCGCAAGGGCGAGCAGGAGACGATACTCGATGCCGCCAGCGACTTCGTCAAACCCGGCGGCCTGCTGGTCTACATCACCTGTTCGGTGTTCGACGAGGAAAATGGCGACCAGGTTTCGGCGTTCCGGGACCGCCATCCCGGTTTTGTCCCTGTCGATCACCGCCAGCTTTGGGACAGCCGTTTTGCGGGCCGCGAAGCGGCCATGCGGATAGGCGCTGCGGGCGGCATTTCGCTGTCACCGTTGCTGAGCGGCACCGACGGTTTCTATTTCTGTGCGCTGCGCCGCGCCGGCTGAACCATTGCCATGGACACAGAGCCGGGGCCGAATGCTGCAGTGCAGCATTTGCGATTGCCTGCCGCCCACCCCTCTGCGATAAATGACTGTGCAATAAGATTTGCCGAGAAATGAAGGGCGACGGCCATGGCAGCAAAGATCGTTCCTGCTCCCGATTATGAGGACCGCGTCAGGACGTCCTTTGCGCGCCAGAACGCGATGATGACGATTGGCGCCGAGCTGACGCTGGTGACGCCCGGCATCATCGAGATCGAAATGCCCTATTCGGCGGCTCTGACGCAGCAGCACGGCTTTCTCCATGCCGGCGTCATTTCGACGGCTCTCGACTCGGCCTGCGGCTATGCGGCATTCTCGCTGATGCCGGAAAATTCCGGCGTGCTGACCATCGAGTTCAAGGTCAATCTGCTGGCGCCGGGCCGGGGCGAGCGCTTCCTGTTCCGCGGCTCGGTAACCAAGCCCGGCCGCACCATCATCGTCGCCGACGGACAAGCCTATGCGTTCGCCGTCGATGGCGAGGCCAAGCTGATCGCCACGATGACCGGAACGATGATGACAGTGCTCGGCCGCGACGGCATCGAAGGCTGAGGAACGGGCAGGGGAGGATCGACGATCATGGCCGGCAAGGCACCTGGTGAGCTCACCCCGATCTCCGGCAAGTCCGTTCTCTTCGTCATGGCGGCCGAGGCCGAATACGGTCCACACCTGCAGCGGCTGTTCACGCCGCTGATGACCGGCGTCGGACCGGTCGAGGCCGGCGTCGGACTTAGCGCCGAACTGTCCCGGCTGCATGCCGGGATGGTGCTGCCCGATCTCGTCGTATCGCTCGGGTCGGCGGGCAGCCGGACGCTGGAGCAGACGGAAATCTACCAGGCCGTTTCAGTCGCCTACCGCGACATGGACGCCTCGCCTCTGGGGTTCGAGAAGGGCGCCACGCCGTTCCTCGATCTGCCTGTCAGCGTGCCGCTGCCGTTCAGAATTCCTGGCATCAGGCAAGCGACGCTGTCGACCGGTGCGGCAATCGTCACCGGCGCCGCCTACGACGCGATCGCCGCCGACATGGTCGATATGGAGACCTTCGCCTGCCTGCGCGCCTGCCAACTGTTCGACGTGCCGCTTATCGGCCTGCGCGGCATTTCCGACGGGGCAGCCGATCTGAGGCATGTCGGCGACTGGACCGAATATCTGCACGTCATCGACGAGAAGCTGGCCGCGGCGGTGCAACTGCTGGAACAGGCGATCGCCTCCGGCGCGATCGAGTTTGATCTGTCGCGCGAAGATGCGGAATCGGAATGAGAGAGAGGCCTCGCAACCCATTGCGCCGACTCGTTTCTTTCTCTAAACGCTCGCCATGAAAACAGCCAATCATCCCGACACCGTCCTGATTGTCGATTTCGGCAGCCAGTTTACCCAGCTGATCGCCCGCCGCATCCGCGAGGCCGGCGTCTTTTCCGAGATCGTGCCCTTCCAGTCGGCCGAGGCGGCGTTCAAGCGCATCAATCCGAGGGCGGTAATCCTGTCCGGCGGCCCGGCCTCGACCGCCGACATCGGCAGTCCGCGCGCGCCGCAGATCGTCTTCGACGCCGGCGTGCCGGTGCTCGGCATCTGCTATGGCCAGATGGCGATGTGCGTGCAGATGGGCGGCGTCGCCGAAAGCTCCGATCACCGCGAATTCGGCCGCGCCTTCGTCGAGATCGCCAAGGACAGCCCGTTGTTCGAGGGCCTGTGGGCGCCCGGCCAGCGCCACCAGGTGTGGATGAGCCACGGCGACCGCGTTATCTCCCTGCCCAAGGGGTTCGAGGTGCTCGGAAAATCGGAGGGCTCGCCCTTCGCCATCTTCGGCAATGTCGAGCGAAAGATGTACGGCCTCATGTTCCACCCCGAAGTGGTGCATACGCCGGACGGCGCCAGGCTGCTCCAAAACTTCGTCCACAACATCGCCGGTATTGAGGGTGACTGGACGATGCGCGCTTACCGCGAGCATGCGGTCGAGACGATCCGTAAGCAGGTCGGCAAGGGCAAGGTGATCTGCGCGCTTTCAGGCGGCGTCGATTCCTCTGTCGCAGCACTCCTGATCCACGAGGCGGTCGGCGACCAGCTTACCTGCATCCTCGTCGACCACGGGCTGATGCGCAAGGACGAGGCATTAGGCGTGGTGGAGATGTTTCGCCAGCATTACAATCTGCCGCTGATCCTGGTCGACGCTGCGGACCGTTTCATCGGCGCGCTCGAGGGCGAGTCGGACCCCGAGAAGAAGCGCAAGACCATCGGGCGGCTGTTCATCGAGGTGTTCGAGGAGGAGGCCGAGAAGCTCGGCGGCGCCGATTTTTTGGCGCAAGGCACCCTCTATCCCGATGTCATCGAAAGCGTCTCTTTCAGCGGCGGCCCGTCGGTGACAATCAAGTCGCACCATAATGTCGGCGGCTTGCCCGAACGCATGAACATGCAGCTGGTCGAGCCGCTGCGCGAATTGTTCAAGGACGAGGTGAGGGCGCTCGGCAAGGAGCTCGGCCTGCCCGACAGCTTCATCGGCCGGCATCCGTTCCCCGGTCCCGGTCTTGCCATCCGCTGCCCGGGCGGCATCACCCGCGAAAAGCTGGAGATCCTGCGCGAGGCCGACGCCATCTATCTCGACGAGATCCGCAAGGCCGGCCTGTATGACGCCATCTGGCAGGCTTTCGCCGTGCTGCTGCCGGTGCAAACCGTCGGCGTGATGGGCGACGGCCGCACCTACGAGTTCGTCTGCGCGCTGCGCGCCGTCACCTCGGTCGACGGCATGACAGCGGATTTCTACCACTACGACATGGCCTTCCTCGGTGCCGCCGCTACGCGCATCATCAACGAAGTGCGCGGCATCAACCGCGTCGTCTACGACGTAACGAGCAAGCCCCCAGGTACAATCGAGTGGGAGTGACGGGGAGTACTGCGGAGTAGAAGAGGATAGAGCAGCATGTTTAAAGCGATGTTGGCTCGGCGATAATAGTCAATAGTCCCAGCCCCCGGCCACCCGGCAACGGCATAGACGAAGCATCTGGCCGATCGGCGAATGTCTGGAACGAACGTCCCACAGAGAAGGGTGGAGCAGCCTAGCCTTGCTGGGTTTGACACCCGGGGTCCGCGGCAACTGCCACCGGCGAGGCGTTGCATCTGGCGGCCACGTATCCTTTCGCTGGGTTCATCCGTCTTAGCTGTTCATGGGCACGGTCATCCTTGACATCGCCCTCCTGGACGAATTGGAGCGTGACAAATGAACAGCAAGCAGAGCCTAGCGAACAAGATACACTACGAAACGCTCGCGGAGGCTTTCCGCAGCGGTCGAGAATCGCCACAGGAAGCATCCGAGTGGTCCGTTTTGACGGCAGAACCGGGCGGCGTCGATTACGTCGAGACGAACGTCGGCGACAAGACCGCGCTGTGGGTTCAGCCAAAAACGGCAGCCAAAGACCGGGTCATGCTTTACCTGCACGGCGGTGGCTATGTCGGCGGATCGATCTGGACCCATCGCAAGATGGTCGGACACCTTGCTAAGGCGATCGGCTGTTACGCTCTGCTCGCTACGTACGACTACGTTTTCCAGAGCAAGTTTCCGCGCCAAATCGAGCAGGCCGTGACCGCGTTCGAATGGCTCGCCGAGCAGGGTGTCGCGCCGAAGCACACCATAGCTGCAGGCGATTCCGCTGGTGCTGGCCTGATCGTTGCGGCGGCGATGAAACTCCGTGATGCGGGACGGCCGCTGCCGGCCGCGATCCTCAGCATCTCTGGCTGGTATGATCTGTCGGCGAGCGGACACTCCTACGAAAGCAACTGCGAGAAGGACGCCTTCTTCCAGAAGGCGGTCGTGGATATGCTGGTATCGCAAGTCCTTGCAGGGACCGATCCCCGGCATCCGCTCGCCAGCCCGATCTTTGCCGATCTGAAGGGCCTGCCGCCGATCTATCTGCAAGTGGGCGGAGACGAAACCCTGCTCGACGACAGCCGAGCGCTCGCCGACCGCGCGAAAGCCGCCGGCGTCGAGGTGCGCATAGACGTATTTCCGGGGATGCTGCACTCGTTCCAGATGATGGCCGGCCGCGCTCCCGAAGCCGACGACGCGATCGCGCGGTTGGCACAATGGGTTCGCCCCAAGCTTGGTCTGGCCGCAACCGCGGAAACACGCGCGGAAGGTCAGGAGGTCGCATGACTGGCAAATTGAAACCCAGATGTGGCAGCTGAAGGACATGCCCGAGCGACCGACCGGCCTGTTCGATGCGCGATATCGCGCCTTCCTCGAGACGGTGTCAGGCGTCCGCGCCCAACTGCATCGCTACTGCGCCCGCATGACGGCCTCACGCCTCGACGGTGAGGATCTCGTGCAGGAGACGCTGTTCGAGGCCTATACGAACATTGAGACCCTCGACGATGCCCGCCGGCTGAAGCCCTGGCTGTTTCGCATCGCTCACAATCGCTGCATCGACTTTCTGAGGCGACGCGATGTGCGCGAGCGCGCGGAGCACGCCTATTCGGACGACATCGGCGTTGTCTCTGCAGAGCCGGCAGCGACCGATGCACGCCGCGCCATCGAACGGCTGGTTGGCCACTTGCCGCCCAAGGAGCGCGCCTGCATCCTCCTAAAGGACGTGTTCGACTATTCGCTGGAAGAGACCGCAGAACTCGTGGACTCGACGGTTGGGGGCGTCAAATCCGCGCTCTCCCGCGGACGGGCGAAGCTCGCCGACTTGCCCCCTGAACCTGCCGGTGAACCGAACCGTCCGCTTGATCCCGACACCGCGCGGCTCTTGCAGCGCTATGTTGACCTCTTCAACCGCCATGACTGGGATGGCGTGCGGAGCCTCACCAGCGCCGATGCTCGGTTGCGGGTCGCCGACTGCTTCGACGGCCTGCTCAGAAGTTCTCCCTATTTCGTCGAATACGAGCGAAACCCGGAGACGTGGACCATGGAGTTGGGGGCGATCGACGGAGAGCCTGTCCTGATCGTGCTCTTCCAGCGAGGCGACCGGTGGCAGGTCGCGTGGCCGGTTCGTGTCCATGTCGCCGGTCGCGTCATCGATCGCATCGAAGATTATTATGCCTGTCCATGGATGTTGGAAAACGCCGCGGACTCCGACCTGAAACTCATGACTGGGCCAGCCATTTTGGGAAGAGCATAAGGCGACGATTTCTCACTTCTGGCCTGGCGGAGTTACGATGGTGCGTCCTCAACGAAAAATCGTGGCGTGCCTCGGATCGAGCAGCACGGCGGGCAAGGGCCAGGCATTCGATTGGATGGCGGAGCTCCGCCGGCGGCCGGGCAACGGGCAATTTGAGTTCCGGAATTTTGGCGTCGGCGGCGACTTGGCCTACAACGCGCTGCAGCGGTTGCCGGATGTGCTCGCCTGTCGTCTCGACAAGGTCATCGTCTGGGTCGGCGGGAATGATGTTCTCACGCTCGTGTCACGCAAAGTGCGGCGGTTCTTTACGTTTTGGAAGCGTCTGCCCCGCACGCCTTCGCCCGATTGGTTCCACGAGAATCTGGCCGAGATAGCACGCAGGCTGAAGCGCGAGACGGCGGCGGACATCGGCCTTTGCTCGCTCCCTCCGATAGGAGAAGCGCCGGATTCGGACGACCCGTTCCAGAGCGAGCTCAACCGGCGGATCAAGGAATATTCTGCGATCGTGGCGGCCATCGCGCACGAGGAACGCTGCGGCTATGTCCCCCTCCATGAGGCGCTCACCGAGGCGGTTCGCGCCTCGCCTGGCCGGGCCTACACGGCGTTCAACTTTCTTCCATTCTATCGCGATGCTTTTCGCGTACTGGTGCTGCGGCAGAGCCCGGACGATGTCGCACGCCGAAATGGCTGGCAGTTTCACACCGACGGCGTGCACTTGAACAGCCGCGCAGGGCGGATCGTGGCGGATCGCATGCAGAAGTTCATTGACGCCTGAACCTGTGCGGCCGTGTCCGATTGTGCAGCTGTCTGAATTGTCTTATCGCGCAGGCTGTCGGCATTTTTCTCAGATTCGGCCCAACTGATCTCGCGTAGTGACGGTACTTCTCTCGCTCACGCCAAATGCGAGCGTCTTTTATCGTTGGGAGAAAGATGAGGTGCCGCGATCTGTGCAAGCTCGACCGCGCGCGCCGGCCCAATATGACGAAGCGCCTGGACGACGGTCCCGGCCAAGCTGCCCGGAGCAATCAAATGCTTATCCGCCCGCGTGGTCGTTGCCACCGTGCGCGGCGATGAACATGGCGACGGCCGACCGGCAATAGGATTCGATTTCGTTGTCGTCCTCTGCTCTCGCCTCATCGAAGCGTGCGATAATCAGGAGATCGGATCCTTTGAAAAGCGCCGCAAACAAGCGGGCGGACCGGAGAGGATCGGGCACGTTCAGAACCGCCTTCGCGTGCAACTGACGCAACAGGGCCTCGATTTGGGCGATGACATGGGCGGGACCGGCTTCGTAATGGAGCTTGCTTAACGACTTTTGATTCGTCTTGTCGGCCATGATCATGGCTTCGACACTGCGGACGTCCGGGCTCAACAGCGTGCGAAGCAGGGATGATCCCACCGCCATGAGCTGATCTTCGGCCGAACCGTCGACGCCTTCAAAAAGGGCCTGTGGTGCAAACTGATGGCAGCGGGCCGCGATGGCCGCGCTGAACAGCGCCTCCTTGTTCTCGAAGTGCCGATAGATGCTTAGCTTGGATATCTTCGCCCGCTGGGCGACCTTGTCCAATGTCGTCGCTTGAAAACCCAATTCCACAAAGAGTTCGCACGCGGCGTCGGCTATCGTTTGGCCAAGCGCCTCGTTGGCGGGCCGGCCGCGCCGGCCCTGGCTGTTTTCGGTCACGACAATTCCAGTACTTGACAGTATCCTAATTCTTGCATTACGATACCATGTAGTATCTGAAATGTGCAAGCCAATGGGTAGGTTTCAACCTGTCCTCCAAATCAAGTTTCCCCGGGCCGCCCGGCGATATCGAATGCGGCATTGTCCGGCCGGTCAACACAGTGATGGGCGACTTGCTCGTCGATGCCGAAGCCCTGCTCGCTGCCCGTCTCGAGCGCGTATCGCTGGACGATATTTTGCGCCAGGCCCAGCCCAACCCCCTCCATCCACAACACGGAGTTTATCACCATGGATGACGTCATCATCATCGGCGGCAGCTTTGCCGGTCTCGCCGGCGCCCTGCAGCTCGGCCGTGCCCGCCGCAAGGCCACCGTTCTCGATACCGGCCTGCCGCGCAATCGCTTCGCCGGCCACTCGCATGGCCTGCTCGGTCACGATCACAAGCCACCGCTGGACATCCTGGCCGAGGCGCGGCAGCAGCTGGCGCGTTATCCCACGATCGGGCTGGTCAGTGCCCGTGCCGACAGCGTCTCCGGCGCCATCGACGATTTCTCCGTCCTCACTGGCGATGGCGAAAGCCTTGCGGCGCGCCGCCTGATCCTGAGCTATGGCGTCGCCGACCAGATGCCTGATGTTCCGGGCTTTGCCGAAAGCTGGGGCACGTCCATCGTGCCCTGTCCCTATTGCGACGGCTTTGAAGTCGCCGGCCAGCATTGGGGCCTTGTCTGGTCCGGCCCGCAGTCGCACAATTATGTCAGGCTGTACCACGATTGGACCGACAAGTTGACGCTCTTCGCCGATGGTCACGACATTCCACCCGATATCCGGGCCGATCTGGTGCGCCGCAACATACCTGTCGTCGATGGCCGGATCACCGAGATCGCCCATCGCGGGGGCCATATCGCCACCGTCAATCTCGATACCGGCCGCAATGTCGCGGTCGACATCCTGTTCGCCCATCCGCGCAACAAGCCGTCCGCAAGCCTGCATGAATCACTGGGCCTCGCCACGGTGGATACGCCCCTCGGCATCGCCCTCAAGGTCGACGAGCGCCGCGAAACCAGCATGCCCGGCATCTACGCCGCCGGCGACCTCGCCAACCCCCTCATGGCCTCGGTCACCACGGCATTATCGCACGGCGCGATGGCGGGTATCTTCGCCCAGCAGTCGATGCTGGTTTGAGAGCACAGATACCCTTCTCCGGTTGCCGGGCCATCATATTATGAAGGTTGCGGGCCGGTGCCACGGAAACGCGGGGCCCCTCTCCCCTGAGGGGCGTCTTTGGCCGGTCAGCCGTCTCGAAGGGGCAGTTGAGCAAAACGATTCCTAGGCTCAGGCCGGTCCGCAAACGGTCCCAAAAGACCCACAGGCTTTCCACAGGTTATTCAACCTCCCCCGACCCCCTCCGGGAAGAAGTTCAGCAAGCGAGGGCGCGACATTGCACCTTGAACCGTGCTGTCGCGCCCTCGGAGCGGGTGGGTCTTGAGGTGTCCAGTTTATGCTGCCGGGAGTGTCCGTGTTCAATCTTGCCGCGCTGTCGGGACAGTTGGCCGCCACCTATGTAATCCCGATTGTCTATGTGCCCTTGCTCATGATCACGCACTTCGCCGCGCTCTATCTGCTGGTGCGTCCGCAGTCCAATCCGGCTCCGGCCCGCGGCAGCGATTCGGCCGTTGTTGACGGTATTCCGGCAGCTGAGCAGACGATGCTTCGCCAAGGCGCAAATCGAAATTCGATCGATCGATGCCGGCAGTCTCTGAAACCGAGCAAGTTTCGACTTGGCGAATTTTCCCTTTATATTCAAGATCGAAAATGTCTGACGAAGGGGACGAATGCATCGAATTTTTCGCCGCCTGAGCGATGCCAGCTTTGCAATCAGCATGGCGGTCAGGCTTCTGGCGCTACCACCGTTTCGACTGAGCGGCCGAACTATCCTCGACGAGGACATTTGATTGCGGCCCACCGCGCACGTCGGCCTCAGAATGCGTTCCCGAATGCGGTAGTGCTCCAGCGTAGAATGGCGCGCAAAAAGGTGGTTGAGGCGGACGCGCACGACGAGACCACCTCGGTTGGTCGTGTTGCCAATGAGGTTGATGATGGTCTCGTAGGTCCGCAGAGGGCGGCGACGACCTCGTCGGGGTTCTCTTCCGCGTAGTGAAGAGGCCAAGCGGCCGACCGCGAGATCGACGACTTCATGGCCGTCCCACGCGCGCGCCCAGGGTGATAAGAAGCTCGTCCAGTTGCTCGAACGACTCGACCATTGCATCCGCCGCCCCGGTGCCGGCAGCGTCGAGAACTTCCTTCGAGGGATAGAGCTCGTGCAGGACCAGCAGCGTCTTGCCACCTTTTTCCTCGAAGGTCACCGTGGTCATGGGCCCACCCTCACCATCTTCCTCATTGGTCCAGACGAGGCGCGAGTGCGCGGTCACTTCGAGGTACGTGCCGAAGAACGCCCTCGCATCGGGTTCGAACTCGAGACGGTACTTGCCCCCGACACGAACATCCATTTCGCAGGAACGCAGGAGCATGCCCATCGACTTCGGCACCCACCACTGCTTGAACAGCTCCGGCTTGGTCCACGCCTCGAACACGATGCGCGCCGGGGCGTCAAAGGTTCGCGTAACGACTAGCTCACGCTCGGACTTCCGTTCCACCGTCGTGCGGTTCTTCATGGGGGTAGGCTCACTCTCACTTCCTGCGTCCATCGACCTTCTCCTTCAGTTTCATTTCCTCGATAACCTTATCCAGCTCGTCGAAGCGTGCGTCCCAGAGCTGGTTGTACCTCTCGATCCATGCCGCCTCTTCCTCCAGTCGGCGCAGGCCGAGCTTGCAGGTCCGCACGCGTCCGACCTTCTCCGTGGTGACGAGCCCCGCCTGCTCCAAGACGCCGACATGCTTTTTCATGCCCGTGAGGGTCATGTGGAACTTCTCGGCAAGGTCCGTGATCGAAGCGTCTGCACGTCCGAGCTGCTCCAGAACGCCGCGTCGGGTGGCGTCCGAGAGCGCGGCGAACGAGGCATCGAAGCGGATCCGAGCATACTGAACCATGTGGTTCAGTATGTAACACACGGATTAGCGGCATTCAAGGGGAGGCCGAGCGCGCGCTGTGTTGGTGCTCCATTGAGTGTAGAAAAAATTGCGCCGTTAGATCAGTGCGTTGCCATACTCAAGAGCAATCGAGTGGGAGTGAGGGGCGTGCTGTGGAGTAAAGTAGGATAGGATATCGCGCTGTAGGCGATACCAGCACAGCAAAAGTAGCCGATAGTTCTCAATTCGCGATGACTGGGAGCCGGCATTAGCGTCGGCTCCGATGATACAACCCCTCGACTGCAGAGGTCACGTTCCGAGGGTTTGTATCAAATCCGGCTGTGCCTGGTGTGGGGCGGTCGCGACCAGCATTCCTTGTCGAGCGCCTTCGACTATGGCTAGTTCCCTTCTTTGGTTCACGGCCAAGTCCGGGACGCTTCGTGAGAGAGATCGCCGACGAGCATAGCGCACCCGCCTCCGGCCAGAGTTTTTTGGAGCTGCCCTTGTCGCCGTGGGCGGGACTCCCGCCACGATCAATCAGAAGGCATATGCAATGACAGCAACATCTCAAGCTAGTCGTTATTCACGCGGTCTTGAAATCTTACGGCAGATTGGCGGAGAGAATTTCGACGCGCCGATTAATAGTCTTGCCGAGACATCCGTCGACCTTTCTCGTTTCACCGTAGAATACCCATACGGAGACGTTCTATCGCGGCCAGGTCTCGACCTCCCATTGCGTCAGCTGTGCACTATTTCAATGCTGCTTGCCGACGGAAGCGCCCAGCCGCAGTTGAAGTTTCATATGGCGGGCTTCCTCAACGCCGGCGGCGAGCCGAAGGCGCTCATCGAACTCATGTTTATATCTGTAGCGCTCCTCGGCTTCCCGCCAACGGTAAATGCGATCGGCCTTATTCGTGCGGTGTTCGCTGAGCGCAAGCTCGCTTTTGAACCCATCGAGCCCTCCGCAGGCGATGGATCGACACGCCGACAGGCCGGGTTGGAGGCGCTCGACCGGCTCTCTGGAGGCGATGTGCAGGCATATTTCGATGGCTTTGCTGCCGGTTCGCCTGACCTCGCGCAACTCTCCATCGAGTTCGCCTTTGGTGAAATGCTGGCGCGCGACGGCCTCGACCAAAAAGCCAAACTGTTAGCAATCATCTCGATGCTTGCTGCCAGCGGCAATCGTGCGGCGGCGCTCCGTCTTCATCTCGCCGGCGCGCTTGCCCATGGCGTGACGCGAGAGGAAATCATCGAGGTGCTGATCCAGCTCAGCGTCTATCGGGGTTTTCCGGCAGCGCTCAACGCTTTCGCCGTCGCCAAGGATATCTTCGCTGCCGGGTCGCCAACGATTGCGGCAAACGTGCCCCCACCCGCCGTGGTCGAGAGCCGCGCAGACCGGTTGGAACGCGGGCGTGCTACGCTTGCAAAGACGTCCGGTTCATCGGGCGATGCCGTGGTCCGCAGTTTCGATGATGTCGCACCTGATCTCGGTCGAATGATCGTCGAGCATTCTTATGGTGAGGTGTTCTCGCGGAGCGGAATCGACATGAAGTCTCGGGAACTCAGCGCCTGCGCTGCTCTAGCAGCCGTTGGGTCTGCCACGGCAGAGATTCCGCTTCGCGTGCACATCAACGCCGCGTTGAACGTTGGCGCGACGCGGGAAGAAATCCTGGAAACGCTCATAAACCTCACTCCTTACAGCGGCTATCCCGCGACACAGCAGGCGGTTCGTATCGCAGCCGAGGAATTCTCTAAGCGCGGTTAGTCCCAAAAGGGCAGATCACCTCAGGGGCTTTCAAAACGGCTGACGACGGCCGATAACGGCGGAGCGGACGTAGGAGAGGCCGTCGCGAAACGGTCTCTCTCGCCCATGCGCTTTACTGCTGACGGTCATTTATCAGGCGCTATGCCGAATGTGCGTGTGCCTGCGAAGCGAAAAATCGACCAATTGATGTCGATAGTCACTCCTTCTTGAACAAATCCTGGAAGATAAGCTGGCCCCAAGTACGGCCGCGTGCGTGCACCAGCGCGCCACCCTCGTTGAGCTTTCCCAGCTTGACGGGTGCGAACCCGAGTTGTTTGGCCAAGGCCGCCACGGGAGCGATCGCGTCCTCGTCGTCGCTCGACAGAAAGACGACCCGGTGGCCGCCCTCGACGATCGGATCGGCAGCCAGGGTGGCCGCAATCAGGTGATTGAACCCTTTCACGAACTTGGCGCCGGTGAACGCCTTCGCGACGAAAGCGGAGGACGGGAGACCGTCCAGCTCTTCAGGGACCGGAAAGAGGTTCATCGCGTCGATGACCGTCTTGCCTTCCCAGCTCGGCAGGGCTTTCGCAACCTCGCGGTGCTCCCCGAACGGGACCGCCAGGATGATCGTGTCGGCCTCGAGTGCATCCCGCAACGACTTGGTGACGATCGTGGGTCCAATCGCCCGAGCCTGCGGCGCCAACGCCTCGGGCGGACGGCGGCTCGCGACGGTCACGTCGATGTTTTTACGGGCAAAGGCGTGGGCGAGGGCCTGGCCTATCTTACCGAATCCTACAATTGCGTAGCTCATAATCTTCTCCGATTTGTGTTGGTATTGATTCCCCGGCCTTCAACGGCGCTGGGTTAGCGCGTCAGAGTTGCGCAAGACCGCCGTCAACGGCGACCTCGCTGGCAGTCATGAAGCTGCTGTCCGACGACGCGAGAAAGGCCGCCGCCGCCCCGATCTCCGCCGGATCGGCCATGCGCTGGAGCGGAGTCATCGAGGCGAAGACCTTCTGGCCCTCCTCGCCCAGCGCTTCCTTCGCTAGCTCGGTCGCAGTGGCCCCGGGCGACAGCACGTTTACCCGGATGCCGGTGCCCTTTAGGTCCTCCGCCCAGGTCCGCGCGAGGTTGCGCACTGCCGCCTTGCTCGCGCTGTAGGCGCTCATCCCCGGGGCGCCAGTGGTGCCAGCGCTCGATCCGGTCAGGATTATCGAACCGCCCTCGCTCATCAGCGGCAGCGCCTTCTGGATCGTGAAGATCGTACCCTTCACATTGGTGTCGAAGGTTTCGTCAATGTGCTCGGCGGTGATCTCGCCGAGCCGAAGCTGGCTTCCCGCCCCGGCATTGGCAAAGACGATGTCGAGGGTTCCACGCTCGGCCTTCACCGCAGCGTAAAGTCGGTCGAGGTCGGTCAGATCGGAGACCGAGCCCTTCACCGCGCGGGCATTGGGCCCGAGGTCGGCCACAGCGGCGTCGAGCGCTTCCTGCCGGCGGCCGAAGATGAAAACGAAGGCGCCCTCCTCGATGAAGCGCTTTGCTGCGGCGCGGCCGATGCCGGTAGCGCCGCCGGTGATGACTGCAACCTTCCCTTCAAGCTTTCCCATGACTTATCCTTCCAGGCCTTCGCCTTTGGTTGTGCGGGGACACCCCCGAGAACCTCGAAATAGGTCCGCCGGCATCAGGTGTTGAGTGCGGAAGCGCGCACATCGGTGGTGCAAAATCGATCCGGCGGGACGCCAGCCGCGACGATCGATGTCCGCCGTTCGGAATTGGGCCGCGCTCGTCGACATAAGCTATGATTGACCGCCCGTACTGCTGTTCGATGTGTTAGATACGGGCTTTGGAAGGCGCACCGTGCGGTGCCGGATTGCACCATGATCGACTGGGATGACGTTCGCTATTTTCTTGCCGTCGCGCGCGGAGGCTCGGTGCGGGCCGCCGCCGAGCGCGTCGGGGTGAATCACTCGACCGTGCTGCGGCGCATCGCCCAGCTCGAGGAACGCCTCGGGGCGCACATGTTCGAAAAGCTGCCTTCGGGCTACCGCCTGACGGCTGCGGGCGAGGAGGTCCTCGAACTCGCGAACCAGATGGAAGCGTCGTCGCACCAGCTGGAGACGCGCGTCTTCGGGCGCGACCAGAGCGTGCGCGGGCTTCTGCGGGTGACGCTGGCACCGCCCCTCGCGACACACCTGCTCATGCCGGATTTCGCCGATTTCGCGCGTCTGCATCCGGACATCGAGATGGAAATCTTGTCGTCCGGCGAGCTGGCAAATCTGACCAACCGGGAGGCCGACGTCGCGATCCGCGTCGTCTACGACCGCAAAACCCTGCCGCTCAATCTTCACGGCCTGAAGGGACCGGAGCTGTTCGGCGGCGTCTACATGTCTCGCGATCGACTAGCCGCGTGGCGTGCGGGCGCGCCTGATCCCATCCGGTGGATCGTCATAAGCATTCATGGCATCCCGGATTGGGCCAGCGAGGGTGAGGTTCGTACCACGGGGGTTCCGTTCAGGACCACGGACGGCGAGGCGCAGATCGTTGCAGTACGGCAAGGGCTCGGGATGACGACACTGCCGTGCTTCGTCGGAGATGCCGACCCCCTACTGGTGAGGGTGCCGGGCACCGACCTGCACATGTACGGAACGCTCTGGCTTCTCACACAGGGGGAGACACGCAAGACGAAGCGAGTGCGGCTCTTCACCGAGTTCGTATCCCGCACGCTCGCCGCGTACGCGCCGCTTCTCGCGGGACGGTCCTTATCGCGTGACTGACGCGCGGCAGGTAGCCGATGGCGCTGTCTCGAGCGTACCGCAGCCCGATGTAAATCTCGCGACGGTCTTTTTGGGAACTGCCGGTACGGCTCGGTCGGCGACCGTCAGAAAGAAATCGACCGATTAATACCGATAGTCGCTGAAACCGAGCAATCGTGGACCGTCGAAATTGGTGTTTGAAATCAAGAGCGCAAATTTCTGACGGATCGGCAAGACGTTCTTCGTCGTGAAAGCAGCGCTGTGACCGGCAGGTGTCACAGCTTCCCTATTCCGTTGTGCTAGCTTTTTTTCTGCGCCGATTGGTATGCGACTGCGCGACGGCCATTTTCAACTCGGGTGTGAGCTCCAACGGCGCATTCTCTGCCCCATGTGGGTTCTGTAGCCCCTGGACCTGGACGGTCGGAAATGGGAGTTCGATGCCCTGCTCCTTGAAGACCTGGCGGAGGCGTACATAGAACTTGCGTTTCATACCGAAGGCGCCTCCCGGTCTGGTTGTGGCCTTGACCCTCAATATGATGCCGTATTCGCCGAACTCCTGTACGCCCTGCATCTTGATCGGGTCGAGCACCCAGTGTTTGAACTCTGGATCTTCCGCAAGTTCGAGGCCGATCCGCTTGATCAGCTTGCGAGCGAAGTCGATATCGGTGTCATAACCAACGGTGATGTTGAACTTGTCGATAACCCAGTCACGGCTCTGGTTTTGGACTGCCCCGAGTTCACCGAAAGGTATCGTGAACAGCGGACCACGATGGTGACGCAGCTTCACCGAGCGCAGCGAGAAGCTTTCCACAGTACCCTTGTAATTGCCCGATGAAATGTATTCGCCAACACGAAACGCATCATCGAGCAGAAAAAACACACCTGAAATGACGTCCTTGACGATGGTTTGTGCGCCAAAGCCCACGGCGACGCCGACGACGCCGGCGCCGGCGATCAATGGGCCGATCTGGATACCCAGCGAGGCGAGCATCATAAGCACCGCCATCACGATGATCGACGCGAGCAGAATGTTCTGGAGGATCGGCAAGAGCGTGTGCAGCCGCGCCTGTTGCGGATCGAGGACCGGAACGTCCTCGTCGCTGATCACAGGGTGCGGTGTTTCGATGCCCAGCTTTCGTTCAATCAAAGCTTTGATGATCGACCAGCCGAAGTCGGCGGCGAGGGCAATCACCACGACATTGATCAAGCCGCGCAATATGAACGTCGTCGTCGTATCGCTGTCCCGCATGGATTGCATGTCCAGACCCCAGACACGTGCGAGAAGGTAAGCCGCCGCCAGGATGAAAATCATTCGGATTCCGCGATCGATGACAGCGATCGTCACCGCCGGGATCGTGGGCCGGCCGACATCTTCCGAACCTGGCCGAAGAACGAAATTAACCCCGCGCTGCGTCACCACGATTGCCAAAGGCAGGAAGAACGCGGCGAAGGTGAACCAGAAGTATGTATAAAGGCCGGCGATACGCTGCAGGAACAGGACGACGAAATAAGCAGTCAATAGCCATGTCGCTTCCGTGTGACCGATGTGGCGCGCACCGTCTCGCTGCGTTCTTGGCCGACGCCAAATGGCAAGCAGCAGGAGCAACAGCAGCACGAAATCGGCGCCCAGTGACAGGACCATCATTCCGTCCTGATCGATGCCGAGACCTGGCAAGAGGATAAACGCGGCGCCGAAGAAGGCGAAGACGCCGACGATCCGGGGCAGCCAAAAGGACCAATGGTCAGCCGCTTCGTTGGTGATCGGCAAAGCACGAACCTCGACGGCGTTCTCGACGTTCATGAAGGAAGGGACGAGCATGGCCATCACGTACATGCGCACACCCCATGTAACGACTGCCGCCATCAGAAATGTCAGTACAATCTCGCGGATAAGCATCGGCCAGTCGAACAACATGAATGCGCCGGCGCTGCCCAGTGCGAAAGAGACTATCAGCATGCTGGAATAAAGCAGGCGGCCACCAATCTTCTTGGCTCGCCCAACGGGCGTATCCTTGGGTTGCGCGATAATCCAGAGACGAAATGGGCGGGTGAGCTTGTACGTTGCCCAAGTGAGCGCCAGGCCGGCAGCGATGAACATTGCAATCAGCACAAATACGCCGGCAGGCCCCTTGCTGGACATATCCTCCATTGTCTCTGCCCGAACGCGCGCGAACTGGCTTGGCAGCAAGGGCAAAGTTCGCACGATTCGTTCGATATGATGCCTGATCCCATCGAGCGTCGAGGATGCCATCGTATTCATCGGGCCTGGTGCGGCCACGGCGCCGGACGATGCGTCGGTCGGCGAAGCCCCTGGCTCGGCAGGCGCTCCCGTTGACCCGGCGTCCTGATTTCGCTGTTCGGCCACCCAGGCCTTCACTGACGGATCGTCGAGAAGCTCGAACAGCTGTTTGACCCTTTCAGGCGGGACCGTCGCCGGCGCCTGCGCCTGACCAGCCAACAAAAGGGCGATCCCAAAGACGAGCGGCCTGGCAATCAAGGCAAGCATCGCAGTCAGGTCTCCGAGACGCCGTGCCGGGCGCGCCAGATTCCTGGCCCCCAATCGTCGAGTGATGCGTGGCATCGTGCTGTAACCTTCCGGTCAAATCGGCAAGCAACGACATCTATGTCGGTTGTTGCCCTACCTTGAAGAAACCGATGTTGCGGTGCAAGACGTCATCGTTCCGAGCCGGACCTTGCGCCGGGTACTTGGCGGTGTTTATTTAGCCGCGGGGGCAGGGCATTCCGACCTCGGCCCAGGTCTCCGGCCGTTCTATGAACTGGGCATCGACGTTAAACCTCAGGAACTGATTTCCTGAGCTGACCAGGACAGACCTTTGGCGGTCGCTCGGTGGTCAACTGCTTCGCGCACCGCTGCGGACATTGGAAACCATGATGTTGCTTGAGATGCAATGCGCTTCCGAGTCGGCCCTGCCATGCGGCAAATCAGGCCGGGAGCCGCCACATTCGCACACGACCTGTACCACGCAATTCCGTTTCCTCGAGTGGGTCGCAAGCAAAATTTGGTCCAAGCAGTTGATGAGTTGCATCCGAAATACGGATTTCATCGGGCTCCGCGGACGTTTGGATACGTGCGGCGAGATTAACGGTGTCGCCCCATAGGTCATAGGCAAACCGCCTTTTGCCTATGACGCCCGCCACGATTGGTCCCGAGTGAATTCCAATTCTGAGTCTTATCGGTTCTCCTGCGAAGCGTTCGCGCTTGACCTCGTTGCGCAGTTCAAGTGCATAGTGCGCAAGGGCTTCCGCATGATCGGATCGCGCGGCGGGCAGGCCAGCGACCACCATTACACAATCGCCGATTGTCTTGATCTTTTCGCAGCCGTATTGCTCCGAGAGCAGATCCGCCGCCTTGAAGAAGTAATTTAAAATAGCGAGCGTCGTTACGGCTCCGACGCTCCGCGCTCTTTCCGTAAAACCGACGATGTCGGCAAAAAGCACACTCACGTCAGCATGGTTGTCTGCAATTTGTTCGTCCGCTTTTAAGCGCTCCGCGATCGACGCCGGAAGAATGTTGAGGAGTAGGGCTTCGGCGCGTTGGTATTCACGCGACAATCCCTCTTGGCTGGCCCTCAACGCCTCGTTCATCGATTGTAATTTCTCGTTGAGTTGACGCTCCCTCTCTTGCAGAAGCGTCATTTCATAAGCCTTCTGTTGAAGCCGCTGCCTATTGTCGCGTTCGGCAGCGGCGTCAAGAAAGAGCAGCCACACGCAGGCATTGTCAGCAAAAAGATGGAGGTCCGCGACACGCCCGCCGGGCAGTTCGACCATGGCCATATCAAATGGAAGCTCGGGGCAGGGCAACAAACCTTCCATGAATTCAAGCTGCTCGGCAACAGGCTTACCTATGCGAACTGACGAGAGTCCGTAATGTTTAACGTTACCGCCCTTCGCAGCTACGCAATGCTGGGCGTCGATTTTTAGATATGCGACCGAGCGCTCGTTGTAGAAGAAATCGTAAATCCAGCTTCTAACTTCTCTTGGCAAGACATGCATGGTTTATTTGCTGACCATCGAAGCAAGTTGACGAAATGCATCATCAACATGTTCACCCGAAAGCGCGCTTGTTAGATAGATTTGCCATCCAAGTTGCCTCAGTTCGTTAATTTCACTATCCGATATTTCCCACCGGTCGGCCAGATCGGATTTGTTGAACAGCAATACAAACGGCATAGCGCCGAATTCAGCCTCGGCCCGCTCGCGCAACGTGAGCGCCACGGCAAGAGTAGCAGCGCGTGTTCCATCGACGACAAGCACGAGCCCGCTCGCACCTCGCACATAGCTGACGCGGAATGAGCCGATATCGTCTTCGCCGGCCAAATCCCACAAAATCAGATCCACGGTTTTGTCCGGGAATGCGACACTCTTCTTGTCGATTTTCACTCCCACCGTGGTCAAGTAGGTTTCTGAAAAAATGCTTTGCACAAACCTGCGAACCAGACTCGTCTTTCCGACAGCGAACCCGCCCAACATGCAGATCTTCTTTTGCAATATCCTGGGCTCCGCCCTAGTGGAAGTTTACCGTAACCGAAACTCTGCGGTTCGCGGAGCTCCCGGTTCGGCTATTTTCAGTCTCCGCTGGCTCAAAGGTGCCCGCGCCGCGAACCAAGAGCAATTCCGGATCGACGCCGCGCTTCTTGAGAAGCGCACGAACTGTTTCCGCGCGCGCCGCGCTGATCGACAACTTGGCCGTTTCACGGCCCGTCTCGTCCGAATGGCCGGTCAACATGAACTGTGCTGTTAGCCCTGCCTTGCGGGCGTCCGTGGCCAATTCCTTCAATTGATTCGCCAATTTGTCGAGAACCGGCAGTTGCTCTGGCCCCGGTACAGCCTTGCCAGAATCGAAGAAAATGTTGACCGTTTGAATAGCCTCCCTCAAATGAGTCAGTTCCGGAGGGGTCAACTCACGCAGCTCGGAGAGTTCTAGAGAGAGTCCGTCCGCGGACAGCTGTTGGGCGGCGACCCGCGCCCGATCTATCCAGGCGGCAGGAGCCTCACCTTGGGCAACGATGCGATCCTTGATGATCGAAAGCCGTACTGAATCCGGCGGAGTCAGCGACGCCATCAGCCGCTTCACCACGAACTTCGGATGAAGGCTTTGATAGAATTGCCACTGCGAATGAACGCGGGCAGGATCGACCCCTGTTCCGGACAGCAGAACCTGCGGGTCGGCGGCCTGCGGGTCTCTCAGGCCGGAAATATAGAAATGTCCGCCCCTCGCCGTTTGCTGGGCGACGATGATTCCCGCTTGGGCCTCCAGTCGTGACACATAAGTCTGCCAGTGCTCCGCCGCGCGTGCTTCTGGGCTCACATCACGAACCTTGGAGATGTCGAATTTCGGTCCGCCTGCCGAAAGCTGTCGGGCCGCTGCGCGCGCCCGATCTATCCAGGTGTCGGGAGCCTCACCCTCGGCAATGATGCGATCCTCGACGATCGAAAGCCGAACCGATTTCGGCGGGGTGAGCGACGCTGTCAGCCGCTTCAGCACGAACTCCGGCTCAAGGCTCTGATAGAATTGCCACTGCGAATGAACGCGGGCGGGATCGACCTGCGTACCGGCCAACAGCGACTGCGGGTCGGCGGCAAGCGGGTCTCTCAGGCCGGCAATATAGAATTGGCCATCGCGCACCTTTTGTTCGGCAACGATAATACCCGGCTGGGCCTCCAGTCGCGACACATAAGTCTGCCAGCGCTCCGCCGCGCGTGCTTCGGGGCTCACATCACGAACCCTGGAGATATCGAATTCCGGTCCGCCTGCCGAAAGTTGCTGGGCTGCTGCGCGCGCCCGATCTATCCAGGTGTCGGGAGCCTCCCCCTCGGCAACGATGCGATCATTGACGATCGAAAGTCGTACTGAATCCGGCGGAACCAGCGACGCCGTCAGCCGCTTCAACACGAACTCCGGCTCAAGACTCTGATATAATTGCCAGTGTGAATGAACGCGGGCGGGATCGACCTGCGTTCCGGCCAACAGCGACTGCGGGTCGGCGGCAAGAGGGTCTCTCAGGCCGGTAATATAGAATTGGCCATCGCGCACCTTTTGGTCGGCAACGATGATGCCCGGCTGGATCCCCAGTCGCGACACATACGCCTGCCAGCGCTGCCCGGATTGCCAGGAAAGAAAGAACCAACCGCCTGCGGGAATCAAAACCAGCAGGACTGCAGCCAGGACCAGCCACGGAAATCCCTGGTTTGATTCCTCCTGCTTCAGATCAACGCAGGTCTGCAATTGCGTCTCGACGCCGGCCAACTGCGAACTGTCGCCGTCAAACTGCTCCAGGGCCTGTGAGCATTCATCATGGATGCGAAGCAATACATCGCGAATTATTTCATGTAATTCCTCCGGCGGATTTCCCCGGATCACCGCAACCAAGGTCGCAAACGGCCCAACTTCCGACCAGAGACGAAGCTCCCCGAAACGGATAGTGTCCAGGCCACTCTGTTCTTTCTCGTTAAATGAGTCTTTTACAAAATCCTGAATTGCACTAAGCATCGAGGAAATCAGTTGAGGATCTTCGCTGGTTGCGTTTTCGGCAGTTACATGCTTGATCAAAAGCCCGGAATTGCGGTGAATGAGAAAGACATGTTCTACACGATAGACAAGAGAATGCCTAAGAACAACTTCTGAGAAGCTTGCCCCCGTTCTCCAAGCTTCAAATCTCCACTTGAGCCCATGCCAAGTAAATATATGTCTTAAGGTTTCATTCAGCGACTGAAAGGTTTGGTCGATCTTTTCGCCGATCGACTTGCGAATAGCCGGCAGAAACACCGGGTATAATATATCCGTCAGCGTGCGCGGGCTTTTCTGGATGGACCGTTGCACAGCCCTCTCGACAACTGGCGCAAGGGCCTCGCCGAGTTGCGCATGAGACGCCCGTGCGGCTGCACCGGGGAGGACGCCCCCCACTGCCGCCGCAAGCTGCTCAGGTTCGTCGAGCAGGTGGGTAACTCGTGAAAGCTCCGAAATTTCGCGGCCGACCAGCAACTGGCGAAGCGTTTCCATGCGAGGATCGGCGGTTGGGATTCCGTCGAGACGCGCACGATAGTCCGGATCAACGTTCCGGGCAATTTCGATCAACAGGCGGGCCAGAGCCTCGCGATCAATCTCTGTATCGTTCGAAGCCGCTCTTTTAGGGAGGCTGATTGGGTCGACAGTCGACGTCAAGTTCCCATCAACTCACTTTCCAGGTACGCTCCGAGTTGTTCTTGCTGCCGACCGGATCCTGATTTAGACATTTTGCAACCTCGACAAACAGGCCAGCCAAAAGATTTCGGTCGGTCTTGACATTGCCGAGATCGGAAAACATTTTCTCCATCAGCATCTGAATGCTTTCATTCTTTTGCTTGATTTCCTCACGCAGCAAATGATCGTTTCGATTTATCCGGTCCGCAACTTCCCGCTCAAGCTCGCTCAACTGATCCGACAACGCGCGCACCTGCTTTTCGAGCGCCTGATTTTGCTCGCGAAGATTCCGATCAATCTCCTTATCGGCGTCGGCTCGCGCGTCTTTTTCGTTCCGCAATTGCGCCGCAAGCGAGTCGACCTGCTTCTTTGCATTTGACTCGTACATTTCAAGATTGCGCTTGGCCTCGGATTCGACATCCTTGAAGCGCTGCAAGACCCGTTCTTCAAGCTTGGAGAAGCGGCGGTCATAGTCCTGCATCTGGTTGCCGAACAGCAGATCACGTATCTTGTCGACACCTACGGCGTCGCCGGGAGGCCCGCTCTCGCGAGCCTGGCCCGCCATGAAGTTCAGCCCGCTTCCGTCTGCATTACTTGTCAGATTTGCGTCCGCTTTATTTGCCGAAGAAGCGGTACTCGAAGATTCCTTGGCCATCCCATGCCCCTTCTTTTGACATTGCCACAGCGCTAATTTAGAAACTGATAAACATGTCAGCAAAATAGCCGACCCGCAAGCCGGAATTTTCTCGGCTCAAGTCGGTTCGTGCGTCCCCATTCGGATAGATTTCGACATGCGGCTCGATCCGGATCAGCTTGCGCTCGTGTCTTCGCCCGCGATCATCTTTTTGCAGACGAAATGCGCGAAAGGAAATGCCCCGGCGCATCGACCTCAGCTCCAAGCCGTCGGGCATGCACGCTTGCTATTCAGCCTGTCTTCAAGTCTTTTGCCTGTCTCTAATCGCCCCGATCTTGACAGGGCAGTGCTGCCATCCGATGCCGTCATCCGGTTTTGACATTCGCCGACTCTTGCCGAAGAAAACGAAAGCTCGATGATCCAGGACAATGCTACCGCAAGGCGGTATGGTACCGATTTTCAATGCCGAGCAAACCGTCGGCGCAACGCTTGCCGGCACGCCAAGAAAGATCAACGCATCTTGTTCTGCCTTCGAACCGGGCGCGGGTAAGACGGCGTGGCGCATGATCCCTTGGTTTCAATCGTGGTTGCTGCGCACAACGCGGAGGTAACGCTGGCGCGCGCACTCGATTGCCTTCTCGATCAGGAAATAGTGGATTGGGAGGCGATCATCGTCGACGACGCCTCCATGGACCGCACCCCCGCGATCATCGCCGGCTATGTAGAGCACGATGCCCGATTTCGGACGTTGAGGTCTTCCGCCTATAGCGCCGCCGGCGCGCGCAATAGCGGGATTTCGACAGCGCGCGGCCGCTGGCTCATGTTTCTGGATGCCGACGGTTGGGTGGATGCCAGCTTCCTCGCCAAAATGCTGGCCGCACTGAAATCCGTTCCCGATGCAGTGGCCGCCTATTGCGGTTCCCGGCGCGTGATGCCCGATGGCGAACTCACCGCGTCGTGCATCGCAACGGAGGTTGCGATCCAGCCCTTCGAGACATTCGCCCGCAGGTGTGCCATCGCCGTTCACGCGCTGCTGGTCGACCGGGAGACAATTGTCGAGTTGGGCGGTTTCGATGTGTCGCTGCGCACCTGCGAGGACTGGGACCTGTGGCAGCGCCTCGCACGTCTGGGCATAAATTGGGTGATGGTCGATGAGCCGCTCGCTTTCTATCGGATCAGCCCCAACGCGCTCAGCCGCAATTCGACGCAGATGCTGGCAGATGCTGAAATCGTGATCGCCCACGGCTTTTCCGCCGATCCCAGGGTCAAACACCCGGCGTCGGCTCACGCCAATGGAGCGATCGAGGCGAACGGCGGCACCGCCTCCGAGGCACTCGCGTGGTTCGCGTTGTGGAACGCCGCGTCGGATTGCGGCAGCGGCTCGCGCTCGATCAACCCGCAGTCTCTGCGCCCGCTGCCGCCAGGACGCAAATGGGCGCGAGAGATCGCCAAGGTGATCTTCGATGGCCTAGCGGTCGGAAGCCTGTCGGTGCCAGCGCAATTGGCTGCCAGGTGGGACAGGTTCGGCGGCTCCCTCACCGAGTTGATCATCGAACTCGGCAAGGTCTGGAACAATCCCGACGCGGCTCGCCGCGTCCAGTATCATCTTGAGCAAATGCTGCTCGACGTCGACGATCTCGCCGCGCCGCGCAGGCTGGCGCGGACACTTGGAATTCGTGTCGACGCGCGAAATCCGACCACGGTCGAACTTCCGCAAGGAATCGATCAAATCTATGCCTATCTGATGATGGATGGCCAGATCGAGGCTGTCGTGCAATTCGGCGTACTTGGGACAGTGACAAGGGATTATTGGATCGAATTGATCCTGAATGTCGTGTCTCCCGAGCGGCTTGAAGGCCGGTCCGATCCGGACGGTCACTTCGGCAAACTCGCCCAACTGGCCGAGGAAGCGCGGGAGCTGGTTCGGTCGAGCGCCGAACCTGCGGAGCCTCCCCCGGCGCTGCGCCGCGCACGGGCCAGGCACGACAAGGATCGCACGTCGTTCTGGAATGGCTATTTCGCGACCGAGGATCCCTGGAACTACGGTTCGTCCTATGAGCAGGAGAAATATGAGCGGCAGCTCGAAATTCTGCCTGCCGGTCCCATTGGACGGGCGCTTGAGCTGGCCTGTGCGGAAGGCCACTTCACGCGGCAACTGGCGCCGCGCGTGAGCCATTTGACCGCAACTGACATCTCCGCCATAGCCATCGACCGGGCGCGCGCGCGATGCGGCGATCAGCCGAATGTTGAGTTCGGCGTACTGGATTTCATGGCCGATACGCTGCCGGGCGAGATGGATCTGATCTTCTGTTCGGAAGTGCTCTACTACCTGGATGATCTCGCCGAGTTGCAACGCTTCGCCAAGAAAGTCGTTGAGGCATTGGCGCCTGGCGGCAGCTTCATCAGCGCACACGCATTCGTGCTACGTGACAATCCTGAGAGGACGGGCTTCGACTGGAACACATTCGGTGCACAAGCGATCTCGGAGACGCTGGCCGGGACCGCAGGTCTTGTCCTCGAGCAATCGATCCAGACCGAGCTCTATCGCATAGACCGCTTCCGCCGCCTGTCACCAGGTGACGTGGCGACGGAACCAGTCATTGATCATGTGCCAATCCGCGCGCGCATCGATATGGGGGTCGCGCGAAAAATCGTCTGGGGCGGGGCGCGGGCCTTGCGCCGCGACGTCGCACGTAGCGAGCGGCGGCAGCGTATCCCTGTTCTCATGTATCACAGCGTCTCCGATGAAGGTCCGGCCGCGCTCGCCCGTTTTCGGCTCACGCCCGCCGCATTCGCCAGCCAAATGACATGGCTGCGCGCCAATGGCTTTCACGCGATTAGCTCCGAGCAGCTGGAATGGTTCATCGCCAACCGTCAGCCTTTCGTTGGCCGCCCAGTGCTCATCACCTTCGATGACGGCTTCCAGAACTTTGCCGACCATGCCTGGCCGATCCTGCGCGCGAACGACCTGACCGCGGAAGTGTTCCTGGTGACGGACTTGGTGGGTGAAAGTGCACAGTGGGACGCCTACAGCGGCCCGCCGACGCCGCTTATGGACGCCGGGACGGTGCGACGCCTCGCCGGCGAAGGCGCCTTCTTCGGAAGCCATCTGGCGACGCATCGCGCGATCGATGGTCTGTCGAGCTCTGACTTGGCCGCCGAGCTTCTGCGCTCTCGTATGTTCATCGAACGGTGGACCGGTCGGCCAACCGCGGCGTTCGCGGCACCCTTCTCAGTCACCGACCGACGGCTTGGCAGGCTGGCCAAGGAGTGCGGCTATCGAATCGGCTTCGGCGGCAGACACGGGCCGGCGGACCTCGATTGCGATCCCATCGACCTTCCGCGCATCGAGATTCGTGGGGATCGTTCGCTCGATGACTTTGTTGCGGTTGTCGAGGCCGTGCTCGCATGAACCGTGAACTTGTCAGTGTCTAGATTTGTAACAAGTTGGTTCCGCGTTTTGTTCAGCGTCCCGTTCCGCTTACCTCGTTCGCAAGTCTATTGGGCGACTTGGGACACGGCTGACATCAGCTCCTGCGGGCTTGGCGCCCCAAACATGTATCGCCCGCCCTCTGGAACCTCCGTGAAGCTCCAGCGGACGATCCCTTGCCGGTCCAGCAGGAACTGACCGATCAATTGTCCGTGTCCCGTTGCTATCATCTGCTCGTCGGCTTCGGTCAGTTCGTAATGGTCCTTTTTGTTGAGGATTTCGCTGGCCTCAAGAGGATCCATAGGACCGGGCAACTCGCCTGGTATGTCGACCCGCATATCCTTTGCCGCTGCCATCGAGACCTTGTACGGCCAGTTCGTCTCGTTTTGGGTGAATTCGAGATTGGGCAGTCCAAAAGCACGATGTGAGGCGCGTTCAGGGTCGGAGGCCGCAAGCAGATTCGGCATCGGATGGTAGCGGAAATAGAGACGCGCCCGTTCGATCGGCGTGTTGACCACCGTCAGGCTCTCCACGCCCTTTTCGCGCAGCTCCGGATCAAGCCGCGCCTGGGCGGCGATATGGCGCCGGCAAAACGCACAATGCAGACCTCGAAACAGGCCGACCAGCACCGGTTTTTGGCCGCGAAAGTCGTCAAGCGCGATCTTGCCTTCCTGGGTAATGGCGTCGAGTACCACGTTCGGCGCACGGTCGCCCGGTTGAAGCGGCACCAAGTCACTACGCGCGGACATTTCCAACCTCCAACCCCGGCTAGTCGAGAAAAGGCAGCACCACGAGCGCTTCCGGGTCGAGCCCGTGCTGGGCGCAAATACCCTGCGCCAGGGAAAAGTAGCGTTCGGCCTCGGCCAGATTGTCGAGGTCGAGATTAAGCGTTGCAAGACCATCATAGCACGGAAACAGCAGTTGGGGTTCGCCCGTTTCGCGGGCTACGTCCAGTGCTTCGTGGAACAAACCAACGGCCAGGTCCGGACGGCCGTTGCACTGGTGGATCTGCCCAAGCACGATCAACGGCACCGGCAGGTGCTCGCGCTGGTCGAGCGCCCGGTCGATCTCGATGGCCTTCTCGGCAGCAGGTATGCCCTCCGTTGGACAGCGATCCGTGAAAGTACAACAAGCGACCGCCAGATTGGCGAGGAGGCGCGCCTGGAAACCCAAATCACCAATACGGCGCGCCACTTCAAGACCGCGCCGACAGACCTCCATCGCCTGTGCCGGATCGATGGTCGTGTATAGCACGCCGAGATTGGTGTAGCCGCGGCAGGCCGCGCCCAGCAGACCGGCGGCTTCGGCCAATTCAATGCTACGCTCAACCTGACGCACGGCCTCACGGTTTCGCCCGAGGCGAGCCAGCGCGACAGCCTTGGTATTGAGTGCCTCGGCGGTCACAAGAGTGGCATCACACCCGACCTCGGAGACATGCTCCGTTGTCAGATTGCGTACGCAATCCAGCGCCGCGTCTGCCCATTTTGCCGCGAGAGCGTGATCTCCGCTACGGAACGCCTGTCGGCCACGTTCTTGCCACAGATGCGCCTGCTCGATCGGGGCATCCGCCCCATCGAGGAGCGCTGCCGCCTCAGCATAGCAGGGTTCTGCCTTGTCCCGCTTGCCGACGTCCCAGAGCAGCCGACCGATCTTACGCAAAACTCGCGCCGAGGCGACGCGATTGGCCGATTCGCGGTATGCCTGCAACACCGTCTCGTAGTGGTGGTGCGCGACCTCGCGGCGGCCTGCCGGGCCGCTCAAATCGGCAATGCGCTCTGCAATTGCCAGTTTGAGCGGTGTTTGCCCGATCGCGTCCAATGCTGCCAGTGCTCGCTCGTAGAAACGAAGGGCGTCGTCGTTGGCGTATATCATGCGAGCGCGATCGCCTGCCGCCTGCAGGTAATGCGCGCCCTTCTCCCGCTCGGCGCTCTGTGCGAAATGATGACCGAGCACGGTCAAATCCTCGAGCCGTTCCGGCTTGTCGCCGCACAGTTGCTCCAAGGCAGCACCGACCCGCCCGTGGATGTCGGTCCGGCGTTGCAGGAGCAGATTCTGGTAGATCACGTCCTGCAGCAATGTTTGCGTAAAGCGGTAGCTTTGCGACGAGACCGAGCCTGATCCGGCAACTTCCTCGATGATTTCCGCATCGCAAAGCAGTTCGCAGCCGGCTTCAAGCCGGCCGGGGTCGGCTGTCACGGATTTCAGAAGTGTGGCGTCGAAGCGCGGGCCGATTACCGCGGCCTCCTGGGCCAACCGGCGCACCTCTGGGGGCAGCCGGTCGACGCGGGCAAGCAACATCGCCTGGATAGTGGCGGGGATGCCGGTTGCGACTTCGCCGGCCACAGTCCGCCATCGCTGGCCCTCTCGCATCAGTACACCGCGATCGATAAGGCCGCGAACGATCTCCTCTACAAAAAGGGGGTTGCCGCCCGCGCGCTCGAGGATCTGATCGAGAAGCCCTCCTGCGGAGTTTACCCAGCTCTCGCCGAAAAGCGCCGCGAGCAGCCTGCGTCCGTCATCACTATTGAGCGGCGGAAGCCTGAGCGCTGTGTGACTGACCCGACTTGAGTCGAGCTGGTCGTTGTCCGGCGCCGGACGATGCGTGACCAGCAACATCAACCGCGTGCGTTCTAACCTGTCCATTACGAAACGTAGTGCCTCTAGCGACACGGCGTCGGCCCAGTGCAGGTCTTCGACGACAATCAACAGCGGCGACAACGCAAGCCGCCGTTCGATGATTGTGCGGACTGCGTAGAGAATTTGCCGCCGCAACTGCTCAGGCTCGACATGCTGCAAGGTGGCATCGGGGTCGCCAAGGCCGAGCACATGATAGAGCAAAGGCATCAGCCGCTTCGCCTCCTCGCCCTGCAGGCCGAGATCGGCAAGCAAGCCTGCGAGCTTCCCCCGCATTTCGTCCCCATTGTCGTTTTGCATCATCCCGGCAGCGCTGCGCACCACGGCGCCCAAGGCGCCAAAAGATTGTTCGCCCAGCGGTGAGCACGTGGCCTGCCGCACGACGACGTTGCGAAAACGCTCCTCGTCGCCGACGCGGGCGACGAACTCCTTCACCAGCCGCGATTTCCCGATGCCGGCTTCTCCGACGAGGCGGACAAGTTGGGCCGAGCCGCCGCACGCCTGGTCAAGGCTCGCCATCATTCTGTTGAGCTCCGCACCACGACCTATTAGTGGCGCACTGAGGCCGAGCGCCTCTAGCCCGCGCGCTGCACGCGGCACCGCTAGCGGTGCGTCCAGTCGATGGACGAGCACGCTGCCAGCCTTGCCGCGAAACACGACATCACCGAGCGACTCGTAAGAGAACGCATGCCGGGTCAGCCTGTGAGTGAGCTCGCCTACCAGTACCTCACCCGGTGCGGCCAGCGATTGCAGGCGTTGCGCCGTATTCACTGTGTCGCCGGTCACCGAATAGGATCTGGCGGTGCCGATGCCCAATCCGCCAGTAACGACCGGACCAGTGTTTATGCCGATGTGGAGTAACAGAGGCGAGCCGGAGTGGGGGGTGCTTTCGCCGAGCCGCGCCGTCCGGGCGATCATGTCGAGAGCGGCGCGAAGCGCACGTTCCGGATCGTCCTCATGCGCGACCGGCGCACCGAACAAAGCGAGCAGTGCATCGCCGATGAATTTGTCGACGAAACCACCAAAGTTTCGCACGGCCGCCGTCAATTCCTTGAACAGTTTATTCTGCAGCGCTTGCATGACCTCGGGGTCGAGCTGCTCGCTGAGTGTCGTGAAGCCGCAAAGGTCGGCGAACAGGACCGTTACGGTCCGGCGATCGGCGTCGGAGACGGGATGCAGCCCTTCTTCGCTTTCGATGTTCGGAAGCAGCGACGGAGTTCGAGAAGGCGGCACAATGGTCCGGCTTGGTGCCGGAGCAGGCCGTTCGACGGCTTTTGCGGGCGCACCGACGCTTGCCCCACATTTCGGACAGAACTCGAAATCAGGTGCGCAGGTGTAGCCGCAACTGGCGCATGCCACGGGCTGGCGCCTGCCACACCTCGGACAGAAGGCGTAACCGCCCTCAATCTCGAAACCGCAGCCCGAGCAGTCCATCGAACAAGACCTCACTAGTGGCCGTGACGGCGTGATCTCGCCCGCACTGCACGGCCAGGCTAATCACAAGGATGCACCGATAGCCGTCGACGAGCAAGCGGCAGCGCAAATGGGCATCGAGCCATCCGTGTGGGTCCGGTGGCAGAGCGCTACGCATGACCTCTTGATGCAACGGCTGGCTCGCTGTCAGCTTGCGGTTGCGAATTAGGCTCAGGTCGGCTTGATCTCTGCCTGGCCGATCTTGCGCCATCTGGCGTTTTCGCGAACCAGTTTCAGGTCGTCGGTCGTCTCGGCAAATGTCCGCAATCGGTATTGCCGGAGCAGGTCCGGGAAGAGCGCTCCTTCCGGCAGGCCGGCAAGCTGCTCGCGGACTGAGATCTTTTCATCGATGACCCGCATGCCCCAGGCATTTTCCCGAACCTGCAGCTCCGCAGCCAGATCGCGCTCTTCCGGCGCGTTTTCGTCTAGCGCGGCCAGAAGGATCGAGTGGAAAAGCGCTACATAGCCAATCTGTCTTAGGCCCCCCACGACCCGCGCGCGCGGCAATATGGCAAGGACGAGGAACGTCAGGAACAAGTTCGGCAGCAGCACGCCGTCCAGCAGCGCCTGCCTGAGATACGGCCGCTCGAACGGGATGGAAAGACCTTGCGGCCTGTCGGGCTCGATCAGGTGCCCGTTCTCGAGAACGAGTTTGCGCACGCGCTCCTCGCGGATGCCCCAGAAATAGTCCGTGGCATTGGGCAGGAATCTGCCAAATGGGCTCGATGCGGCCTCTTGCCAGGCACGTTCGAGACGCTGGCGTCTTGCGGGTTCAATGAGCAGTCTGGAAAGAAGGCTGCCGTCATATTCCAGATGCCGCGCCATGGCAGCCGCGGCGGCTCGATCATCGATGAAAACCGGCAGGGCCATGCCGGCACGATCCCAATTGGCGACCAGATCCTGGTTCAGGGCAGTCAGCGCATCGGCGGCGGTTTCAAACACCTTGTCCTGGCTGGCAAGCAGTGTGCCCAGCCAGCGGCTGGCATCCGTTTCATCGCCCACCGTTTCGAGCGCGCGCTTGTTGAGGGAGACGGGACCGGCCACGCAGGCGCTTTTGCGGCACAGTTTGTGGCGCCCCATGCCGAACAGGTTGACCTTGTCGTCGCCGACATCGAGCCATCCCGGCCCCTCCCGGCCAACTGTCTCCATGGTCATCGTCGCTCCCATGAAGCCGACGAAGGCCGACAGCCCGTTTTCGACCGCGCCGAGCCAGGCAAGCAGGAGGGCATCGAAGGTGATCCGGTCCATCAGAAGCAGGCAGTGCAGGCCGGACTGAATCACCGGTCTGTGCTCGAACTCGTCGAGGGCTTTGCCGATCTCCTCAGGCCGCATGATCCTATCGAGTCGCTGATGCAGGACTTCGCGCAGGATCGAGCGGGCAGCGATCGCCGGGCCCGATGCAGGCCTTGCCACCGGCCGCCACAGATGGCGGGCGTAATCGGAAACCGGTGCATTCCAGTTCTGCTCGATGTCGCGCACGACCTCCGGGCAGAGCAGCGACAGCACAGCCAGAATTTCCGGCGGAGGGGTAGGGGTTGGATCAAAGACGGCGGTCATTGGTCCCGTCTAGCCGCTTGCGGTGTAAACGCCAAGCGAGAGCAGACTTGGTGGATGCAGCCCTGTTCGCTGACTCGGCACGAATTGTCAGATTGGCTAAACAGCTAAGGCAAACGGCGGATCTTAGAACCGCAGCCGGGCCATGCTCAGGAGATCGTGGTACTGCCCGTCGGTAAAGCCGGCCTTCACATGCCGGCCTTCGATCTCAAAGCCGTGGCTCTTGTAGAGACGGAGGGCCGGTTCGTTGTCGGCATAGACGGTCAATTCGACTCGCTTCAGGGCGCGCCAGTTGTCGGCCACGTCAAGCAGCGCGCCAAGTACGGCAGAGCCGATACCTTTGCCGACAAAGGCATCGTCAAGGCCGATATTGATCTCGCCGATGTGCGAACGGCGGGGTGAACCCTGCACGACCAGGCTGCCGTGGCCGACGACCTTGCCGTCCAGCTCGGCAACGATCCAGGTGGTTTCCGGGCCGGACTTGGCGATGCGCCGCGCCACCTGCTCCACCATCTCGAAAGGCATCCTGAGCGTGCCCCGGCGGAAGCCCGGCATGTTGAAAATAGCGCAAAGCGCCTCTGCATCGCTTGGCCGGACGGACCGGAGCAGCGGCTGGCTTTTCTCGGAGGGTGGCGACGTCGTGCTGGTCATGGCGTTCCCGGCGAAGGCAATCGGCCCGGTACGATGCACCGGACGCCACCTGAAAATCCAGCCGTCTCTCAACCTATGATGCCGATTGCGAGCTGAAATACCGGGAGGCGGCGTAGAGTTTGAAGACGCCGCTGATGCCGATCCAGCCGAAAAGCGTGAGCCAGCACAATGTCCCGATCGCCGTCCAGTCGATCCGGTGCACCGCAGCGTCGGTGATGACGACGCCGAGGATGGCAAGCAGGCCAACCAGAAACTGTGCCAACCCGAGCACCAGCAGTTCCTCGCGCGGCGCGCTTCTCCAGACGAGATATATACCGCCCGCACCGGCGAGGAAGATTGCGCTGTAGACCTGAGCGTGGAAGGCATCGATCGGCCATGGCCAGATGCCACTGAATGTCAGGGGAAACAGCAACAGGCCGACGCCATAGAGCCCAAGGATCGCGGATTCCACCGGCATGTAGCCGCGCCATGCGGGATTTAAGGTCACGCCTTTCGCAGAAGGACGGGCTCTGGCCCGCCACAGGAACAGCCCGGATACCGCGACCGAAGCAAGATAGACCAAAAACCACAGCCAGGGCGCTTTGCGCTCGAAGTTGAAATAGCCGAGATTGATGAACGAAGCCACCGACACGATGACGGTGAAGATGAAGGCCATGACGAGCACGAGCCTGCCGGGCGACCAGCGATTCCAGACCAGCAGCGCCGCCATCACGACCATTTCGGCGGTGTAGAAGCCGCCGAGAAAGCGCGCATTGAACGGCGTGACGGCCCAAGGCCAGCCCGGTTTGACCAGAACAGGCACGAAAAACAGGCCGGCGCCTACGATCAGGACGATGATGACGACCGCAGAGAAAAGGCGCAGGGTCGCGGGAAATGGCGGATTGTCGGATGTCAGCATGGGAGAAAATCCCAAAGATGAAGGCTCCATGGACCATCATAATGCTGCTTGCGGCCGGTTAAAATCGGCCTAAGTGAACGGTCACCAGGCTTATCCATTCGAATGGCCGCACGGTTCGTTTCGAAGTAAGATGGAGCATTCGGACCAAAGACCGGTCCGGTCAAAACGCCACGGGGTGCATTTTCCGGAGCCTGCACGATGAACGAAGCTCAGGATCTGTTCTCACTTCTGCGACAATCGGCCGATGTCGATCCACAGGCGATCGACGCGATCAAGCGAACCATCGCGGAGGGCGAGGACCGCGAACTTTGCCGCATCAATGCGCCAGCCTTCGCCAGCAAGCATGGCCTCGACGAGGAGCGCGCAATAGGCGCCTTTCTCCATGCCGCGCGGGTGGGCATCTTCGACATTTCCTGGAATGTTCTGTGCCCCGGCTGTGGCGGCGTGCTCGACACCAACGCCACGCTGAAAACCCTGCAAAAGGACGAATACACCTGCGCGCTATGCTCCGAGGGCTATTCACCGACCCTCGACGAGATGGTCGAGGTGACATTCACCGTCAGTCCCCGCGTGCGCAGGATTGCCGCCCACAATCCACACGAACTGCCGGTGGCGGAATATTTCCGCCAGATCTACTGGGCGTCCGGCGTCGATCTGCCGGAAGAGCATTTCGCGGAAAAGATGGAAACGTTCTCGCTGGAGGATATCGAGCTTGCGCCCGGTGAAAAGGCGGTTCTGCCCATACAGCTTCCGTCCGAATTCATCATCGTCTTCGAGCCGGTCACCCACTCGGCGCAGTTCATCGACGGGAAGGGCGAACCAACAAAGGAGCGCCGGAGCCTCTCTTTGGTTTTCGACCGCGACCATGTCCAGAACCAGACGCTGGAGATGCAACCCGGCCCGTTGGGCATTTCGCTGGAAAACCGGACCGACACCCGCGTGCTGCCGACGGTCTTCATCGCCAGCCAGGCATTGCATGATTTCCTGGGAAAACGCCGGCCCTTCCTGACCGCCAAGCGCCTGCTCACCAACCAGACGTTCCGCGATCTCTATCGCACGGATACACTCGACATCAACCAGCGCCTGAAGATCACCAGCCTGACGTTCCTGTTCACCGACCTGCGCGGATCGACCGAGCTTTACGAGCGGGTGGGCGACCTTTCAGCCTTCGATCTCGTACGCGAGCATTTCCAGGTTCTGCACGAGATCGTCACGGCGGAGGCAGGCGCGGTGGTGAAGACGATCGGTGATGCGGTGATGGCGACCTTCGCGACGCCCGATCGTGCGATCGCTGCAGCCCTCAGGATGCGCGATGCCATGCGTACGCTCAACGACAAGAGCGGGCGCGAGGATCTGCTGCTCAAGATCGGAGTCCATGCCGGCCCCTGCATCGCCGTGTCTATGAATGAGCGACAGGACTATTTCGGCCAGACGGTCAACATTGCTTCGCGGGTCCAGAACCTTGCCAACGCACAGGCGATCTTCGCCACTCGAGCGGTGGTCGACGACAATCTCACCGCTGATCTCTTGCACAGGAATGCGCTGACGCCCGTGCCCCACGAGGTCTCGCTGCGCGGCATTGACCGGGAGATAGCAGTATACACGATCCCCTGAAGGTTCGGCCCCTGAAGGCTTGGCCCTGAAGATTTGGCTCGTCCCGGCCCCTCACACACGCCTATAGATAAAATAACGATCGGCGGGAACCGAAGGTGGCGGCGGGAGGCGTTGCAACTGCGGGTGATCGAGCGGCGTGCCGCTGACCGCGATGCCGCCGACGCGAAGTAGGCGCGCGGTCAGATCGGGAAGCCAGGTAGAGATCACTGCATCGCGATCTTCATAGCCGGTGCCGATGTCGGCATGAACAAGGGCGGCGTCGATGCCAATGAACCTGCTCGCCGTCTCGCGTATTTCGCCGAGCACGAGGTTTTCAGCTTCGGGAATTGAGCTGGCGTGTGCGGCAAGTGCACGGTCGAACGCTATGATCCGGCGTCCGGGCAGGCGCTCGCGCAGATGGTGGAACGTCCGGCCATTACCGAGGCCGAGCTCGAGCACGGGGCCCTCTATCTTCGCCACCTCGGCGCAGACATGATCGAGTATGTCGCGCTGTGCGGTCATCCTCCGGATGAAACTGTCGAGGCGACTCATGCGCGATTGTATCTCCTGAACAAGTCCACGAAATCAACTGCCCCCGACCAGAGCGTTTCGCGGCTGAAACCAGAGGCGACGTGTTAAACCCCGATCGAGTCTTGCCGCGTGTAGAGGCGAACGATGAACACTGCAACAAGGGAACAGGCTGCCGACAAGGATCATACCGGGTGGAGTCGGCGGCGCGGCGCGCGGCGGTATGGTGATGTCACTTGTAGGGGTCCGCGGCGTCCCGCAACCCATCGCCGAGGAAGTTGAACGCCAAGATGACGAGAACGACGGGGAGCATCGGCAAAAGCAGCCATGGATAGAACGCGATCACGCTGACGCTGCGCGCCTCGGTGAGCAGGATGCCCCAGCTGGTTATCGGCGCCCTCAGGCCGAGCCCGAGGAAGCTCAGCGCTGTCTCGCCCAGGATCATGCCGGGTATGGAGATCGTTGCCGTCGCGATCAGATGCGACATGAAGCCGGGGATGAGATGCCGCCGTATAATGCGGCTGCTTCTGGCACCCATCAATTGCGCAGCCAGAACGTAATCCTCCTCGCGCAAGGCTAGAAGCTTCGAACGCACGGCCCGCGCCAGTCCGGTCCAGTCGAGCAGCCCGAGGATGACGGTAATGCCGAAATAGATCAGGATCGGACTCCAGGTTATCGGCATGATCGCCGCCAGAGCCAGCCATAGCGGAATGCTGGGGATCGATTGCAGAACTTCGATTATCCGTTGAACGATCAGATCGAAGATACCGCCGTGATAGCCGGCCAGTCCGCCGATGACAATGCCGAGCAGGAAACTGAAACTGATGCCGACGAGGCCTATTGTCAGTGAAATGCGTGCGCCATAGATGATGCGCGAGAGCACATCGCGCCCCAGCCTGTCAGTGCCGGCCAGAAAGAGCTGGCCGTTTTCGGCGGGGCAGACAAAATGCCTGTCACCTTCGATCAGGCCCCAGAACCGGTACTTGTCGCCCTTGCAGAAGAAACGGATCCGCTGAACATCATCCTGTTGCTCGATGTAGTTCCGCTTGAGCGTGTCCATATCCAGCGTCATCTGGCGGCCATAGACGAACGGCCCGACGAACTGGCCGTTGTGGAACAGGTGCACCCGTTGCGGCGGCGAATAGATGTAGTCCATGTTGCGCGTGTGCAGATCGTAGGGCGCCAGGAACTCGCAGATCAGTATCCCGAAATAAAGCGTTGCCAGGAATATGCCGGATACAAGGGCAAGCCGGTGCCGGCGGAATTTCCACCACATCAGCCGCAGCTGCGACGCCTGAAAGACCTTCTCCTGCTCCGGCGTCATCGCCTCGACCGACTGCAGGTCAAAGGGCTCGATGGAAACGTAGTGTTGCAGTGGGGCACCCGGAGCGGGCAGCGGCGATTGCGTGTTCATTTGGTGCTGCCGCCTTGCAAACGAATTCGCGGATCAAGTAGCGCCAGCGCCAGGTCGGAAATCAGGACGCCGATGACCGTCAGGAAGGCGAGGAACATCAGGAACGACCCTGCGAGATACATGTCCTGGCTTTGCAGCGCCTTGATCAGCATCGGCCCGGTCGTTTCCAAAGACAGCACGATCGCCGTGATTTCGGCACCGGAGATGATGGCCGGCAGGATAGAGCCGATATCCGAAATGAAGAAATTGAGCGCCATGCGCAGCGGATATTTGACCAGCGCCCTGAAGGGATGAAGGCCTTTGGCGCGCGCGGTCACGACATATTGCTTATGTAGCTCATCGAGCAGATTGGCTCGCAGCCGCCGGATCATGCTTGCCGTGCCCCCGGTGCCGATGATCAAGACCGGAATCCAGAGATGGGCGAGGATCGACTTCGCCTTGGCCCAGCTCATCGGCTCGCCGAGATATTGCTGGTCCATGAGGTGGCCGATGGACGTGCCGAACCAGATGTTGGCGAAATACATCAGGATCAGCGCCAGCATGAAGTTCGGAATCGCAAGGCCGAGAAGGCCGAAGAAAGTCAGGCCGTAGTCGCCCCAGCTGTATTGATGTGTGGCGGAGTACATGCCGATCGGAAAGGCGATGAGCCAGGTGAAGATGATCGTGACGAAGGAAACCAGCACCGTCAGCCACATTCGGTCCCCCACGACGTCGCGAACCGGCAGCTCATATTCGAAGGAATAGCCGAAATCGCCGTGCAGCATCCCGCCGACCCAGTAGAAGTAGCGAATGACCGGTGGCTTATCGAAACCATATTCCTTGCGCATCATCTCGATGCGATCGGAATCCACCGCTTCGCCCTGAGCCCGAAGCTCGGCAACATAGCTGTCGAAATAGTCGCCTGGGGGAAGTTCGATGATCGTGAACACCAGTGCCGATATGACCAGCAGCGTTGGAACCATCACGGCGATGCGCCAGACCAAATATCGAAGCACGCTCAGGACTCTCCAAGCCAGAATGTATCCGGCATATAGACACCGAAATAGGCGGTCGGGTCGTAGCCGTAAAGCGCCTTGTCGGGCAGATTGCGCAGCCGCGAGGATGCCAGAACCGGCTGATGCGTTCCGTTCACCGTGCCGATCGAAAACACCTGATCGGTATAGATCGACAGCATTGAATTCCAGATCTCGGCGCGCTCCGTGGCTTCGGTCGATGCGTTCCAGCGCTTGAGTAAATCCATCAACTCGACCACGGGCGGAAGATCGGGCGCTTCGCCGACCTTGCCACGGGACAAGTAGTGAGCACCCCAGAGCGGCCATTGCAGCTGGTCGTCGACGGTGGGGGCCAGTTGGTAGGGGTTCATGTCGGCGGTCGGCACGCCATTGTCGATGCCCGACCACATCGACATCATGATCTGGCCACCAAGCGCGCGGCTGCGGAAGATGTCGCGCTGCGAAGTCCGGATGAACAGAGCGATGCCGATCTTGCGCCAGTGATCGGTGATGAGCTCGAGCGCGTCGGTTTCCAGCGTGCTTTCGCCGGCCGTTTCCACTACGAGCTGCGCCGAGCGTCCGTCGGGAAGTATCCGCAGGCCGTCATCGTCACGCGCCTGAAGCCCGACCTCGTCGAGCAGGGCATTGGCCTGGTCGGGATCATGGGCGACCCAGGCTTTCGCGAATTCCGGCCGGTAGAGCGGGCTCTCCGGCAGGACCGTATCGGCACTTTCCTGCGCCAACCCGTAGAACACGGCCAAATTGATCTCGCGCCTGTCCACAGCGAGCGAAAGTGCGCGGCGCACGCGCACGTCACGAAAAAGGCCGCGCCACACCTGGTCGGCACAATTCAGATTGGGCAGCAGCGCCAGCCGCGAACCTTGTGTGCGTTTCCAGAGATGCATCTTCACCGGGTAGCGCTTCTCCGCATCCTTCAGGAAGGCGTAATCGGTGAAGTCAATTCCCATGCCTTGCAGGTCGCTCTCGCCCGCACCGGTCTTAGCGGAAATGATCGCCGACGAGCTGACGTTCATGACTATCCGGTCGACATAGGGCAGTTGCCGGCCATTCTCGTCTATTCGATGAAAGAACGGGTTCCGCTCGAAGACGAACTGCTCAGCCGGCGGCTTGGTCCGGTTCTGCCAGGGATCGAGCGTCGGCAGTTCCGGGTTCTCCGGGCGATATTGCCGCGACATGCGGATATGCAAGAGCGTCCATTTCTTGGCCCGGTTCTCCTTCATTAGGCCGGCGAGCCGGAATGGATCCTGGTATTTCTTGTGGAACTGCTTGAGATAGGCGGCCGGCAGAACAAGCGATAGGGGCGAAGCAGCGGCGAGCTTGGGCAGGAAGTCGGGATTGGGCGCATCCCAACTGTAGCGGACCGTCAACGGATCGACGATCTCGAAGCGTGGCGGCTTGCCGTCCGCCAGCAGGGCCGGGGCGAGCCCGCCTTGCGAAAGCTCATCGTTCAGCCAGACATCTTCCCAGCAATAGCGAAAATCCTCCGACGTCAGCAGGCTACCGTCAGACCATTTATGTCCTTCTCGTATCTTGAAAGTGAAGACACGATCATCCGCTACATCGAAACTTTCGAGAATGTCGGCTTGCAGATTAAGCTTTTCGTCATAGCCGACCAGGCGAGCGTACCCGTAGATCGTCATCATCCGGATATCTTTCTGGCTGCCAATGATCGTGCGCAGCGTGCCGCCATATTGGCCGGGCTGCCGGCCCATCGCAGCGAGATTCAACGCGCGCGGGCGCTTGGGCAGGCGTTCGGCGAGTGCCGGCAGCGCCCTGGCCTTCAGCTGCGGCTCAAGAAATTCCGGCTCCAGATCGCCGGCGCGCAACGTGCCCGGCAGAAATGCCGAAGCCATGAGTCCAAGGACGGTGCGCCGGCTGATCAATGGCGTAGCTCGCTGACATCGGCCGAACGTCGGGCCAGCACGAGGTGGCCGCCGCCAAGATCGAGCGGCGACAGCATGTCCTCGTCGCCCTGCTCGCGGAATTGCGGTCCCCATGCGCTGGTGTCGGAAGCGCCGCTGAGCTTCAGAGTCTTGAAATCCATCGGCCTGTCGAGATCGGGGAAAGGGACTGCGGCGACCAGTGAGCGCGTGTAGGGGTGGACCGGTTTCCTAAGCAGAATTTCGCGCGGCGCTAGCTCGACGATACGCCCGCCGCACATCACCGCGATGCGGTCTGCCATGTAGTCCACCACCGCCAGGTTGTGGGATATGAACAGGTAGGTCAGGCCCAGTTCCTTCTGCAGGTCCTTCAGAAGATTCAGGATCTGCGCCTGGACAGAGACATCGAGTGCCGAAACTGGCTCGTCGCAGATCAGGAGTTCAGGCCCCAGTGCCAACGCGCGCGCGATGCCGATACGCTGACGCTGTCCGCCGGAGAAACTGTGCGGATAACGCTTTATGAAGCGCGGGTCGAGTCCGATTGCCTGCATCAAGTTCTTGACCGTGGCGAGTCGGGACGCGGCATTGCCACGTTGATGGATTTCCAGCGGCTCGCTCAAAATGTTCTCCACCGTCATGCGAGGCGAAAGCGACGAAACCGGATCCTGGAAGACCATCTGGATTTTCGCGCGCAGCATGCGCAGAGCGTCTCCCTCGGCTTTCAAGACGTCGATCGGACCATCGCGGCCGTTGAAGATCACAGAGCCGCCGCTAGGGGTGACAGCCCGCATGAGGACCTTGCTGACGGTGGTTTTGCCGGAGCCGCTTTCGCCGACAAGACCCAGGCACTCGCCCCGCCTGATATCAAAGCTCACGCCGTCCACGGCGCGAACAGAGGTTTGATGACCTCCGCCGAACCATCCGGACTTGCGGATCGTGAAGGTCTTTGTCATATCCCTGACCGACAGCAGGAGGTCGTCCGGCCCCTTCGATGCCGGCGCCGTCTGCTTGCCGAGCAGGTTCCCGACATTCACCGGCACCTCGCGGAGCGCCTTTAGCCTTTCGCCGGGCTTCAGGTCGAAATGCGGAACGGCGGCCATCAGGCCCTTCAGGTAAGGGTGGCCCGGCCGGCGGAATATCGCCTCCACAGGCCCCGCTTCCATGATCTCGCCATGGTACATGACCACCACCTCGTCGGCGACATTGGCGACTACGCCAAGGTCGTGCGTGATCAGCAGCATCGCCATGTTCAGCTTCGTCTGAAGCTCGCGCAGCAATTGCAGGATTTGCGCCTGGATGGTGACGTCCAACGCCGTTGTCGGCTCGTCGGCGATCAACAGGGCGGGCCGGCAGATAAGCGCCATGGCGATCATGGCGCGTTGACGCAATCCTCCCGAAAGTTCAAAGGGATACATGTCATAGGCGCGCTTGGGGTTGGGAAAGCCGACAAGTCCGAGCATTTCCTCGGTCCGCGCCTTGCGCTCCACCCGAGCCGTGGGTGTATGAATCTGCAGGGATTCGCTGACCTGATTGCCGATCGTATGCAGCGGCGACAGTGATGTCATCGGCTCTTGAAATATTTTGCCGATGCGGCTGCCTCTCAACGCCCGGATTTCGGGTCCGTCACGCGGCATCTGCAGGATATCCTGCGTCGTGCCGGGCTTTTCAGGATCGGAAAACAGGATACGGCCGCGAACATGGGCTGTGTTCGGCAAAATGCCCATCACAGCTTGGCTGAGAACCGATTTTCCGGAACCGGACTCGCCCACAAGCGCGGTAACCTTGCCGGGCAAGACGCGAAGATTCGCACGCCTGACGGCATGCAACGGTCCCCCTATAATGGCAAAAGAGATGCCAACATCCTCGATCCGCAGTAGATCAACGCCCAAATTCATTCTCACACCAGCCCCCACTCTGGCCGCTCAGAAGGCGAGACTAGCGCATTGCCAGCCTAGAGCAACTTGGATTCGAACAGTCGCCAGTTCCCTGGCGGAACCGGCGATCGGACTGCATACCAAACGCGTTCGGATCAGATCGTGGCGGTTTACTGGAGCTTCCTCGGGTCGCCCGCGGACGGCCGCGCGGCATTGCGATGAAGCAGCATGACCTGCTCGGCGTCCGATATTCGGTCGTAAATCGGCTCCAGCGCACCGTCTTCGTCGAGCGAGAGAGCACCCGACAAATCGGGTGAAAGCACCGTTAGCTTCTGCCTGATGCCCGCCAGTTCCTCCATGCCGAGCGCCAGCCAGTTGTTGGCGCCGCAATAGCTGGCGAAGTCTTTGCTGGCGAGAACGCAGTGCGGATATTTCTTGGTCAGGGTCTGGAGGCGCTGGACCTCGTTTACAGCCGAGCCGAAGACGGAGAATGTGAGCCGGTCGGTAAGCCCGACATTTCCGAACATCACATTGCCGACATGCAGGCCGATACCATAGTTTATGTCGCTCAATCCCTGCTGCTTTCTGCGCAGATTGAGATCCATCATGCGCGCGGTGGCCTTGTGCGCTGCTGCAAGAGCGGCCTGGCAGGCGATCTCGGACTGTGAACGGTGCCTTGCGCAAGGGTAAACGGCAATGAAGCCATCCCCTATGAAACTCATGATCTGCCCGCCCTTGCGATTGAAAGGTGCAGCAGCGGCGTCGAAAAACTGGTTCAGCGTATCGATATAGACTTCGCGGCCGGAGGTTTCGGCAAGTCTTGACGACCCGCGCATGTCGCCCATGACCAGTGCCGCCCGGATTGTATCACCCTCGCCGCGCTTGATCTGGCCGTCGAGCACGCGCCTGCCGGCGTCGCCGCCGAGATAAGTGGTCATCATGTTGTCGGCAAGCTTGGTGAGTACCGCCATCTTGGTTGCGATTGCGAGATGGTTCTGGATGCGCAGCAGCGCCGCAATCATGCTGTCGCTGAAGCCTGCGGCACTGTCGGTGGACCAAGACCCGATCATGCCCTGACTGGTGTTGCCGCTGAAGGGATGGACGAAAGCCATGTAATCGGTGACGCCCATCAGCTTGAGGTCATCGAAAACAGGAAATTCCGACGGCACCGACGGGTCGAGCCGGCGCCGCAGATGGTCGAGCTTGTGGCTGAGCAGATGGTAGTATGGGCTGGTCAGGAATCTGTCGGAATGAACGCCGTTCTCCTTGCGGAAGCCTTCCACTTCCAGGCCCTGGCCGCGGAGCCAAGTGAAGCCGAGCGCGTCATAAAGCGGATGAAGCATCGAAAAGCTCAAATGCACCCGCTTCAACGGCAGGCCGGCAGCAGCCAGCCGTTCACAAAAGCCCCTTACCAATGTTTCCAGGTCGTCGCCCGCCAACGCCGATTGCGTCAGCCAATCGGCAACCTTATCCATGAGAATGGCAGAAATTTCTGCTTGTGCTGTGCTCATGCTATCTCGAAATCTCCTTGATCCGCCACAAATTCGCCGGCTCGGACGCCGTCAGGCCTTCACCACCGTCTCGCGGGCTAGCCCGAGGCGGCCAAAAATATTGCGTGTGTCGACGATCAGTAGAGCGTGATCCGCGATCGCCTGATAGTCGATCGCGTCGTGGTCGGTTGCAACGACGACAGCGTCGAAATCCTTCAGGGCCACCTCGGTCAATTCGACCGAGCGACGCCCCTTGATCGCCATATGCTCCCGTGTGGTCGGGATTTCGGTAACATGCGGATCGTGGAATTCCGCCTTGCCGCCCCATTCCTCGATGAGTTCAATGAGCCGCAATGAGGGGCTTTCGCGGATGTCGGGCACATTCTTCTTATAGGCGAGCCCGATGATGAGAATGCGCGAGCGGCTGAGCGCCTTGCCGCAGCGCCGATCCAGCGCCTTCGCCAGTTCATCGACCACATGACGCGGCATGGCCGTGTTGATCTCTGCCGCCAGCTCGATGAAGCGGGTCGGCAGTTCGTATTCGCGCGCCTTCCACGTCAGGTAGAAAGGATCGATCGGAACGCAGTGCCCGCCAAGTCCAGGGCCAGGATAGAAAGGCATGTAGCCGAACGGCTTGGTCTTTGCCGCCTCGATCACCTCCCAGATGTCGATTCCCATCGCACCGAGCACGACCTTCAACTCGTTGACGAGGGCTATGTTGACCGAGCGGAAGATGTTTTCCGTCAGCTTGACCGCCTCGGCGGTCGCCGTGGTGGAAACCGGAACGACGGTCTTGACCACGCCATGGTAGAAAGCCTGCACGAGCATCGCCGCTTCAGTGCCGTCACCTGCCACGACCTTGGGGATCGTCGCGACTTCAAAGCTGCGGTTGCCGGGATCCTCGCGTTCGGGCGAGAAGCCGAGGAAGAAATCTCTCCTCGACTGCAAGCCGGTTTTTTCCAGGATGGGCTTGATCACGTCGTCGGTGGTGCCGGGATAGGTGGTCGATTCCAGCACGATCAGCTGGCCGAGACGCAGATGCTTCGCGATGGTACCTGCCGTGTTCCTGACAAAGGAGAGATCCGGCTCGCGGTGTTTCGTCAGTGGTGTCGGAACGCAGATGATGATGACATCGCAAACGGCCAGTTCGGCAAAATCCGCAGTGGCGCGGAACCGTCCGCTCGCCACCTGGCCGGCAAGGGCTGTCGACGTCACCGCCTCGATGTAGGATTGGCCGTTGTTCAGGCTCTCGACCTTTTGGGCTTCGATGTCGAAGCCGGAAACCGGGAAGCCGGCGCGTGCGATCGCAACCGCCAGCGGCAACCCGACATAGCCCAGTCCGATCACGCCGACTTGCGCGGAACGCGTCGAAATCCGGGTCAGAAGACGGTCATATGTCGATCGTGAGGCGTCCAAAAATGTGCTTCCCGTCAATTCGGACAGGCCGTCCGCTTCCATGGTGAGGCTCACCGCTCACAAGAGCCCCGAGGCATATTGCGGAAAATCGATGTCCGCAAGCCGTCAGACCGGCACCTTCGCCTTAAGGCTTGCGGCAGCCATCGCATAGCCGCCGGCGGCGCCATCGATGAAATGAACGTGATCGCGCTGCAGCGGCGATGCGACGAGGCATGTCATCAAGGCCGATTTCTGGCGGTGCAGGCCATAGTTGCAGATGCCCGCCTCTTCCGCCTGTTTCAGCCGGTTCTCGATCCGTTGCAACACATCCGCGTCAACGTCGATGGTCATCTTCAAGCCATCGTCAAACTTCCGGAAATCCGAATTGCTGGCCACTTCGCGTTTGTAGATCTTCGGATCGAATCTGCCGATCGTCCAGCCATATCTATCCGTAACAGCCGTAAGCGTCATCAGGAACACTATCCACAGCTTCGACAGCCACCGCCGTCCTGCCGGTGCCATGGCCCGCGCCTCGATATCGAGGCCGGCGGGCAGCAAACTGTAGTCCGGCCCGTTCACTGGCACCGGGTGGCCATCGCGTTCCTGCCTGCCGGCAAGGGCGATGATGTCGGAAACCAGAAACTGAAAACCGCGCAAGTCGCGCGACGCCCCCGGTATGGCGATGATCGAGACAATTTCGCCATGCCGGGCTTCGATTGGGTTCCAGCGGCAGGAAAGGCCGGTCAGATCCGGCCGCGCGCCGGCCGGCGCAGGATCGATGCGGTAGCGCCCCGCTTTCATCTCGGCTTCCGCCCAACTGCCGCCACCTCCGGCGAACATGGCATAGAAGACTGCATCGGAGGCCTGGAACCTCGCCACGCGAACGTCGAGGCCTTGCGCTCTTATATCCTTTATCGGCACGATTGCGGCACGCAAGGTCAGATCCAGTTCGTCCGCCACCCATCTCTGGACAGCCGCCAGCGCGTTGCGGGTGATCTCCAGCGCCGAGCCGGGAAACGCCACGAGCGCGCCGTCGCCGCCGAAGACAAAGGGAAGATCTTGCCTACCCAGCGCATTGAGCAGCGCCGAAATGACGCTGGCACCGGCCATATTGACGGTTTTGTAGCGCCCCGCTTCGATCGCCTTGGTCGAGCCGACGATATCTGCGGTGGCCAGCGCCCAGCCATCGGGGAGAGGCCGATAGTTATCGAGATCGGCAACGCTTTCGAACCTGGCGAAGACCGGTAGGGAAGCGACAAACGGGTCGGACGCGGCAGCTGTTTCCATGAGCATCAGATAGCACATTCCAGTGCTTGAGGGTGAAGTCGATCATGCTTCGAAATTGACTTGCGCAGGCTTTCCGATGATAGGGTCCGGCGATGCGAATTGCCTTCTACGCGCCGCTGAAGTCGCCCAATCACCCCGTTGCCTCCGGCGACCGTCAGATGGCACGGATGCTGGTCAAGGCGCTGGAGCATGGAGGGCACAGCGTCGAACTGGCATCCGAATTGCGCTTCTATCTACGCGAACCGGATTCGAAAAGTTTCGATGCGCTCAACATCGAGGCCCGGGAGGAAGCCGCGCGGCTGGCAGGGCTTTGGGATCGTGACGGCAAGCCCGATCTGTGGTTCACCTATCATCCCTATTACAAGGCGCCCGACCTGATCGGGCCCGAACTGGCGTTGGCCTTTGGCGTTCCCTATGTGACAGCGGAAGCCTCCTATTCGAGGCGGCGCAACACCGGTTTGTGGGCCGATACGCAAGCGTTGGTGGCGCGAGCCGTCGAACAGGCGGCACTGAACATCTGCTTCACGCAAAGGGATCGTCAGGGACTGGCAGATGCGATACCCGAAGCCGCTTTCGGCATGCTTTCGCCTTTCATCGACACATCGCTATTCCGGGAAACACCGGCAGGGGGTTGTCCGACGCGCCTCGTTACCGTCGCCATGATGCGCCCGGGCGACAAAGTCGAAAGCTATCGCATGCTGGCGCAGGCGCTCGGTTCGATCGGTCATCTGCCCTGGACCATATCGGTCGTCGGGGACGGACCTGCCCGCGAGGAGATCAAAGCGCAGTTCGCCGGCTTGCCCGCCGAGCGTATCGAATGGCTTGGCGCGCTTGAGCCAGCCGCAGTGCCGGATGTCCTCTACAGTGGGGGAATTTACGTCTGGCCGGGTTTCGGCGAGGCCTATGGCGTTGCCTATCTTGAAGCACAGGCCGCCGGCCTTCCGGTTGTGGCTCAGGACGTCGCCGGCGTGCCGGAGGTCGTGCGGGATGGCCAGGCCGGGTTTCTCACCCCGCCGGACGATGTGGCGGCGTTCGCTTCTGCCATTGAAAGGCTTCTGACCCGTAACGACGAAAGATCTATCATGGCCGCAGAAGCCAGACGTTTCATCCTCGAAGAACGTTCTCTCGGTGCTGCGGCGGCGCGTCTGGCCGAACTTCTTGCGAAGATCCCGGTCTCATGACATCCGATCAAATCTGGCAACCCTTGATGGAGGAACTGGCGAGCCGGCAACGGGCGGACCGTAAGGCGGAGTTCTGGCTGCGCGACGATGACGCCGTGGATCCGACGCCTGCGCTTGATCGGTTGCTCGACCTCACCGGTGAATTCGCGGTTCCGGTGACTCTGGCCGTCATTCCCGCCCTGACTGACGAGAAGCTTGTCGTTCGGCTTGACGAGGCGCCGCATGCCACGGTCGCCATCCACGGCTGGGCGCACCGAAATCATGCTCCGGAGGGCCAGAAGAAGCAGGAGCTCGGCGCGCATCGGCCACGCGAGGCGGTGCTCGATGATCTGGCTCGCGGGCTGTCGCACATAACCGGCCTGCACGGCGCACGTGCCGTTCCGATGCTGGTGCCACCCTGGAACAGGATCGACGCCGGCTTGGTATCCGACCTTGGATCGATAGGATTTTCGGCATTGTCGGTCTATGGGCCGCCAAGACCGGCTTCACTTGCGGTCATCAACAGCAATGTCGACATCATGGATTGGCATGGCACGCGCGGCTGCCGCGATCATGGCCTATTGGTTCGGGCCATCATCGCGCAGTTGCAGCATGCATTCGATGGAGGCGAACCGGTCGGCCTGCTCACCCACCATTTCGTGCATGATGAATCGGCCTGGCTCTTCCTCGAACGGCTGTTCACAGTCACCGCACAGACTGAAGCCTGCGTATGGCTTCCGGTCAGGACATTGATCGGGCGCAGCGCCGGTAGAGCAATTCCAGGAAAGGTGTGAACGGGTTTTCCGTCCGGAATTGCGTCAAAACAAAGAGATAGAGCAAAACAGCTCAGCGCTTTTTGCGCAATGAGACTGGAAATTTGAGCGTCTGGCCATCCCGCGCGGCAAAAGCGCCGGTAAACCTGTCTTTGGCCAGTTTCTCGATCTCGTCCAGTTCCTCGTCGGTCCGTGTCGGATCGTGGTGAAACAGCGCAAGCCTCCGCGCACCGGCCGCCTCACAGAGCTTGACACCCTGTTGCCATGTCGAGTGCCCGTAACCGCGGCGGCGTTCCATTTCCTCCTCGGTGTAGGTGCAATCGTAAATGACGAGGTCTGCATCTTCGATCAGCCCGAGCACCGCCTGATCGAGTTTGTCCGGCTCGTGCTCAGTGTCTGTGATCATCGCCACGACGCGGCCGCCCCATTCGACCCGGTAACCTATGCAGCCGCCCGGATGGATAAGACTGCCGGTTCGGACCACCACCCCTTCGCGCGGGCGAAGCACGTCTCCGGATACGAAATCGCGATAGTCGAGGCTTGCCTTGCAGGCTTCCAGTTTCACCGGAAACCACGGCGGCTGCATGAGCTCATCGACCATCTGCCGGGTCGTCATGTGTCCTGCAAGATGCCCGGACCAAAGCGTAACCTTGGCGCCCCGATCATAGATCGGCGCAAAAGACGGCAACCCGATGATGTGATCGTAATGGCAATGGGTGAAAAGCAGGTCGAAATCGGTTACGCCCAACGCCTGAAGTGCCGCGCCGGCAGGCCGTAGGCCAGAGCCTGCGTCGAACAGAAGCGTATGCTTACCGCATCGCATTTCGACGCAGATTGAGTTGCCGCCATAGCGAGAGAATTCTGGCCCTGATACCGAAATGCTGCCGCGGACACCCCAAAACCTGACCAGGAAAACGTTGTCGTCCATGCTACCCCTTCGCCCATCATATCCAAACAACTGCTGCTAGGCGAGACAGGCTTTCTCCGGGTGATCTTCTCAGCGAGAGGACAGTGCCGTCACGACGGCGAGGATCGGGCGCACGTCCTTCGTTATTTGGCGCTTCGTGCGTCGATCAGATCCGCGGTCGTATGGCTTAGGCGATCGGCAAGAACCCGCAATATCTCGATGGTCATTTCCGGGAACTCCCTCATAAGCCTCAGGAAATGATCCTTGCGGATTCTCAAGGCTTCCAGCGGACTTGCCGCTCTGACGGTGGCAGTGCGGGAGCTGTTGCACAATATGGCGATCTCGCCAACGATCGAATTTGGCTCCAGTTCGGCAACTTTTATCGGTCCGCTATCGGAATCGACAAGAATATCCGCTCTGCCTGAAAGGATGACATAGGCGGCGTCTCCCTCGTCGCCCTGCCTGAAAAGGATCTGGCCGGCGCTGTAGCTCACACGATCGGATGTGAACGCAAGCAGCTTGAGCTTTGTCGGCTCGATGGCAGAGAACAAGGGAACGCGTTGCAGCATTCCAACTTCATCCTTGAGCAGCATTGTCGCAAACCTTCCAAAATTCGCGTTTGCCAGACTAGAGCAAAGGACGCCCACATGGAATTAATTCTCTTTCCGGCATGGCGAGACAAACCACGCGAAAGGTGGCGAGCCCGATGTCGTGCACCCCCCAGAATGATCCATCTGAATGTCCGTTGCTCTATGACAACAGTTCCTTGAAGATACCGTTCCCCGCCAAAAGTGTCTCGTGTGTTCCGTCTTCCGCCAACTGACCCGAGTCGAAGACGACAACGCGATCGAACATCATCGCCATTGCCGGATTCGTCACGACCCACACAATTGCCGGCGAATGGCCGTCGCGCCTGGCTTCCTCGAGCACATTTCGCAGCACTTTATCCTGCATGCGCTGGTCGAGCGCCGACAGCGGCCGGTTGAGAATGAGAAAATCGGGACGCTTGAGCAAGGCCCGGGCAACATCGAGCTTCTGTCGCTGTCCACCGGTCAGCCGCCTCCCGCCGGAGCCGACGTTGAAGTCCAGGCCGACATCCAGAAGTTCGCCATAAAGCCCGAGTTCGTCAAGAATGTCATAGACGATGGAGCGTATGCGGTCGGGCGCGTCGGGATGATTGTTGCCCACACGCCCGAACAGGACATTATCCATGACGGTGGCCGCGGCAATGTATTTGGCAGGATCATACCGTTCGATCGCATTGTGCAACTCGGGCGGCAGGTCTTCATAGAACCGGTTGCGTGCAGCGACGATCTTGCTCATCAGCTCGTCGCTCAGCAGGCCGAAGCGGTGCCGGGGCTCGATGTAGGCAAAGCTCAAGGTGACGATCATGGCGCGATCGTTCTCCGAAACCGCCTCGTAGGGACGGTTCTTGAGCCGTTGCAGCAAGGTTTCGTAGGCGGGTATCTCCTCCGCGCTCATGAAGGCGAGCTGCTGGAAGAACTGGTGATCGGGCGGCAGGTCGGCAAACAACTCGATCGCCTGTTTGGCGATCTCCAAGCCCATTTCGTAGAGCGTGCGGTCGAGGCCGGCTTGCCTCAGCACGGAAGCAAAATAGGGATTGGCCGCCAGCGCCCTGTCGGCCAGTTCGGGGCCGGCGGCAGCGCCGAAGAGCAGGTTTTGGCCGATCGTTGCTTCCTTGTTGTAGGCGCCCGGTTCGAAAGGAACCACCAGTCCGCTCAGCCCCTCTTGTTCCAGCCGGGCCCGCAGCGCCGCACGCAGTTCGACGATCCGCCTGGCAAGCTCCGTGTGACGGGTGAGGTCAGCTGAAGAGCGCAATCCGAGATCCAGAATGTCACGCGACAGAACAACCGCGTCGAGCACCCGGCGCACTGCTTCAAAGAGGTCGTGCGGGCCGGTAGCGCCAGCGGAAGCATAGTTGATCCAGTCGCCGTGGATATCAAGATCCGGATTGCCCGACCGGCGCGCCTCGTGAATGTTCCAGCGGTGCTGATCTGCCGCAGCACCGTCATAAGGCACCGATGTCAGCGGCGCATGCTTCAACCCGTAGAGCAGGTTGTCGCGGAGGCTTGCCTGGAACAGGAAAACATCCGACGAGGCGTACGATATGCGCCGGCCGGTTACTGCTTCCGGGAGTTCAAGCAGGTCGTCGGTGCCCGAAGCGACCTTTCCGCTGTCCGGCCAGATCAGCCGCGCGAAGGCTTCTGCAAGCGCCTCCGCTCCACCTGTTGCGGTACTGACCAGTGCCACCGTCTCACCCGGCTTGACCTGGAGGGAGATACGGTTGAGGAGCATCGCACCGCCATCGTCTGCTATGGACAGATTGATCGCTGACAGCGGCTTGGTCATCGGATCGGGATCGTCCATCGTCAATGCCATGATACTCGGCGCGATGAGACCTTCGACGGTGAACTGTTCAACGACCTGTTGATATTTGACCTGGACATCCTGCCGATCCTGATCCCAGTCGATCAGTTCCTTCATCGGTCCGGGCAGGTCCTTGTAGGCGCCGATCACGGCCACGAGCTGGCCGACGTCCAGCCGTCCCTGGAGGACCAGATACCCGCCGATCATGTAGAACAGAAAGGGCGTGAGCTGCGCGAGAAAATTGTTGAGGAACTTCACCATGAATTTCCATTGGTAAAGATCGAAGCGGATCTTGAAGATGAGCCCGAGCCGGGCAGCTATGTCGGCGCGCTCGTAGTTTGATGTATCGTGGACGTGAACCGTGCCGATGCCGTCGACGATTTCGCCAACCCGGCCCGAAAGCGCGCGCGCCGTCAACTGCCGTTGGCGCCCGAGCACGATCAGCCGCCGCCGCATTCGCGGGATGAGCACGATCTGGATCGCCACGATCACGACCGCTATCATTCCTAGCCAGACGTTCTGGATCATGATGAACAGCATGGCCGTCAGCGCTTGGCCGCCGAGCAGTACCGGCTGCAGGAAGGCGTCGCCGATGAAGCCGCCCAGCGGCTCCACCTCGTCCTTCACCATGGTCGCCACTTCGGCGGATTTCACCCGCTTGAAGTAAACCGGCGGAAACCGCAGCACACGGTCGACCAGATCGAAGCGGATACGCCGCAGCATGCGTTCGCCGAGGCGGCCCTTGTAGGTGTTGATGTAGAATTTGAACAGGCCGTTGATGACGACTAGCAAGAGGAACACAAGGCTCAGGGCAAACAGGGTCTCCTCGCGGTCGAGCTGAAAACCGGAGAAGAACTGGACCTCTCCAATGAACGGCAGGTTATAGTGTAGCCTCATGAATGGCTGGGTCGCGCCCGGTTGCTCGAAGCCGCGACCTTGGATCGGTCCGTTGACGATCAGCTTCGGCAGGTCGAAAGACATGAAATATGGGATCATCGAAAGCACGACGATCATCAATATCCAGAGCTGCTGCTTCTTGGTGTGCGTCCAGATATAGCGGGCTAGGCTGGCTTCCATATGCGACTGTGGACCCTTCAGTTGGAAGCGTGCAGGATGTAAAAGCACCTGCTGGCGAATGGCGTATCGGCAATTTCTTCATCGCCAACGAGCTGGCCAAACGGTCCGCGGCTTTCGCAGGGCTTTGGCGAACAGCTGAGCAGCACGAGGCCGCAGCTGCGCGGCTGGTGCTGGCGGATGGACGCCGATGATCCGGACAGATGCAATAGGCTCTCTCCGGCACCGGGCAATAGCCAAGCGGCTTGCAGCATGATCACGTCCGCGGAATCAAACAGTCTTGCGGGAGGCAAGATTGCGTTGTGTCGCCCAGAATCCCAACATACAAGACGAATTATGATGGATGTCACGCAACCACGCAATGCCATGGACTGGCATGAGCAAGCCTTGGACCTCACACGGGGAATTGCTGCTTATGTCAACTGCCCTCTCGTGGCAGGGCTGGCGCGCGTCGTCGCCAAGCATCCGAAGGCCGATATTGCCAACGCCTTCAACCACAAGCAGGTCGCCTGCAAGATGTGGGCGCTCGACAGGCTGTTCGAAAGCGGCGGCGGCCGCTTCGGGCGCATATGGGTTCTGGGTGGATGGTACGGCGTATTGCCGGCAATGCTTTTCAACGATGCCCGCTTCGACATCGCGGCGATCGATAGCATAGACATCGATCCTGAAGTCGCGCCGGTCGCCCGGACCCTCAACCGGGAAGCCGGCGACCGGTTCCGGGCGCTGACGGCAGATATGTACGCACTCGACTATGCGGCCGGGCGGCCCGACCTGATGGTCAATACGAGCTGCGAACACATAGCCGATCTGCGCGCCTGGCTTGCTCTGCTTCCGCCGGGCACGAATGTACTGCTGCAATCGAACGATTATTTCAGCGAGCCGACGCACATCAACTGCGTGGCTTCGCTTGCAGCCTTCGAGGCAATGGCGGCGCTACGGGAGGTGCGGTTCTCCGGCGAACTGCCGACAAAAAATTATACGCGCTTCATGCTGATTGGAACTGTTTAATGCATTTCGCCCAAAAGTGCGTAGCGGTTTTGGGACAACGACACGCATAAAAACAGGACTTGAAGCGCGTCGCACGAACCTCACAGACGCTACGCGCGTTAGGATCTATCGTCTGTTTGATCATGAACTTCTCCGAAACCGGGCCCGGGACCATGTTCGATACCGCTCGCGCAGGATTTGCGCCGAGCGACGCCCGCCTTCCAGATCGAGACGATGCGCGGATGGCGTCCGTCCCACAAGCGCCTGTTCGATAGCTTGCGCCAAACCTTCAGGCGTCAGGTCCTTTTCCGTCAGCACCGTTGCAAGACCGAGTTCTTCGAGCATCAGGGCGCGAACCGTCTGTTCGGTTTCCCCGCCGGCTGCAAATGGAACGAGCAGGGAGCGACAACCCGCGCGCAGTACATCGCAGACCGTGTTGTAACCCGCCTGCGAGACTGACAGGCGGGCGCCGGTCAGCAGGCTGGCGAAATCCTCGCGGAACCGGAAGATGGACAGGCCCGGCGTGGCATCGCGTGCGATCGCGTCAAACTCGTCTTTCGGCAGGTTCGGGCCGGTGATCAAACACCATTTCCAAGCGTTGTTGGCATTCCGCGCCGCTGCGATGGTGGAGCTGACAAGGCTCCTTCCGGCAGCCCCGCCGCCAACCGACACCAGAACGTCGAAGCGCTCGGAGGCCGCGGGCGATGGCGGCGCGGCAACGAGCCCTGTGTAGGTGACCTCGGCCCTGATCGCCCCAGCCAATGGAAATGTCTTGTCGATGGTTGCGAAAGCCGGATCGCCGTGGACCATAACAAGGTCGAAATGCCTGTTGATGAGATCGACCGTTTCCTCGTTTCGGCCCGGCTTGACGCGCTCCTGGAGGATATCGCGGACGGACGTCACCAGCAGCGGTCTGGGCGACGTCGCGTCGATGGCCTCGATCAGCGGCAAGAGTTCGAAACGCATCTGCCGGCGTCCAAATGGAAACGCTTCGACAATGACGATATCAGGCCTGCAATCCCGGAATGCCTGCAGCAGCATCTCTGAACGCCATTTCTTGAAATCATCGTCGATCGGGTTGCCTTGCAGGTCGACAAGTCCCGAAAATCCTTCATCACCGGAGGTGACAGGTGGCAGGGTTACAGATTTTACCCCCGGTCCCGGAAACCCGGCGATCGGCGCTCCACCGGTCACGACGGTTACGTCAAACCCGTCATCGACCAGAGCCGCCGCAATGCGGCTGGCGCGCGCGAGATGGCCGATGCCGAGCAGGTGCTGGACATAGAAGAAAGCGCGCAGCCGCTTCATTCGGCGGCCCGCCACTCCCGCTCGAACAGTTCCTTGAGCTGTCCAATGCTTGCCATATGATCGAAATTGCCGCGCACGCGCCGCTCTGCGGCGTCGCCGAGACGGCCGCGGAGCCCGGGATCACGGATCAGGCGCTCCAGCGCCTGTGCCAGGGCAATCGGGTTTTCCGTCGGAACCAGCAAGCCGGTTTCATCCGGCGATAAAAGCTCTGGCACGCCGGAAATATCGGTCGACACGCAGGCAAGCCGCTGGCTAGCCGCCTCCACCAGAACATTCGGCAGACCGTCCCGGTCGCCATTTGCGGTGATCCTGCAGGCCAGGGCGAAGATGTCGGCGCGGCGGTAGTGCTCAAGCACCTCCTCCTGCGCAAGCGCGCCTTTCCAAGAGACGCGACCATCCAGGCCGAGCTTTTGCGCCAGCGCCTTGAACCGTTCCAGTTCTTCGCCGCCGCCGATATGCTCGAAACGCCACGCCAAATCGCCGGGCAACAGGGCAAGGGCCTCCAGCAACGTGTCGTAACCTTTCTTTTCAACGGCGCGCCCGACACTCAGAACGACAACCGGTTCGTCCGGAGCCGAGCCGTCATGCTGCTTTCGCGCCTCATCGAAACTGCCAAAGCGATCAAGGTCGAGCCCATGATAGCTCAGATGCACAGACGAGTTGCCGTTAGCGAGTTTTTTCAGACGGTCGAAGCCGGTTTTCGTGCAAGTGACCGTCCAGCGCGCCGAGGAAAGCTTGCCGGCCAGATCCCAGTCCGCCGAAGTCCAGATGTCCTTGGCATGGGCCGAGCAGGTCCAGGGCAGGCCACGAAGCTGGCTGGCATAGCGCGTCACCGATGCAGGCGTGTGCGCGAAATGAGCATGCAGCCAGCCCGCGTTTTCCGGCCATTCGGCCGCCAGCACGAGCGCTTGCCCGAAGCGGCGCGCGCGATTGCGCGTAAAGTCGCGGGGCATATCGGCAGCCAGCGATCCGAGCGCGCGCCAGAAGCCCGGACGCAGCAGATAGGCAAACAGCGAGCGAAACACGCGCAGCGGCTCTTCATGCAGATATTCCGGCAGATAATGGACGGGCGCTTTGATCTCGTCATGCACGGGGTGGCGTTTTTCGTCGGTCGGCCGCCTGAGCGCGACAAGTATCAGGTCGAACCCCGCACGCTCAAGACCGAGCAGTTCCTGCGCGATGAAGGTTTCGGACAGCCGCGGATAACCCTTCAGAACCACGACGATCTTGCGATGTTGCAACTCACGTCATTCCTTCAATGACCGAAAGGTGATGGCCGGCCCGCCGGTCGAGCAGTTCGGCGACGATTTCGGAAATATGAGGCAGCCCTTCCAGCGTCAGATGCGGATTGCTCTGCGATGGGCGGGGCCGGTCCGGCAGCACCTTCAGTGCATCGGCAAACCGCCGGGAATCCTCGGCTTCTTCCGGCAAAAACATCTCGATGAGGCCGAGTTCGGCCGCGCGCCGTGCGCGGATCAGTTGTTCCTTGCGGGGCTCGACGCGCGGCACGATCAGCGCCGGCTTGTCGAAAGACAGTATCTCGCAATAGGTGTTGTAGCCGCCCATCGCCACTACCGCCTTGGCGCCGGCAATCAGGTCTTCCATGCGGTTGTCGAACTCGATGATCCTGATATAGGGGATCTTGGACCCCTTCTTGAGCAGCTTGTTGCGCTTGCGCGCCGGCATGTAAGGCCCAAGCACGATCAGGGCCCTATGCTGCAATTGCGGATCCTGCTGATAGGCATCGATGACGTCGTGAATCAGATCGGCGCCGTCACCGCCGCCACCGGTGGTAACGAGGATATAGTCGCCCTCGGGCCGATGGCCGGGCAACTCGTTCCGCTGCAGGCTCCGTTGCAGGAAACCGACGAACCTCATCTTTGCCCTGACAGCCGGCGGCACATCCAAGCCGGTCAACGGATCGTAGAAATCCGGCGGGCCATAGGCCCAGACCTTGTCGTAGAACAGGCCTATCTTGCGCATCACGTCCCGGCGTGCCCACTCTGCTTCGAGCAGATGCGGCGCATCCATCACCTCGCGCAGGCCAAGCACCAGCGTGGTGCCCCGCGTCTTGAGGTAGGACAGCGTGTCCTCAATCTCACCGCGCAGGCCGAGCGGTTCCTTGTCGACGATGAAGATATCCGGCCGGAAGGTCTCGGCCGTGTGGCGGATGATCGACTGGCGCATCCTTAGCGTCTCATGCAGATCGATGTCCTTTTCCAGCGAGGTGTATTCGCCGTTGCGCAGCTTGATGACGCTGGGGATCTTCACGAAGTCGACACGGGCACGGTAGTCGAAGGCGCCAGCGATAGTCGCACCCGAAATGATAAGCACCTGAAGTCCGCGGAAATCCTCGACCAGCGAATGCGCGATAGTTCGGCAGCGCTGCAAGTGGCCCAGCCCGAACGTGTCGTGACTGTACATGAGAATTCGAGCGTTTTCTGCGTGCTGGGTCATTGTTGAACGTCTCTTAGAATTCTCGCTTTGAGGACCGTGAGCGACCCGCCGGCTTCGAAACCATCCTGGTTTTGAAACATGAGGCCGCGATTTTGAATTTGCATTACTTCTGTGGAATGCCTGTCAGATAGGGCTTTCTGATTGCCTGAGTCCGAAACTAGATGGAGTGGCGAATATCGCCTCGGCGGGGGCGGGCCGAGACTCCCCGTTGTTGTTTTGGGATGAATCGAAGGGGAAAGCGGTGTCCAAAGGATCGGCAGAAGTCATCCCTCTTGATTCCAATAAGCTCCGGTCTCTCCGAACTCGATGGTTTCGGAGCGGTGAAAGCGATTCCGCGATCCTGCCCATATAGTCAATTGCTTGATCGGTATACGAAAGGACAGGGTCGCCGGGCGTCGCACGGCACATGTTGTTGCAGAACTCGTTTCGCGCGCCATCGCTCTCGGTCTTGGGAGACCAAAGGTGCTGCCCATCAATCTCTTGACGGGCGGTCTGATTATGATTCACCGACCAGAACTGAGCCATCTATCGCCCAAGCTAGCCTGAATTTCGCCAGGAATCGAGTGGATGCCAGCGCTCACAACACACCGCCCGCAGCGGGGTATGTGCAACACCGGTTGCTTGTCGATCGCTATGGCCTCTGGCTAATGCCTTAGCGGGGACGGTGGCGGTACTTTTTGAGACGACCTCAGCGGGCCATCGAAACGTCGCGAGGTGCAAAAACCGCTCGATTGGTCCCGACAGTAGGCGAAACCTCAAAATTTTTTGCGGCGATTTTAGCATTTAAAGCCAATAGCATAATTTTTTGACGGCGTTGAAGTCGCCGCGATCGGGGAAAAACGCGGCATTTCTCTCCCCCAGTCCGCCCATTGCTGCAAGCCGACGGCATCAATCGCATCCTGCTCGGGCTTAGGCAGGCTGCCAAAGCGAGCGAGGTCTTCGGGCTTCATGGTGTAGACGGCAAGAAAGCGGGGTATGCAGCGGTTTTTCCTTCGTGCTGTCAGAAGCATGCTGGCTGCTTAGACTCTTGGAGGGCCCAAGTCACTGCGCAGTACCACTCTCTAAATGCCCGCCCGCTATCGGGGACGCCGCGCTCCTCAAGGTCCCGCAGTCCGCTGGTCAGTACCTTCGCCGAAGGTTATTGATTTTCTCGGCCGGGTTCTTCTTTCGTGGTGCCGAGGCGGTTAAGCAGATTGAGCGTGATCCTGCCGACATCGTTCATGGCGCCTGCGGCTGGCAGCGCGCCGCACCAGGCAACCGAGCTTGCCGAAAAGATCAAGCCGCCTGCTGCGAGCTTTCGCAGGGTCATTTCGGCGCAGCGGCGGGCGATGCGTTGCGTATCGCCGCCCTCATACCAGCGCGTCGGATCCTGGAAGAAGCTGTCGGGAAATCCCGTCGCCCGCGCGATCACGACGGTGTCAGCGGAAGTGCCGAGGGCTGGATCTGTCGCATCCACTTCGTAGCCCGCGGCACCGCCCAGCACGATGCCGTCCGTGCCGAAGGTCGCATTTTCAACGCCTTCGAACAGCCATGCGCATCCTGCTTCACGGCTTTCCTCAGTGCGCGTGAAGGGGCGCGCGCCTTCGAATCCCATCAGTGAGATCGCGCCGCCGATCAGCGAGAATTCGCCTCGGCCGCGCGAGCGGAGATAGCGCCTGGTTCGTTGGTGATCGACAGCGCCTGTTCGGCGACCGGGCCATCCCAGGTGCGGCCTGCCTCCAGCGGCGAGCGCCGCAGCTCCATCAGGTCGTCCTTGAAAGCCACAGTAGCAGCGAAGCCGTTTCCGCCGAGATAGGCGATGCTGCCGCCTTCGGCCACAAACTCCCGCAGCGCCTGCTCCATCTCGATCGACATATATTCAGGGTGACTGCCGGTGACGACGGCTTGATGTCGACGCAGACCGTCTATGCCGCATTCGTGCAAGTCGTGATCGGTCAGGACGTCAAACATGATTCCATTTCCGTGGCAGAATCGGAGGAAGTGCAGATCGACCGGCAAATTGTGTGGGCAGCCGCAGAGCGGATAATCGTAATCGTCCCTGAGCGTCACTTTCGGCTTTTTGTAGGAACAGATGGAAACACCGCTAAGGTCGGAATGGTAGTCGTAAAGAGATTTCAGATTGTTGGCGATCGCGAAGCGATGTCCCCGGTCGTCGCCTTTCCATTCATAAAGATGATCCGGGAGATATTCGTCGGCATAAGCGAGATAGGTGGCCGTCGGCACGAGATACAACAGCGGCGACGAGACCTGTGACGAGGTGACGAAGAACACCACGCGTTCGTAGCCACCCTCCCATTCGACCTGGAACGCGTAGACGCCTGGGTGTGCGTTTTCCGGGATCGTCACGCGGTGCGATGCCGGCCACTCAAGCGGGCCGATGTCGTCGTCGTGGCAATGGATAGCGTCGTAGTGCGACGGCACCAAGCGAGGCTCGAAGCTCGATCCGTCCCAGCGTGCCGAAGTCACGCAGAAGGCTGGCTGATTGATCACATCTAGGAGCAGCGGATCTGCTCCGCCAGACGACAGGATCGATTGCGTTGGTAACAGCGTCGGGAAATCCCAGGCAACAGTCCCCTGTGGGGTGTCGATCCGGATCGCAGCAAATTTCGCGTTGAGGGTAGGTTCGTGGTTGGTGGCACTTGCGCCGAAATGGATGCCGTGACCTTGAAGGTTCCGCGCCGGGCTGCCAAAACCTTCACGGAGTTCGTAAGGCGCGAGAAGATTATGGGATTTGATGCGCAGACGCGATTGTTCCTGCCGCAGATCCAACTCGACAGTAAGCCACACACCGGTTGGCGCCTTCTTCTCGACAAGAGTTTCGCCGCCGATTTCCACGACAAATGCGCCGTCGCGGAGGCGCAGCCCGACGGCGCCTGCCTCCAGGATCGTGCGCGCGCCTTCGTTGCGCGTGAGGAACAGCTCAAAACGTATGCCGTGGAGGGCTTGTACTTTGGCCAGTTCGCCGGGTCGCACGAACAGGAACGACCCCTGGTCGAAATGCCGATGCCGTGCTTCACCTACCGTTTCGATGGGCCAGGTGAGAAATTCCGGAGCCGGCTTGTCGAGCCGGCAAATTCGTGTGGCCTTTATCGGCCGATCGCATGACAGGCTGAGCTTGATCCGCTGGCCTGCTTTGGCACTCCAGGGGGTGGTATAGCCAACCACGCTCATCGCGTCGTGGTCTACTGCGCGCTTCATCTATCCCTCCCTATGACTCCAGATGGGCTGGGGCGAACCGCGTAGACCGGTCCGATGGCGGCCGATGCGCTGCCGCTCTGACAAGCAAAGTTTCGCATGGCGCACTACAGCCATAATGTACATGCTTGTATAGATAAGCTGCATTCGGATAGTCTCGACGCGATCGGTCCAAGCGCGACATTACCAAGGAGGATGACATGCGCAACGCATCTCTCTTCGATCTGTCAGGCAGGAAGGCGCTTGTAACCGGCGCAAGCCGTGGCATCGGGCGCAGCATCGCCGAGGCGCTCAGCGCGGCCGGCGCCGACGTCGCGGTCACGGCGCGCAGTGTGGCCTCGCTCGAGAAGACGATGGCCGCCATCCGCACCGCCGGCGGGGTCGCGCACGCCGTCGCCCTGGACGTCACTGACGTCGACCGGTGCCGGGCGGCGACAGCCGAGGCCGGCAGCCTGCTCGGAGGTCTCGATATTCTCGTCAACAATGCAGGTACGGAAGAGGTCCGGCCTTCACTCGATGTCGACGAGGCCTTGTGGGACAGGATTGTCGATACGAATCTCAAAGGCGCCTTCTTCTGCGCCCAGGCCGCTGCGCGGCGGATGAGAGACGCCGGACGGCCCGGCGTCATTATCAATCTCTGTTCGTTAACCTCCGAGGTTGGGGTTCCCACGGCGGTGCCGTACGGCTCGTCGAAATCAGGCCTCCTCGGCATGACGCGGGCGCTTGCGGCGGAGTGGGCCGATCTTGGGATCCGGGTCAACGCCATTGCGCCTGGCTATTTCAGGACAGCGATGACAGACGTGTTCTACAGCAACCAGGCATGGCAGCAATCGATGCTCGCCAAGATTCCGCAGCGCCGTTTTGGTGATCTCTCGGACCTGCACGGAATTGCGGTGTTCCTCGCTTCGGATGCGGCAGCCTACATAACCGGCCAGTCCATTCCCGTGGATGGAGGCTTTCTCGCATCGATTTGAAGGCTTCAGGGGCTGGAGATGTGTCCCAGAAGTGATCGACAAGCGCTAACCGTAATTGCGTCCTAAGAAAAGGAGCCGCCATGTCTGACGTCAGCTTCCACCGCCTGTCATCCCTCAGTGTCGATCAGCGGTCCAGTTTACTGAAACGCGCAGAAGGAGATCTGTCTTCCTTCATCGAAAAGGTCCGTCCAATCATCCAGGCCGTCAAGGATGAAGGTGACGCGGCCTTGCTCCGGTTTGCGCGCGAACTCGACAAAGCCGATGTTGCCGACGGTGGGCTGAAAGTTTCGGAAGCGGAGTTCGACGCGGCATTCGACAAGGTCGACAAGGATGTCGTGGAGAGTATCCGGTTCGGCATTGAGAACATAAGGCATTTCCACGAGGAGCAGCGCCCGGAAACGATGTGGCTCAAGGAAGTTCGGCCGGGCGCCTATGCGGGTGACCGATACACACCGATTGCTTCGGTTGCGCTTTATGTTCCGCGCGGCAAAGGCGCCTTCCCCTCGGTGACGATGATGACCTCGGTTCCGGCGGTGATTGCCGGGGTTCCCCAGATCGCGATCGTGACGCCCGCGACTTCGGATGGTTCCGTCGACGCCGCGACGCTGGTTGCTGCCCGCATTGCCGGCGTGGAGACCGTGTACAAGTGCGGCGGCGCCCATGCGGTCGCCGCCGTCGCCTATGGAACCGAGACCGTGAAGCCTGCCGTCAAGATCGTCGGGCCGGGGAGCCCGTGGGTGGTGGCGGCAAAGAGCGTGTTGTCCCCGATCATCAACACAGGCCTGCCTGCCGGTCCGTCCGAAGCGATCATCTTTGCCGATGACAGCGTCGACGGCGGCCTGGCCGCTCTTGACCTGTTGATAGAGGCCGAGCACGGCCCGGATTCGTCGGCCTATCTGGTGACGCATAGCCGCAAGGTCGCCGAAGCCGCGTTGATTGCCATACCGGAACACTGGTCCCGAATGAGCGAACAGCGTGTGGAGTTCTCGCGCGCGGTGCTGACTGGAAAGCGCGGCGGCATCGTGCTGACCGAGTCGCTGGAGGACAGCTACCGTTTCATCAACGATTATGCCCCGGAGCACCTCGAGATTCTGTCAACGGAGCCATTTGCGCATCTTGGACGTATCACAGAAGCCGCCGAGATTCTCATGGGACCGCACACGCCGGTGACCCTCGCTAACTTCGTCCTGGGACCCAATGCGGTGCTGCCGACCAGCCGGTGGGCGCGAACCTTTGGACCGCTTTCCGTGACGGATTTCGTCAAGAGATCGTCGGTCGGCTATGTGACCTCTGCGGCCTATCCGGAACTCGCGTTGCATGCCCGCAGGCTCGCCCGCTACGAAGGGTTCAGCTCGCATGAGAACGCGGTTTCGGAGATCCGCGATCGCTATCTCGCCGGCTGAGCGGAAACGATGACGATGAGGGCGGCGCGACTCCATGGACCCGGCGACCTGCGCGTCGAGGATATCGCCGCGCCAGGCGCTCCCGAGCCAGGCTGGGTGAAGCTGAGGGTCGATGCCGCAGGCATTTGCGGTTCCGATCTTCACAACTTTCGCACGGGCCAATGGATAAGCCGGGCGCCCTCGACGGCTGGCCATGAGCTGACAGGCACGGTGATCGCCATCGGCGAGGGCGTGGACATCGTTGCTGTTGGCGACCGCGTGGTCGCCGATTCCCGTTTCTGGTGTGGAGAATGCGCGCAATGCCATGCAGGCAGGCGGCATCTTTGCACGTCGCTGGGCTTTGTCGGCGAGATATGCGACGGCGGATTTGCCGAACAGGCGGTCCTGCCTGCACGCCTGCTGCACGTCGTCGATGCCGCGCTTGACGAACGGGTCGCTGCGATGGCCGAGCCGCTGGCTGTAGCGTTGCACGCAGTGCGGCGTCTGCCGAAAACGGCCGGCTCCGTTCTTGTGGTCGGCTGCGGGACTATTGGCGGGCTTGCCGCACTGCTGCTTTCCCGGACATTCGCAGGTACCGTGCTCGTCGCCGATCGCAACCCTGGCCGATGCGCCCGGGTGGCGCGGGTGACCGGCGCCAGCATCGTCGACTTGAACCGGGACGCCATTGCCGCCGCCACCGCGGGTGCCCCCCTGCTTGCTGCCGTCGAAGCGACCGGCAGCATCGCAGCACTCAGCCAGTTGCTCGGCGTTCTCGATGCCGGTGGCACCGTTGCGATGGTCGGCATATTCCATGGGCGCCTCGACATCGATCCCAACATCCTGGTTGAACGCGAAATCGCATTGCTGGGATGCCACGCCTTTGCCGATGAGCTTCCCGACGCCATTCGGATGCTCGGCGAATTGACCGAGCCCATGGTCGAACTGATCGACCGCGAGATCGGCCTGGATGACGTTCCCGCAGCCTATGAGCGGCTGTTGGCGGGGCAGGGCGATGGTTTGAAAACAATCATCCGGATGCGGTCTTCCGGGCGCGTGTGATTTCCGAACGTTGCCGGAAAGGATTTTGAAATGATCACTTTGCCCGACACCGCCAGCCCTCTTTACGAGAAGGTCAAGGACTACATCCTGACGAACATCGGGACGGGCCGATGGAGCAAGGACCGGAAGCTGCCGTCCGAAAATGAATTCGTGGCGACACTCGGCGTGTCTCGGATGACGGTCCATCGTGCCTTGCGGGAGTTGACCTCTGCGGGTTTTCTGATCCGGCTCCAGGGCGTCGGCACATTCATCGCGCCACCTCGACCGCAATCAGCACTGATCGAGATCAACAACATCGCGGCGGAAATTGTCGCGCGGGGAAACAGGCATCGCTCCGAGGTTATCGTGCTCGAAAAGATCACGCCGACAAAGGAGCTCGCGCTTTCCTTCGAGTTCGCAAAACGCGCGCCGGTCTATCATTCCATCGTCGTCAACTTCGAGAACGACCTGCCTGTGCAACTGGAAGAGCGCTTCGTGAACCCGGGCCTGATACCCGACTACGACAAGCAGGACTTTTCCAAGACAGCAACCTACGACTACCTCATGCAGAAAACCCCGGTGACGGAGGTCGAGCACATCATCTCGGCGACCCCTGCCGATGCGGAGACGGCGCGGTATCTGGGCATCGATGTCGGCAGCTGCTGCCTGTTTCTGCATCGCCGGACATGGACGGGCGCCATCGTTGCCACGATCAGCAAGCTGACTTACGTTGGCAGCCGCTACTCGCTTGGCAGCCGGTATTCTCCGTCCAAAAAAACTTGATCACAGTGAAGCGAATCAGAGTCGGAGGGAGGGGTCTAACTTGTATATGCATGTATGTATTTAGCCTTGACATCCACTGTTGCTAACGTTGAAGTGTGGTCGCACTTTCGTTGTACGGGCAGCTAAGATGCCGAGACACGGTGCCGCAAGAGCTGACGCCGGCATTCTCACCAGGCCGGAGTTTGGTTCAAAAAAGCGGCGTGATCATCAAGGGGAACAAGATGATGCGTAATCTAGCAGGACAATTTCGGGCGCTCGTTATGGCTGCTGCTGTCGGGTTTGCCCCGGCGGCCTACGCGGCCGACACGACAATTCCGGCGACGCCTGAGGCAGGAACGTTCAAGATCGGCATCGAGCCATGGCTGGGCTACGGCCAGTGGCACGTCGCCGAGGCCAAGGGCCTGTTCAAGGCAAGCGGGCTGTCCGACGTGCAGATCGTGAACTTCGCGGAGGACAAGGATATCAACGCCGCCCTGGCGAGCGGCCAGCTCGATGCCGCCAACATCGCGACGCACACGGCTATGGGAATGGTTGCGGCCGGCCTGCCGGTGAAGATCGTGCTTCTGCTCGACGTCAGCATGACGGCAGACGCCATGATCGCCGGCAAGGACATCGCCACCGTCGCCGACCTCAAGGGCAAACAGGTTGCTTTTGAGGAAGGCACGACGAGCGACATCCTGCTCAAATACGCGCTCGCCAAGAACGGCATGTCGATCGCCGATGTCCAGCCGGTTCCAATGCCGGCGGCGGATGCCGGCAGCGCCTTGATCGCCGGCCAGGTTCCAGTCGCAGTCACCTATGAGCCTTATCTGACCGCGGCAAGAGCGCAGAACAAAGACCTCAAGCTGCTCTTCACCGCGGGCGAAGATCCCGGCCTGATCAGTGACGTATTCGTGGTGCGCGACGAGGTGATCAAGTCGCGTCCCGGCCAGGTGCTTGCCATGATCAAGACCTGGGATGCGGCCCTGAAGGCCTACAACGCCGACACGCCCGACGGCCGGGCGATCATCTCCAAGGCGGTCGGGTCGAGCGTCGAAGACCTCAACACCGCCTTTGATGGCGTGCGTTACTATACTCTCGCCGAAAACAAGGATGCGCTGACCGGGGAGTTCTCCACCAAGACATTTGCGGATGTAGAGGCGGCCGCCAAGAACGCCGGGCTGCTGCAGGCGGACGTGACGCCCGAACAGATGATCGACCCGTCATTCGTCAAGGCCGCGAAATGACGAGGGCCGGCTCGCGGTGGTGACGCAAATGTCCGAGCAGCGTGCGACCGAGCCAAGCCCGTCTCACGCAGCGCCGGGGCCGGCGATCAAACAGCCGATGCGCCGTCGCCCCTCCGCCGGGGTCGGCGCGCCCATCGCACGCTCGCGCTTCCTGATGATAGCAGTGGCCGTCTTTGCCGGCCTCGGCCTCGCCTGGTGGGCGGCAACGGGGCTGGGACTGGTAAAGCCAATTTTCCTGCCGTCGCCGGGAAGCGTGGTGACCCAGCTCGGCAAGCTCTCGGGTGACGGCACGCTATGGCTGGATCTCAGGACCTCGATATACCGTATTTCTGTTGGCTTTCTCATCGCCTCCGCATTGGCGATTCCGATCGGCGTGCTGATCGGCAGCTTCAGAACCTGGGAAGCGGCGATCGAGCCACTTGTGGATTTCATCCGCTACATGCCGGTGGTCGCTTTCGTGCCTCTCTCCATCCTGTGGTCGGGGACGGGCGATGCCCAGAAATTCCTGATCATCTTCATAGGCACCTTCTTCCAGCAGGTGCTGATGATCATGGACAATGTGAAGCGGGTTCCCGCTGATTTCATCGGCCTTGGCAGGACGCTCGGCCTGCCGGATCGCAAGATCCTGACGCGCATCGTCGTTCCCAGCGCCTTGCCAGGCATCTGGGATACGTTGCGCATAAGTCTCGGCTGGGCATGGACCTGGCTGGTGTTGGCGGAACTTGTCGCGGCGACATCAGGCCTCGGCTACCGCATCACCGTGTCCCAGCGCTATTTCCAGACAAACACCATCATCGGCTACATCCTGCTGCTGGGCGTGCTTGGCCTCATTACCGACCAGGTCATGAAGGCACTGGGAAAAGTGCTGTTCCGGCAGGAGGGCCACGTGCAATGAGGCCGGGCCGATGAGTTTGCCCAAACTGCGGATCGAAGGCCTCCACAAAAGCTTCGGCACGGGCGCACGGCGCACGGAAGTGCTGCGCGATATCAATCTCGATCTTGCCGACAACGAGTTCGTCTCGCTGGTGGGCACGTCGGGTTGCGGCAAGAGCACGCTGCTGTCGATCGTTGCCGGACTGCAGGATTTCGACGCGGGAGATCTTGCTATCGATGGTGCGCCGATCCTGCGGCCGGGCCTCGACCGCGGCGTCGTCTTTCAGTCCTACACCCTGCTTCCCTGGCTGACGGCGCAGCAGAACATCGAGTTCGCGCTCAAGGCCGCGGGTCATGACCGCGCGACCTGCCGCAGGATAGCGCGCGAGCATCTCGATCTGGTCAAGCTCCCTCATAGCGCCAATCGCTATCCGTCTGAGCTTTCGGGCGGCATGAAGCAACGCGTGGCCATAGCGCGTGCCCTTTCCTATCGACCCAAAATGCTTCTGATGGACGAGCCCTTTGGCGCGCTCGATGCCTTGACCAGGCATCAGATGCAGGAACTCCTGACGCAGATCTGGGAGGAGCACAGGCTCACCGTGCTCTTCGTCACCCATGATGTGGAAGAAGCTGTCTACCTGTCGGACCGCATCGTCGTAATGGGGATCGGGCCGGGACGCATCATGCAGACCTTCAATGTCGATATCGAGCGCCCGCGCCGGGAAGAGGTCATGGAAACTCCGGCCTTCATGGATTTGCAGCGCCGCGTGCACAAGGCGATCCGCGAGGCTTCTAAACGTCCCGAAATGCTTTAGGCAGGCCACTCATGCGTGTCGGGTCCAAGAGCGGAACCAACGCGGCTGGACGCGGAGGACTTTAGCGTAGAATTACTTACAATCCGCGACCAGCGTAGCGCCCAATCTCGATATCGCGCCATCGCGACCCCTGACCAGGGGAGCAGCCATCGGCATCTTTCTCTTCAAGCTCGAAAAAAAATCTGCAGGACAATGTCGATTTCCTAAACTCCGTTCGTCGTTTCGCTGCCGGTCGGTGAGGCCGGCTCAAACAAGGAGACAGACGATGCGTGTGATGGTGCTCGTGAAGGCTACCGAGGACAGCGAAAAGGGCTTTCTCCCGACGCCCGAGGCGAAAGAGGCGATGGAGGCGATGGGCAGATTTAACGACGAGCTGCGCAATGCCGGCATCTTGCTCGACGCCGACGGCCTCAAGCCCTCCTCGCAGGGCAAGCGCGTTGCGTTCGATGGTCCCCGCCGGACGGTCATCGACGGGCCTTTCGCCGAGACCCGCGAACTGGTCGCCGGTTTTTGGCTCTGGGAAGTCAAGGACATGGACGAGGCGGTCGCCTGGGTGAAGCGCTGCCCCAATCCCATGCCAGGACCGAGCGAGATCGAAATCCGGCCGCTGTACGAGATGGCTGATTGGCAATGGGAATCTGACGCCGGAGGTCACGGAAATCCGTGACCGGACGCGCGAGAAGCGCAGCGGCAACTGAACCTGTCGGCCGCAACCTGCTTGCCTCCATTGTGGCTTTGGCCGACAAGGCAGCATGACCGCAGGCGAGACGCACCAGGCGATCGAGGCGATTTTTCGCATTGAACGGGCCCGGCTCATTGCGGGTCTGGCCCGCCTCGTGCGCAATGTCGACCTTGCAGAGGAACTGGTGCAGGACGCCCTGGTCATAGCCCTCTCCGAATGGTCCAGGACCGGCGTTCCGGCCAATCCCGGCGCTTGGCTGATGACGGTCGCCAAACGCCGCGCCATCGACGCGATCCGTCGCGACAAGATGCGCGAGCGCAAGCATGAGGAGATCGCGCGGGAGCTGGACGGCGAGTGCGACCGTACGGCCGAGGGAAACGAAATGGCCATGAACGACGATCTTGGCGACGAGCTGCTGGGCCTCATCTTCACAGCCTGCCACCCGATACTTTCGGCCGACGCTCGCGCAGCGCTCACGCTGCGTGTCATCGGCGGCCTGACGACGGACGAGATCGCCCGTGCTTTCCTGTCGAGCGAGGTGACGATCGCCCAGCGCATCGTCCGCGCGAAGAGGACGATCGGAAAGGCCGGGCTTAGCTTCGAGGTGCCGCGCGGTGCCGAGCGTGCAGTGCGTCTTTCCTCGGTGCTGGAGGTCATCTACCTCATCTTCAATGAAGGCTATGCTGCCACGGCCGGCGACGACCTTGTCCGGCCGGGCCTGTGCCTGGAGGCACAACGGCTGGGCCGTATGCTGGCGGGTCTGATGGCCGAGGATGCCGAGGTGTTCGGTCTGCTGGCTCTGATGGAAATCCAGGCATCGCGCCTGCCCGCACGCATCGGGCCGGACGGCGCCCTCTTGACCCTGACCGAGCAAAACCGCGCACGCTGGGACCAACTGCTGATCCGCCGGGGACTTGACGCGCTGGCCCGTGCCGAAGCTCTCGGGGGCGATGGCCCCTATGTGTTGCAGGCCGCGCTTGCAGCCTGTCACGCGCGGGCGCGCAGTGCGGCCGATACCGACTGGCCCCGCATCGCCGCGCTCTACGACCGGCTGCGAGCAGTGATGCCCTCGCCGGTGGTCGATCTCAATCGAGCGGTCGCCCACAGCATGGCCTTCGGGCCTGAAGCGGGCCTGCGGCTGGTGGACGAGATTGCCGACGCCGCCGCCTTGCGCAATTATGCGCCATTGCCAGCGGCGAGGGGCGATTTTCTGTTTCGGGCCGGCCGGCTGGCCGAGGCCCGCGCCGAATTCGAGGCTGCGGCCAAGCTCACCCGCAACGCGCGCGAAGCGGCCTTTCTCCTCGCCCGTGCAGACGCTTGTGGTTGACAGCATCGCTCTGCGTGCCCGACGCGCCGCTAGGGCAACATCGAAAGCCGTCAGTTCGCTCCCGGCCAGCTCCCTTCAATGAGCGTGATCAACTCGCAACGCAGCTTGGGTATATTCATTTTGGAGGAGAGGCCTTGATCATGCCAGCAACTGCGTCGGTACGCCGAGAATCGGTCCTGCCTCGGCGAGCCGCTGGTCGAGGGTCCACACTGTGGCGCCATGCTCCGATGCCGTCGCGAGGTGCAGGGCGTCGCCAGCACGAAGCCCGAGCATATGCTGATCGGCGAATTTCGCGGCGACCTGAAAATGCCCGCCCGTCACCTGCAGCACGGTGAAGCTCTCAGCGACCAGCTTATTGAACATCGCGAGCGCAGCCGCGCGCTGCTCCAAGTCGATCTGTCCTGTCCGAAGCTTGATCGCCATGGCGGAGGACATCTCGGTGATGGTCCAGTCGCTGATCACAAGTTGCGCTGGGTCCTGCTCCGCCAGCCAGCCCTGAACGCGCGCGGTAATGGCTTCGTTGGATAGCGCCGCGACGATCAGCGAAGTATCGGGATAGGACATCAATAGCGATCGCCATCTCGCATCGATCGCACCAGATCGGCGGCAGCCTGAGCCTGCAGAGGCATGGTCGCGGTCAGGGATTGGAGCAGGACGGCGTCGATCCGTTTGCGAGGGCGGGCCACGGCCGTGAGCCTGGCGACCGGCTTGCCACGCCGGGTTATGTCGATCGAGTCTCCAGCCTCGACCCGGTCGATGAGCTCACTCAGATGTGCCTTGGCGTCCGCCAGATTGACCGCGTCCATGTCAGCTCCTGACCATGTAGATGGTCATATAGCGCATCACGTGTGACAATTCCAGTGCACGGCGAATAAGCAAGTGGCTGCGTGAGCGAAGCAGGTGACCGCTCCTGCAACGAGAATTATGCCGCTTCCCGCTTGACTCACACATATCCCGGTGGTTATGCATCGATCAATAGCCGAAGGGTTATCTATCCCAATGCCAAACGCTCACGATGTGCTCTTCAGAACACTTGCCGATCCGACTCGGCGCGCTATTTTTGAGCGACTGTGTCGCGAGGGAGAGCAGACAGTCGGCGCTCTGACGGCTCAGGCCGGGATCTCGCAACCGGCCGTGTCGAAACATCTCGGGGTTTTGCGTCAGGCGGGGCTGGTGCGCGACCGCCATGCGGGACGGCAGACCCATTATAGCGCGCAGATCGCTGCGCTTGCCCCCCTGATCGACTGGACAAGCCAGATGACCGGGTTCTGGCAGAGCCGGTTCGACGACCTCGAGGACCTGCTCAAAAGGATGGACCAGTGAACGAAATAGCGACCGAAACGCTCTCCGTCATTGTCGAACGGGAAATCGCTTATCCGCCCGAGAAGATCTGGCGCGCGCTCACGCAACCACACTTGATCGAGGAGTGGCTCATGAAAAACGACTTCAAACCTGTCGCGGACCACCGTTTCAACCTTCACGCGGCCTGGGGCTCTGTCGAATGTCAGGTCCAGACGGTCGAGCCTAACAGAACGCTGACTTACACGTGGGATACCAAGGATCTCAAGAGTGTCGTCTCCTGGACGATCACCCCCACGAGCATCGGCGCCCGCTTGCGTATGGAACAGTCGGGCTTCCGGCCGGATCAGCAGCCTTACTTCCGGGGTGCCAAAGTCGGCTGGCCGAGGTTCTTTGACGATCTGGAGCAGGTTCTTGCGCGAACGGACTGAGATCCGCCTGCGCTATTCAAGCAAGGGCTCTGTTACAGGGCGGCAGATGGCGGAGCGATAATGGAGGCAAGCCAATGAAGATCAAGTTGACCAAAGTATACGTGGATGACCAGGAAAAGGCTCTGGGTTTCTACACCGAAACGCTCGGCTTTACCAAGAAGGCCGATTTCAGCAATGGGCCGTTTCGCTGGCTGACCGTCGCATCACCCGACGAGCCGGACGGTGCCGAGCTGCAACTCGCGCTCAATGACAACCCCGCTGCAAAGACCTACCAGCAAGCTATTTTCCAGCAGGGCCAGCCCGCGGTCATGTTCTTCACCGATAACGTCAAGGGGGACTACGAGCGCATCAAAGCGCGCGGCGCCAAGTTCACCATGCCGCCGACCGAAGTAACCGGCTCGATCATAGCCCAGCTGAACGACAACTGCGGCAATCTCGTTCAAATCACACAGCTGTGGCGCTGGTAAGGCACGCATTCAGTGGCGTGGCTGCCCGGCGGGAGCCGCCAAACGGGCCGCCCGATCCGCTCGGTTCGTCTTCAGAGGAGATCCCAATGGATTGGAACAAATGGGTTCGGCAGATCCACCGCTGGCTGTCGATCATCTTTGCGGCGGTCGTCGCCGCCATCTTCCTCAGCCTGGGAGTAGGCAAGGAACCCTTCTACTGGGTATACCTCTTGCCGCTGTTTCCACTCGGCTTGCTCCTGCTTACCGGACTGTACATGTTCGTGCTGCCTTACGCGCCCAAGCGGCGCAGCGCGGGGGGCACCGGCGCATTGGAGTGAACGAATGGCCAACAAGACGTCCATCAAGTCATCGGCGGTCGCGAAGAAGTCCGCCGCCAAGCCTGCAGCCGCCAAGCCGGTCCTCCTCGCAGGCGGCAACCCGCAGATCCCGAAGGGTGATGGTGACGCTCCTGTGCAGGCCTACATCGCGGCCATGCTGGGCTGGAAACGCGACGTCGGGCGTCGCCTCGACGCGCTCATCGTGCGCAACGTCCCTGACGTGCGCAAGGCCGTCAAATGGAACTCGCCCTTCTATGGCGTCGAAGGCCAAGGCTGGTTCCTCAACTTCCATTGCTTCACAAAGTACATCAAGCTGGCTTTCTTCCGCGGCGCGTCGTTGCGTCCCGTCCCACCCGGTGAGTCCAAGCACAAGGACGTGCGCTACCTCGATATCTACGAGGACGACCTGCTCGACGAAGCTCAACTCGCCGACTGGATAAAGCAAGCCAGCCAGTTGCCTGGCGAGCGAATGTGAGTGGAATGCCAGTCATCTCGGCAAATCCGGTGCCGACTAGCGGTATTCATGTGACGGGCGAGCGGCAACAACCAAGGGAAAGCGACAATGATGATGAAGAGTGACTCGATGGAAGGAAATGCAGGCAACTCTCCCTCTCAGCTGATCGATGCGAGGATCAGCGAACTGGGCGATTGGCGAGGCAAGACGCTTTTCCATGTCCGCGCCCTCATCAAGCAGGCCGACCCGGAAGTGGTCGAGGAGTGGAAGTGGCGAGGCGTTCCGGTGTGGTCGCACGCCGGAATAATCTGCACTGGCGAGACCTACAAGAACGTCGTGAAAGTGACCTTCGCAAAGGGCGCCTCGCTGCAGGACCCTTCCGGCCTGTTCAACTCCAGCCTCGAAGGCAACACCAGGCGCGCCATCGATATCCGTGAGGGCGAAGACATAGATGAGAATGCGTTCAAGGCGCTGATACGCGCTGCTGCCGCCCTGAACACGGCCCGATAGTCAGCTCCGGCCGATATGGTCGGCTAGCGGGCCGAGAGCGGCGAGCACGGCTTCGCCGGTGGCTTGCGTCGCGTTCTCATGCGGCGCGCGCAGATTCAGCCAGCGTCTGTCGCCGGACCGTACCGCCAGCACTGCCTTCATCGCAGTGATGAGGCCAGCGTCCTGGATGATTTTGCGGAACGCCCTGATGGCGGCATCCGCGTCGGTAGTGTCCTCTCCCGCCAGCACTGCGTCGTAGAGGGCCCGGATCGCTGCGGCATTCAGATTGACTGTCGCCGAGATGCAGCCGGCAGCACCGTTGGCGAGGCCTTTCGTCAGCTGTGCTTCCGAACTCGGGAACACCGCGACCCTTGGGGCTGCCGCAATGACCGCCGCGGTGTTGTTCCAGTCGCCGGCGCTGTCCTTGTAAGCCACCACGACATCGGGAAACGCTTCGCTCAAGCGGGCGGTCAGCGCCGGGCTCACCGCTACGCCGGAATTTTGCGGGATGTGGTAGAGGATCATCCTCATCGCCGGGTTCGCCACCCGATCGATCAGCTCGCCATAATAACGGGCCTGACCGTTGTCGCCGGCGGCCGTATAGAAGAACGACGGCAGCACCATCACCCCGGCACAGCCGAGCCCGACGGCATGCGCGGTCAGCTCGACAGTCTCGGCAAGTGCTGTGACACCGGTGCCGGGCATAAGACGGCTTGGCGAAACGCCGGCCTCGACCAGCCACTCCAGCGCCTGCATGCGCTCGCGCAACGAGACGGACAACGCCTCGCCCGTGGTGCCGAACGGCGACAGGAAATGCGCTCCCTGATCCAGCACCCACTTGGCGTGTGATATCCAGAGGTCGCGGGCAATGCAGCCGTCGTTTTCGAACGGCGTCAGGATCGGTGCGATGGTTCCTTGTGGGCGGATCATGTGCGTCCTTCTACGGGTGAAAATCTGTGCTGTGCTCAAAGCCGGCATCAAAATGTCGAGCAAGCTACAGGAAGCAGTGTTGCTGAGTACCGGCCGTTCGACCTCGAAAGCAAGCGGCTCGCGCATAAGCGCGCGATTGTGATCGGGCGGCGGTTCTGAGGCTCTCGAGGTAAGCACTTGTCACGGGACAACCGCGTCCGGCCGAAAGGGGGGTGACAAACGAGTTCTGCTGTTTCATCAATGCCGCCTTTTGAGGAGAAGCCCATGCGGAGGATCGGTGTCGGCATTATCGGCTGCGGCAACATTTCGGATGCCTATCTGAAGGCATCGCCACAATTCCCGGTGCTCGACATTGTCGGCGTCGCCGACATCAACCGGACGGCAGCCGAGGCCAAGGCAGCTGCCTACGGCCTGGCTGCCATGCCGGTCGACGCGCTGTTGGCCGATCCGCGCGTTGAGATCGTGCTCAATCTGACGACGCCGCAGCATCATGTGCCGGTCGGCCTGCAGGCTGTCGGGCAAGGCAAGAACGTCTATTCCGAGAAGCCGCTGGCAACGACGCTCAGCGACGCCGAGCGGCTGGTCGCGGCCGCGCGCGAACAGGGCGTGCGCGTCGGCTGCGCACCCGACACTTTTCTTGGCGGCTCCCACCAGACGGCGCGGCGCCTGGTCGATGAGGATGCGGTTGGGACTATTGTCGCCGGCTCTGCCTTCATGCAGGTGCCCGGCCACGAGCTCTGGCATCCCAATCCGGATTTCTACTATCAGCCCGGCGGTGGGCCAATGCTCGACATGGGACCGTACTATCTGACCTGCCTGTTCAATCTCCTGGGTCCGGCAAAATCCGTGATGGGGCAGGCAAAGGCATCCTATGCCACCCGCACCATCGGTTCCGGACCGCGCCAGGGCGAAACGATACAGGTCGAGGTGCCGACCCATATTTCCGGCCTGCTCACATTCGAGAACGGCGCGGCGGTTTCGATCACCACCAGCTTCGACGTCTGGAAGCATGAACACAATCACATCGAACTTTACGGGACCACCGGCTCGATGATCGTCTCCGATCCCAATCAGTTCCAGGGCGACATCAGGACCAGCCAGCGCAAGGGCGACTGGACGGTGGCCGATCAGATCCATTCCTATGGCGACGGCAATTACCGGGGCCTCGGCCTCGCCGACATGGCGCAGGCGATCGTCTCGGGCAGGCAACACCGCGCCAGCCTCGATCTTTCCCTCCATGTCCTGGAAATCATGGAATCGATCATCTCTTCAGCAGAGACAGGGCGGCGTATCGACCTGAGATATGGCTGCGCGCGGCCGGCGCCAATGCACGCCGATCTACCTTTCGGAATTCTGGAATAGGGGATGACACGATGAGCAAGACGGCACTGATTTTCTGGGGCGGCTGGGAAGGCCACACGCCGGCCCGTAGCGCCCACATCGTCAAGGAGATGCTGGCCGGCAACGGCTTCGACGTGCAGCTGGAGCAGGGGACTTCGGCGCTTGCCGATCCGCAACTGGGCAAGCTCGATCTCATTGTCCCGGTGATCACCATGTCGACGATCGAAAAGCCGGAACTGCAAAACCTGACCAACGCCGTCGGGGCCGGCACCGGCCTTGCGGGCTTTCACGGCACGATGTGCGACAGCTTCCGCAACGAGCCGGAATACCAGTTCATGACCGGCGGCCAGTGGGTCGCCCATCCAGGCAACATCATCGACTATCACGTCGATATCACCATGCCAGACGATCCGGTCATGCAGGGCATCGACGGCTTCGCGTACCGTTCAGAGCAGTATTACATGCATGTCGATCCGACCAACGAGGTGCTGGCGACGACTACTTTCACCGGCGAGCATCTCGATTTCATCGCCGGCGTCGTCATGCCGGTTGTCTGGAAGCGCCGCTACGGCAAGGGCCGCGTCTTCTACAGCGCACTCGGCCACACCGCCGACGAGTTCGCAGTGCCGCAAATGCGTACGATGTTCGAGCGCGGCATGCTTTGGGCCAGCCGAAACCCGGATCTTGCGTAGCCGTTCAATCTGAACGCCACGTATCGTTGTAATCTCTAAGGGCGGCCGCCCGAACGCGGACACAGCACTGGGCTGCGGCAAGCAATTGACTGCCATGGTAGCATCCAATAGACAGCAGTCTCGTCGGGGAATTCCGTAGCTGGAGGTCGAATGGAGCAGACGTGGCGATGGTTTGGCCCGAGCGACGCGGCAACGCTTGCCCATGCCAGGCAGGCCGGCGCGACCGGCATCGTGACGGCATTGCACGACATTCCTTACGGCGAAGTCTGGCCGATCCACGCCATCAGGCAGCGCCAGGCGCTCATCGAGGCGGATCAGGCGATGGGCCTCAAATGGAGCGTCGTCGAGAGCGTGCCCGTGCACGAGGACATCAAGCTCGGCCGCGGCGATCTCGACCGGCTCTACGAGAATTTCAGGCAGACCTTACGCAATCTCGGCGCCTGCGGTGTGCGCACGGTCTGCTACAACTTCATGCTGATCCTCGACTGGACCCGGACCGACCTGGCTGCGCCGCTGCCGGGCGGCGGACGGGCGCTCCGCATGAACATGCACGAGCTTGCCGCGTTCGATTGTTACATGCTGCAGCGCAAGGGATCTGAGCGCGACTATGCGTCCGATGTTCTCCAGCGGGCGAGCGAATGGTTTGAGGCGACGCCGGATGCGTCAAAAGAGCGTCTGCTTGCCAACATCATGGCCGGCCTGCCGGGCGCCTTCAAGCGCTATGACATAGCGGAATTGCGCGAAGTGGTGGCCGAGCAGTCGAGCCTGTCGCACGACCGGCTGCGCGAGAATCTCGTCCGTTTTCTTGAACACGTGCTGCCGGCGGCCGAAGAGGCGGGCGTCACGTTGGCGATCCACCCGGACGATCCGCCGCGCGATCTCGTCGGCCTGTGCCGGATCGTCAAGAACGCCGACGACATCGCGTTTATCCTGGACGCGGTGCCATCGGCCCATAGCGGCCTTACCTTGTGCACGGGGTCGCTGGGCGCCAATCCGGCCAATGACGTGCCCGCCATCGCCAGGCGCTTTGCGCATAAGATCAACTTCGTGCACCTGCGCAACGTCAGCAAGGATCCGGACGGGTCATTCATGGAGTCCGAGCATCTGAACGGGGATGTAGACATGGTTTCGGTGGTCTCGATCTTGCTCGACGAGCAGCAACGCCGCCGCGACGCCGGGCAACCGGCGCTGCTGCCGTTTCGCCCGGATCACGGCCACGAGCTGATCGATGACGCCACGCGGCACACCCATCCCGGCTACCCCGTGATAGGCCGTCTTCGCGGCCTTGCCGAACTGAGAGGCGTAATGACGGCGATTGCCCATCAGCGCGGCTACAGGCTGCAATGAGGGCGCCCCGCCTGCTCTGCGTCGGCGCGCTCACCTACGACACGATCTTGCGCCTCGATGTCCTGCCGTCCGGCGCCGGCAAGTTCCTGCCGAGCGAGGCCGTGCAGATCGCGGCCGGCATGGCGGCAAGTGCCGCCGCGTCGGCAAGCCGCCAGGGCGGGCAGGTCTGGCTATGGGCAAGCGTCGGCAACGATGCCGTCGGCCGCGATGTCATCGCCCAGATGGAGGCGGAGCGGGTCGACTGTTCGTTGGTGCGCAGGGTTGAAGGTGGCCGCTCGGCCATTGCCACGATCCTGGTCGATGCCGCCGGCGAGCGCATGATCGTGCCCTTCTACGATGCCGTCACGCAAGCCGATCCGGACCGTCTTCCGCCCGTGGATTTTTCCCGCTTCGACGCCGTCCTGGTCGACGTTCGTTGGCCCGGAGCCGCCGCGATGGCGCTGGCGAAGGCCCGCGAATGCGGCATTCCGGCGATCCTCGACGCCGATATTGCGTCGCGACCGGTGCTCGACCGACTGCTGCCGCTCGCCTCGCATGTCGTTGCTTCGCTGCCCGCGGCGCGTATCCTTTGCGGTCCAGAGGTTTCCGCCGGTTCCGCCGTCGCTATTCTGGGCGAACGGACCGGCGCCTTCGTCGCGATCACCGATGGGGCGAACGGCACCGCGTTCCAGCACCCGAGCAGCAATGATGTCCGTCATCTGCCGTCGCCGCGAGTCGAAGCCGTCGACACGCTGGCGGCGGGCGACGTGTTTCACGGCACCTTCGCTCTCGGCCTGGCCGAAGGTTGGGACGAAGAGCAGGCCATAGCAGTGGCAAGTGCTGCCGCCGCGCTGAAGTGCCTGCGTTTTGGCGGACGGCTCGGCGCGCCGACGCGCGCGGAAACACTGGCCTTCATGCAAGGATCGACATGACGCCGAATACGCTCGGGCCGGCTCGGCGAAAAGGGTACGCCATGCGTCGCTGACCGACTACCATGGCAGCCCCTGCAACTGTTCGTGGGAGGAGAAATGGCTGAGTTAAAAAAACGCGCACTGGTCACCGGGGCGGCCATGGGCATCGGCCGTGCTGTCGCCGAAAGGCTGGCCGAGCAAGGTGTCGACCTGATCCTCTTCGACCGTGTGGGCGATCAGCTGGACGAGGTCGCGGCGCAGCTTGCGGCGCGCGGCGTGACCGTGCACACCGTGCTCGGCTCGACCGCCGACACTGAAGCCTGCTGCCGCGCCGTCGAGCTTGCCCGGTCCGCGTTCGGCGGGCTCGACATGCTTTCCCACAATGCCGGCATCCAGCGTTACGGAACGGTGGAGACCACGGACGAGGCGCTTTGGGACGAGGTGATGAACGTCAACCTTAAGGCTGCCTATCTGCTCTCCCGCGCGGCGATGCCGCTGCTGCGGCAAAGCCGCGGCGCCATCGTCCATATGAGCTCGGTGCAAGGCCTGGCCAGCCAGGAAGGGGTTCTGGCCTACAGCACGGCCAAGCACGGCTTGATCGGGCTGGTCAAATCCATGGCCGTCGACTATGCGCCGCTCGGTGTGCGCGTCAATGCCGTGGCTCCGGGCGCGGTCGACACGCCGATGCTGCGGGATGCGGTCAAGCTCAACGATAAGCCCGACGAGATCCTGCGCATCCTTGACAACATGCATCCGCTCGGCCGCACCGCCCAGCCGCAAGAGATTGCGGCCGTCGTTGCCTTCCTGCTGTCCGACGATGCCTCCTTCATCACCGGCGAAGTCGTGCGCGTCGATGGCGGCCTGCTGGCGCGCATCGGCGGTTCTCCGCGCAAGGAATAACGTCGGCGCTGCTGCTTGCGCAGCCATTTCATGAATGGCTTGAAGCTGCCGAGCCTTTAAGGGAATTGCCGATGGCAGGGCTTTTGGGAATGCGGACCATCACCGAGGGGCGGCTTGGCGAAACCGGCCCCGGCGCTTCAGTCGCGGCGAGGACGTTCGAGGTCCTGCTCGACCAGATCCTGACCTTCCGCCTGAAGCCGCACGAGCTGATTTCCGAAAAGGCGATGTCGGAAGCCCTCGGCGTGAGCCGCACGCCGGTCAGGGAGGCGCTCGCCCGGCTGGCCGGACTTGGCCTGATCGACATCTATCCGCAGCGCGGCAGCATGGTGGCGCCGCTGCGGATCGCCGATCTCGAGAAATCGCAGTTCCTGCGCGAAGCGCTCGAAGTCGGCCTGGTCAAACGTGCGGTCGAGAGCCCGCGCCGCGCCGAACTGCTCGCCATGCTCAAAGGCGAACTGGCGGTCCAGGAGACGTTCGCCTCCATTTCGGACGACAGGCGCTTCTTCAAGTCGGACGAGCTGTTCCACCAGCACATCGCCAGCCATGCCGGCTTCCCCGGAATCTGGGCCGACATCAGCGCGGCGAAGCTGCACATGGACCGCTTCCGCTTCTTGTCTTTCCCGCGCCTCGACAGCATGTCGGTGGTTCTCGGCCAACATCGGCGGATCGTCGATGCGCTCGAGCAGGCCGACGCATTTGCGGCGGAAGAGGCGATGCGAACGCATCTTCGCCGCATCTTCGAGGTGCTCGCAATCGTCCGGGAACGCTATCCCCATTATTTCAAGGCACCGGGCTCGACTGGAAAGAGGACAGAAGCGGCTGCCGGCGATCTGCCCGAATGACAACCACTCGCGCGACGGAGCGAGGAGGAATGACGACGTGGATACGTGAAACCAGCCGCTCAGGCCAGGCCTGAGCCTTTCTTCGGCGCTTCCGGAGGCAACTTGGCCTTGCTGCCGGATTTGTCGGAAGTTGGCTTGGCTTCACGATTTTGCGCCTCGCCGCCTTGCTCCTTGCGGAGCTGCTTTTCTATCGTCGATCGCGATCCTTCCGCAGGGTCCTGTTCGGGATGGCTTTCCCTAGCCGTCATGTCAGCTCCTATCCATTCTGGTCTATTGCATGTGGCGAGGGCTGAGTTTCGCCACCAGTGCTGGTCCTGTCGCGCCCAAGCATCAGCCATGCGGCGAAGAGCACGACCAGTACGACCACGATCCAGGCGACGAGACGAGGCATTGGGGCTCACTTCCCCCGCCGCTTGCTGCCGCGCACCTCGGGATCGGAGCCGGTCTCAACCGTTGGATCGGGCACGACCGGACCGCGTTCGGCTTCGGAGCCCTCAGCTTCGATCTCCTGCACGGCCTGGTCCCAATGCTCGCGCTCGCGTCCTTGCGGACGGCCTTCGCGCTCCCATATCTCATGGGCCCGCTGCCTGATACGCTCTTCCTTGTCCATGACCTTTGCCTCCTGATATCCCTAATCCGGCGATCGAAGGTTTGTTCCGCGTTGCCAGGCAGTTCCCGACGGTTCAGTTGACGTGACCACCGGGCGCCCTAGATGAAATTGTACGCCGAGGTCGCCTGGTGCCGGGGAGAACAATCGTGTGGCAGCAACGCTACAAGCACGTATTGTAGATGCCATTGCAGCTATTGGTCTTCGACCGGACCGGCTGTGCCTGTTGCTGACAACGTTTGTGCTGACGGCATGCTCGCCTTCCGACCAGATCGAGCAGCAGTCGAAAACCGCGGCTTCGGCCGCACAGACCGCATCGCTGGTCCTGGGTGCCTGGGCCGCCGGGGCAGCCCCTTCGACATATACGTCGCGCATGTTGCAATCGGTCGGCAAGGCGCTCGTCGATGCCAGTGCGCAAATCCAGTCCGCCAAGTCGCCTGAGCCCAGCGAGCAAGCCGGTCTGACGGCGGTAATCGGACAGCTGTCGGCGGCGGTGACACGCGCCGCGACGGCGGTGCAGGACGGCAACCGATCGGAGGCGGAACAGGCGCAGCAGGATCTCCGGGCTGCCACCGCCGCCCTGAATGCATCCTACGCCAAACATTTCGCGCCGAAACCATGAAGAAGCTGCTCGAAATATCGCTGGGCATCGTCACCAGCGTTGGTGGCTTTCTCGAGGTCGGATCGATGGCAACCGCCGCACAGGCGGGTGCAGCGTTCAGGTTCCAGCTGATCTGGGCCGTCCTCCTGGGCACGATATGCATCATCTTCCTGGTCGAGATGGCCGGCCGCTTCGCCGCCGTCAGCCATCACACCATCGCCGACGGGATCCGGGAACGGTTTGGCTTCACCGCCTTTCTGTGGCCGTTGCTTGCGACTTTGCTGGTCAACTTCATGGTCATGGCAGCTGAGATCGGCGGTGTCGCCATTGCGCTCGAACTCGCCACCGGCATCGGCTTTCAGTGGTGGGCCCTGCCGGTCGCTTTTCTGGCATGGCTGTTCCTCTGGAAAGGCACGTTCGGCTTCATTGAAAAGGGCGTCTCGATCCTCGGCCTGGTCACGTTGTGCTTCGTGGTTGGCGCCGTCATGCTGAAGCCCGATTGGGGGCAGGTCGCGGCCGGTGCCGTGCCCAGTCTGCCCGAGCACGACGCGGCCAATTACTGGTTCATGGCGGTCAGTATTCTTGGTGCGTCGGTCTCGCCCTACCTGTTCATGTTCTATTCGTCGGGAGCCATCGAGGACCAGTGGGACAAGAGCTATCTCGGGACCAATCGGGCCATTGCCGGATTGGGAATGAGTTTTGGCGGCACAATCTCGATCGGCGTGCTGATCGTGGCGGCGCTCGTGCTGGCGGCGCACGGCATAGAGCAGGTCGACGACTACCATCAATTGCCGCTGATGCTGATCCAGATCTTCGGTTTCTGGGGGTTCGTCCTGTTCGTTGCTTCACTAGGCATAGCCTGCTTCGGCGCTGCGCTCGAAATCGGGCTGCAGCAAGCGTACTTAGTGGCGCAGGGTTTCGGCTGGACCTGGGGCGAGGACCTGAAACCGCGCGACGATCCCGGCTTCAGCACCGTCTACACGGTCTCGCTGTTTCTCGCCGCCATTCCGATCGCCCTGGGTCTCGATCCGCTGAAGCTAACCATCTTTTCCATGGCGCTGACGGCCGCCAGCCTGCCGCTGACCGTGGTGCCGTTCCTTTTCCTGCTGAATGACGAGCGTTATGTCGGCGAGCACCGCAATGGCATGATCGCGAATGCCGCGGTCATCTTCATCATTGCGCTCGGTTTCGTGCTCGCGATCGTGACCATTCCTTTGCAGATATTCGGAGGCACGTGATGGATTTGCTGCGCGACATCCTGGACAAGCAAGTGGTTGACCGTGAGCAGGTCAAGATCGGCAAGGTGGACGGGCTGGTAGCCGAGGTCAGGCCGGGCAAGCCACCCAAAATCGTGGCGGTTGAGCTCGGCTCGATCACGCTGGCGCGTCGGCTTGGCGAGCGATCCGGGCGCTGGATGGCGCGTCTTGCGGCAAGGCTCGGCGGCAAGCGCCATGCCGAACCGCACCGCATCGCCTGGAACAAGGTGCGCGACATTGGCGTCGACATCGAATTCGACATCGACGTGCGCGAAACGGCGATTTTCGACTGGCAGGATTGGCTGCGCGACCATGTCATAAGGCGTATCCCGGGAGCCGGATGATGGCCACCGTCAACCTTGAGCAATTGGCAGGCAGAAATGTGCTTTCGCAGCGCGGCAAAAGCATCGGCCATATCGAGGAGATACGCGCCGAACCGGATGGCGACGACCTCGTGGTTACCGAGTACCATGTCGGCATCTACGCGGCGTTCGAGCGTCTTTCCGCTTCGGCCATCGGCACGGCGGTCCTCGAAGTCTTTCGACTGCGCAGTCGCGACAGCATGTACCGCATTCCCTGGGACAAGCTCGACATCTCCGACCCGACGCGGCCGCGACTGTTGTGCACGATGGAAGAACTTTCCGCTATGAAGGGCAATATCGAGGGCGATAAACCGGAATGAACGACACTTTCCCGCCGTCGGAGAATGGGGTTCAGTGAAAGTCCTGGTTACCGGCGCCGCCGGCCTGATCGGTGCCTCCGTCGTGGCACGCCTTCTTTCCGACGGGCATGAGGTAATCGGATTGGTCCGCAGCCCCGGTGCAAACCGGGCCGGCAATTACCAATTGCTGGTGCTGGACATGGCGGTGGCGCTGCAGCCCGAAGACTGGCTACCGCATCTCAGGGGTGTCGACGCCGTCGTGAATTGTGCCGGCGTTCTGCAGGACAGCCCCCGTGAAAAGACGCGCGAAGTCCATCGCGATGCGGCGGTCGCACTCTTTCTCGCCTGTGTGCGGGCAGAGGTTGCCCGGGTGATCCACTTCTCGGCGATAGGCGTCGATCGGGCGCAGCCTTCGGCGTTCTCGGCGACGAAACTGGCCGGGGACCAGGCGCTTATGGCGCTTGATCTGGATTGGGTGGTCCTGCGCCCGTCCGTGGTGCTCGGCCGGCCGGTGTTTGGGGCCAGCGCATTGTTTCGGGGTCTCGCTTCGCTGCCAGTGCTGCCGTCCATGCCCGGCACCGGCCGGCTCCAGGTGGTACTACTCGACGATGTGGTCTCAACGGTCGTTTTCCTTCTCGATCCCGCCAGTCCGTCTCGCGTCGTGCTGGAACTTGTCGGTCCCGAACAACTGAGCATGGACGAGGTCGTCGGCAGTTATCGCCGATGGCTCGGTTGGGCTCCGGCAGCCAGGTTTGTCTTGCCGGCGGCTGTTGCAAGGCTTCTCTACGGCCTAGGCGACCTTGCCGCGATGTTCGGCTGGCGTCCACCGATGCGCACCAACGCGGCCAGGGAGATCGCCCGAGGAGCGGTTGGAGATCCCTCGGACTGGACCGCCGCGACCGGCATACGCCCGCAAACCCTGGCGGGCTTCCTCGCGCTCAATCCGGCAACGGTGCAGGAGAAATGGTTTGCCCGGCTGTATTTCATCAAGCCGGCGATCTTCGTCGTCCTGCCCGTCTTCTGGATCATGACGGGAATCGTGTCGCTGACAACCGGCTACGGCAGCGGCGTCGATCTGATGCAAGGCACGGGGGCCGGCATCTTATCGGCACCGATCGTGATCGCCGGCGCTCTTGCCGACATCGCCATCGGCGTGCTCATAGCCTGGCGGCCGGCGGCGCGAAAAGGCCTCTATGGCGGCATCGCGCTCTCGCTCTTCTATCTGGTCGTCGGAAGCTTCCTGAGCCCCGATCTGTGGAACGACCCGCTTGGGCCGTTCCTCAAAGTGCTGCCGATCCTGGTGCTGCACTTTGTGGCCTTGGCAGTGCTGGAGGAGCGTTGATGCTCTATTTCCTGCTGAAATTTCTGCATGTCATCGGCGCATCTGTGCTGCTCGGCACCGGCGCCGGCATCGCTTTCTTCATGCTGTTCGCGCACAGGACCGGCAATGCCGCGACGGTTGCGGCGGTGGCGCGTATCGTTGTCGTCGCCGACTTCCTTTTCACAGCGACGGCCGTGGTCGCGCAACCTTTGACCGGAGCCGCGCTCGCCTGGCAGGCAGGCTACTCGCTGTCGGAGGGCTGGATCGTACTTTCGATCGCGCTCTATATCTTCACCGGAATGTTCTGGCTCCCGGTCGTCTGGATGCAAATGGAGATGCGCAAGCTGGCATCGCAAGCCGCCGCTGCAGGCGCGCCGTTGCCGCCGCGCTACCATCGGCTCTTCTGGTTGTGGTTCGCCTTCGGCTTCCCCGCCTTCGCTGCCGTGCTCGGGATTTTCTGGCTGATGGTCGCTCGGCCAGCAATCGAGTGGTAGGTCGCAGGCAGGTCCCACTGCGATAATGCCCTGTCAAAGCACTGCGGAAAATTCCGGCCCCTGCACCGCGAATATCTGCCGGAGCGGACGTGCGTCTCGACCGGTAAGTCGCACCGGAGTCCGGTCTCGTATCATTTCCAACCGCGCGCTCACCCCCGTCGGCACAGGACAAGAGCTCGTCTTGAGGCTGGTTAGGCTTCGCTTACCAAAAAAGATGACGTCCGGGGGAACACGGGAAGCACAGGCAAGTTCGGTGCGCAGTGGAGGAGATTGCGCCATGAACAGTGTTATTTATCTCATCGGCCTTGTCGTCGTCGTGCTTGCGATCCTCTCCTTCCTCGGATTCCACTAGGAGACACCATGCAGGACAAAGACGATCAAGGCCGTCAGACGGCCGATTTCGAGACAGCCAGAAGCGAGCTTTCGGAAAGACTACAACGGGAAAAGCAGACCGCGACGGAAGCGCTCCACGATGCGCGTGACGAGATCACTAGGAAAGCCGGAGATTACGCATCGGAAGCAAAGCAAGCATTGTTCAACAAGGCGGAGGGAACGCAGCGCGACATGAGCGCCAGTCTCAAGGCCTTCAGCGGCGCATTGCGCGCGGCAAGCGAGCATCTTGCCAACAATGATCAACGGACCGCTTCGAAATTCGCCCTTGACGCCGCAGGCGGGCTCGAGCGGCTTTCCTCGTCCCTGAAGGATAAACCCTTCGACGAGGTGCTTGGCGAAATTCAGTCGTTCGGCCGCGAAAACTCGGGGGCGCTGATCGCCGGCTCAGTATTGGCAGGCCTGGCTTTGGGGCGGTTCATCAAGAGCTCGCCACCCTCTGCCCAAACCGGAGCACCGGGCCAGTCGGGAAAAGGCCGGGCGCCCGAGACGGGTCCTAGCTCGAGTGAGTCGGGATGGCGACCGGCAGAGCCAGTTGAACCAGCCCCGTTAGGATCCGATCAGTCCGGCGATGACTGGGCCAATGCAAGCCTGGAGCGAAACCCATGACTGACAACCAGGACACTCGCAGCCTGACAACCCTTGTCAGCGATCTGGCACAGCAGGTCACAACACTGCTTCAAACCGAAAGCAGGCTGTTGCGGGCTGAAATGTCAGAAAAGTTAAGCAAGGCCGGCGCCGGCGCCGTGGAGGTAATGGGAGGCGTCATTTGCCTGCTTGCCGCCCTGATGGTGCTTTTGCAGGCGCTGGTGATTGCCTTGGCGAGCGCCGGCCTGGGAGCCGGATGGTCCTCGCTGCTCGTCGGCGTCGTGGTGGCAGTACTGGGCGTCATACTCCTGCGCTCCGGCAAGGCAAGCATGGCTCCCTCAGAGTTGACCCCCGACCGGACACAAGACCAACTTAAACGCGACGCACGCGTGATCAAGGACCAGATAAGATGACCGACAAATCCGCAGCCGAACTCGAACGCGATGCCGACATTGCCCGTGCCAAGATAACGGACACGGCAGACTCGATCCGGAGCAAGATGACACCAGGTCAGCTGATCGACGAATTCACCGGGATGTTCAGCGGCGAGGGATCCGCCATGCTCAGCAATCTTAAGACTCAGGTCAGGGACAATCCGTTGCCGCTTACATTGGTCGGCGCGGGCCTGGCCTGGCTGATGCTAGGCAAGGGCACGTCGGTAGACAGTTCAGCACTTGGTGGCTATTCGACCGGCAGGGAACCTGACGGCACCCGAAACTTCTCTGACCAGAGGGGCTTGGGCGGGGCCTGGCAGGACTCACGCGGCGATGAGTACGGTGCCGAGGGCGAAGGTTCCGCCGGCTCCATGCTCTCCGATACCGCCCGCTCGGTTGCGTCCGTGGCAGGCGGTGCGGCTGAGGCTGTGGCAGACGTTGCGAGCGGCGCCAAAGAAAGATTGAGAAGCACAGCCGGGCAGGTCGGCTCGGCCGCCACCGATAGGACGGGGCGGGTGCGGCAGTCGGCTCAGGACCTGTTCCAGCGCGAACCTCTGGCAATGGCCGCGGTAGGCCTTGCCGTGGGCACCGCCATTGGCGTGATGCTGCCTCACACCGCCGCCGAGGACGCGCAACTCGGCCCCTACCGCGACAAGCTTCGTGACAGTGCCGAGGAAGTCTTTGAAGAAGGCGTGGAGCAAGCCAAGCAGGTCGCCGCCGAAGCATATGAGACTGTAAAGGAAGAGGCTGACCGACAGGGTTCCAGCGGCGACGCCGAGACGTTGGTCGACCGCGTCGAGAAAGTCGTGAAAAAGACGGCAAGCAAAACCGAGGAAGCCATTCGCGATCGTTTGCCGGAGACCGACGAGGCTCCCAAATCGAACGAGTCTCCCGAAACGACGTGATTGCGCTACGGTCGTTCGTGGCGACTCCGACCGCGGTCGCCTCGCGGTTGGAACATCGAAGTCGGCTAGGAGCCCGCAACCTTCCGCTGACAAATGTGATTGCGGCGCTCAAGTCATTAGCCGAGGCGCTCCGGTCCGTTCCGATTCTTCGCTCTAAATCCGTTCGGTTCTTCGGCTCCATGAGGCGTGTCTGCCCACGGCGTGGCACGCAATTCTCAGCAGCACTGTCCAATTCTGAAAAAAACAACCACCCCGTCAATTCGACTGGGACGACGACGTCGAGATTGCACTCGGCCCACTCGCCAAAGAAGCTCATATCCGAGATGCCCGCGAAACAATCCGCACAGCAGATTACCGGGCATAGCGGCGCTCGGCGATGTCCGACTGATCGCGGGCAGCCTCGCCGATGCGGGCCGGTTCCGAAAGGTTCGTCGGCAACTAAGGCATCGAGCCGAAGGCGGTGACGATTGCCGGTCCCGGCAAACCGGCATCGGTAGACCGCCGGGAGGGTTTGATCTCTACTAGGCGAGCAACGATGTCATTTCATCGAATAGAGATAGGCGGCGATATCCCGTGCCTCCTGCTCGGAAATTCTGGTCGAAGGCATTGCCGTGTGCGGATTGATCTCCCTTGCGGCCCGTATCCAACGGACCATGTTTCGCGGGTTGTTGGACAATACGCCGCCGATATAGACCCGGGTGGCCAAGCTGGCGTCGAGGCGTGGACCGACCAACCCTTGCGCGCTGGGAACGCCGGTGATCGTGTGGCATCCAGCACAGCCATTGGCCATCATGATGGGTATGGCGCGGGCGCCAACACCGCCGGTCGCATTGTCGGCCTTCTGCTCCACTCGACGGCTTTGCTCGAAGTACAACCCGATCCCGGCCAGGGCTGCAACGAGCACGACAATTGCCGCGGCGCCGAGGATGGGTCCGGACGGCGTGAAGCGCGATGTGGCGCGCACGCCGATGCTGCTGGGGGGATTGTCCGTCTTATGCGCGACCCTGACGAGGCGCTCCGGCCACAACGTCAGCGCGGCCCAAGCTGCGGCCAGCACGGCAATTGCCGTCCCGGCACCAATGACCAGCTTAGACAGCTTGGAGCGCATGCGACGTCTCCCATCTTCTCTGTCCACTTGAGCGGATCCACAGCCCGGCCAGCAGCAAAGCCGCGCCGCCATAGATCAGGCCGGCCGGAACCCACATCACCAGCCCGGCGAGCTGCTGGTCCTCGAGCGGACTAAGGTTCCACAATTTCGCACCGGCTGCGTTTACCGGATACCACAGCCTTGGCGAGACCAGCAGCAGCACCCCGAGCAGGCCGGTATGCAGCGAGGTGAAGAAGAGGTGCATGACTGCGCTGCCATAGGCTTGTTCGCGGCCTGAACGCGGCAGCAGCACCCACCAGAACAGCAGCCCTGTGCCGAAGAAGCAGGCATGTTGCGCATAATGCAGGACACCCCGTGCAAGCGCCGCCTCGAACAGCGCCGGAACGTGCCACGCCCATATCGCGACGCCGTGCAGGAAGGTTGCGGCAACGGGGCGGCTGATGGCGGCCCAAACGGTTCGAAGCACCTTCGCCTGCCCGGCTGCGCCAAATGCCAGCCGCAGCTTGATCGGCAATGCCCACATCATCGCCGCCGCCGGGCGGGAGGCGACCAGCAGGGGTGCCGCCACCGCCATCAACAGCTCGTGCTCGATCATGTGGGCGGTGAAAACGCGCTCGCCCAATGCGTGGAGCGGACTGACCAGTGCTGCTGCCAAAATGGCCCAGCCGGTCGCAAACAGCAGGGCTTGCCGCATCCGCAACGGGCGGCTGCGGGCGCTCCGCCGCCACAGCCGAAAGGCGCCTGCTGCGTAAAGCAGTGCGACCATGGTTAGCGGCAGCGTGATCGGCAACGCCAGCGTCCAGCCGGCCTGCGGGGCACCGGCACCGTAGCAGATCGAGGTCGAGAAGAGCGCGTCGAAGTTCATCGCAGACAGCCGTCGAGAATGAGCGAGGCGGCGCCTTGCATGACGATTACCAGCGCAAACAGCAACGCGCTGAGAATGCCGATATTGGCGACGAAATCTTCAGTGCCGCGCGCACGGTCCGGTTTAAAGGCGGCGCCACCTTGCTGTCGCGCCCGCCACGACAGCGCCCCGCCGAGCAAGGCCAGCACTGTCAGCATCAGCGCAACGACCGGTATGACAGGAATGCCGTGGGCGCACTGCCACTCCACGACCGCGTAATTCAGCTGCGTCGACACCGCCCAGGCCAAAGGCCCGGACAACAGCCCGCCCCATGATGTGCCCAAGCGAAGCGCACGCATCTCAGTCAAGCCTCGGCATCCAATAGATCAACAGATAGATCGGGATCCAGGTCGCGACCACGAAATCCCAGTAGAAGACGTTGTCGCCAACATCCCCGAAACGCCGCCCGCTATAGCCATGTCGCGTGAACATCAGGACCGTCAGCACCAGCGTGTCGCCGACGTCGGTGATCAGGTGTGTGGTGTGGAGGCCGAGCAGGACCCACAGCATTGAGCCGTACGCATTGGTATCCCAATAGATGTTGAGGGCCGGAAATTCGAACCACCGCACGACAAGCGGTGCGATACCGAGCAGCGTCATGACGATCAGGCCGATGCGCACGGGCACCATGGCACAGGCTTCGGCGTAGCGGTTCAGTATGTGGTTGGGCACCACGCTGGCGAGCAGCAACAGCGTGACGATGGTGCCCGGCCAATGGTTGGGCGGCGGGACGCCCAATGGCCATTCGGGCGACAGATAGGCGAGGTAAAGATAGGCGCCTGCGGCGAGCGCGAAGCCGGTGCCCTCCAGCGCCATGAAGGCGAGAGTGCCCCACCAGGTCGGGCTGCGCGGTCCGATCCCGAAGGTCGGGAGTTTGGAAAGATCGGCGGCAGGACGCTGTTTCATTCCTCATCCTCCGGATCGCCTTTCGGCCAGAACCAACCGATCAAAGTGATGGCGATTGGCCCGGCTCCCCAGACCACCGCCCACGGGCTGAAGATCGAATAAAGAAAGGTGGCGCCGACGGCGAGCGCGGCAAACAATGGCCAGATCGACGGCGTCGCCGACTTCTCGCGCACATCGGGATGCGCTTCTGCCACAGTCGAAATGATAAGTTCGCGCGCGTCGACGCGAAGCCCGGTCGCGACAGGCAGCGTGTCACGTTCGGCCCAGAGCGGCTCGGAGTGGGTAACCACCGGAATCCGAGCGAAATTATAGCTCGGCGGCGGAGAGCTTGTCGCCCATTCAAGCGTGCCCGCATTCCAGGGATTGTCCCCGGCCGGGGCGCCCCTCGAGGCGCTGTACACCAGGTTTATGGTGAACAGAACGAAGCTTAGGAACAGGACGACCGCGCCGGCTGTGATGAACAGGTTGATGTTGCCCCAGCCGACCTCCACCGGATAGGTGTAGACCCGGCGCGGCATGCCCCACAGGCCGACAATGTGCATCGGAAAGAACGCCGCATTGAAGCCTATGAAGGCAAGCCAGAAGTGCCAGCGTCCAAGACGCTCGCTCATCATCCGGCCGGTGATCTTGGGGAACCAGAAATAGGTCGCGCCGAGCAGCGGGAACACCGACCCGCCGATCAGCACGTAGTGGAAATGCGCGGTAACGAAATAGGTGTCGTGTACTTGCAGGTCCAATGGCACCGACGCCAGCATCACGCCGGTCAGGCCGCCCGCGACAAACGTGAAGAAAAAGCCGAACACGAACAGCAGCGGCGTCCTGATTATCGGGCGTCCGTCCCACAATGTCGCCAGCCAGCAGAAGATCTGCAGCCCGTTCGGGATGGCGATCAGCATGCTCGAGGCGGTGAAGAAGCTCGCGCCGAGCTTGGGCAGGCCGGTTGCGAACATGTGGTGAACCCACAGGCCGAACGACAGGAAGCCGACCGAAATCAGCGACAGAACCATGCCCAGATAGCCGAATACCGGACGCCGGGCGAAAGCGGCGATGATCGAGGACACCATGCCGGTGGCCGGCAGGAAAATGATGTAGACTTCGGGGTGGCCGAAGAACCAGAACAGGTGCTGGAACAGCAGTACGTCGCCACCCTCGGCGGGATTGAAGATATGGGTGCCGACCAGACGGTCGAGGATCAGGAAGGTCGACGTGATCATGACCGCCGGCATGGCGAACACGATGACGAAAGAGGTGACCAGCATCGCCCAGACATAGAGCGGAATCTTGTCCAGCGACATGCCCGGCGCGCGTTGCTTCAGCACGGTGACGATGGTGGCAACCGCAACCGCCAACGACGACACTTCGGTATAGGTGATCATCTGCGCCCACACGTCGGAACGTTTGCCTGGCCCGAATTCAGGACCGGATAGCGGCACGTAGGAAAACCAGCCGACGTCGGGCGCCATGTCGAGTGCAAACGACACCCAGGCGAAGAGGCCACCGGAGAGATAAATCCAGAAGCTGAATGCATTGAGGCGCGGAAAGGCGATGTTGCGGGTGCCGACCATCAGCGGCACGAGATAGATGCCGGTCGCCTGAACGATTGGCACTGCAAACAGGAACATCATGGTCACGCCGTGCATGGTGAACAGCTGGTTGTAGCGGTCCGGCCCGATCAGCCCGCGCTCCGGCCCCGACAGTTGGATGCGCATGGCAACGGCGCTGAGGCCACCGAGGCACAGGAAGACAAAAGCGGTGATCAGGTACCGCCGCGCGACAATTTTGTGGTCGACGCTCGAGAGCGCACCGATGATGCCCGGCACGGTCTGCCATGTCCGCGCCAGCCAGCGCTCAAGGCTGGCGTCGTCGAGGCCGGTATCGCGAGGGCCGTCGCGCTCGGGAGCCAGGTCACCCTTTTGTGCTGCGGCGCGTTGCTGGGCGAGGTCTCGCCCATGGGCTAGGTCGGCGCTGCTCATTTCAAGCCCTCGAGATAGGCTACTATCGCATTCAGCTCGTCCCCGTTCAGTCCCACCACGGGCATGTGGGCACCTGGCTTGATCCCTTGCGGATCGGCTATCCAGGCTGCGAGATTGCCGCGGCTCATCGCCAGCGTTCCGGCAGCGAGCGTCCGCCGGCTTGCGATATGTGTAAGGTCGGGAGCGACCGTACCGCCGGCGATGGTGCCGCCGATCTTGTGGCACATCACGCATGGTCGTTTGAGGAACAGGTCGTGGCCGGTTTTGGCCTCGGTCGACACGGGAGCAGCTGCCGGCCGCAGCTGATCGTTCAGCCACGCGTCGAAGACGGGCCGAGGTTCGGCGATGATGAAGGTGCTCATATTGGCATGCTGCGCGCCGCAGAACTCGGCGCACTGGCCGCGATAGACGCCGGGCTTGTCAGCCTTCAGATCGAGAACGTTCTCGTGGCCTGGAATGAGGTCCAGCTTGCCCGAGAGGTTCGGCACCCAGAATGAATGGATGACGTCGGTCGAGGTTACTACAAGCCGCACCGGCTCGCCCGCCGGGATGTGGATTTCATTGGCAGTCGTCAGGATGCGGTTCGGCTGATCGTTTTCGTAGCGCACCTCCCACCACCATTGATGCCCGGTCACCCGGATCGTCAGCGCCGCATCCGAGCCGATGGCGGCAAGCGTCCGGTTAGCGAAGTAGCTCAGCAGCGTCAGGCCGACCAGGATCAGGGCGGTAGCGGCGAGTGCGGCGACGACAATTCGCATCTTGCCGCGCTCGGCGGCAGCGTCGAGGACAAGCGGATCGCCGACCGGCGCGGGGCGTCGGGCCAATGGCAGGATCAGCACCGCCATCACCAAAAGCCAGACCACCGTGCACAATGCTGTGAAGAACCAGATCAGCCATGCAAGCTCGCCCGCGGCCGGGCCTTTTGGGTCAAGCGCGGATTGCCAGCCGCTGCATCCTGCAAGGAGCAGCATGCAGGCTGCGCCGCAGCACACGCTGCAAAAAAGGCGGTTCACGGCGACTTCCCCAGAGTCGCGGCATCCGGCAGGCGATTTTCGGACGGATGGGGCATCATGTCGTCGTCGCGGCTCGGCGCAGCCGATTTTGGCGCGTTGCCGCTCAACGCGCGGACGAAGGCGGCAAGCTCCCAGATCTGGTCGTCCGGGATCTTGTCACGGAAGCTCGGCATGCCGTTTGGCCGACCGTCCCTGATCGTGGCGTGGATGCTTTCGATCGAGCTGCCATAGAGCCACTTCTGGTCCATGAGCGCCGGGCCCATGCCGCCACCGCCATTGGCATGGCAGCCGGAACAGTTGAACCAGTTGAACAGACGCTTGCCCTCGCTGAGGTGGAAGGCGTTGGCCTCGAACACTCCGGCCTTGTTGTTGGACGAGGCTGGCCGCTGGCCGCCCGGCTCGAGGGCTGTGACGGCTGCCGGTTGGTCGCCCGAGCCGAGCGCCGACTGTGGACGCGTGTCGCGTTCCTCACGCTGGCAAGCGGCAAGAACGAGCATCGCCGACAGCACGCATGGAAGGCCGCGGTTCATCGCGCTGCCGCCCCGGCGACGTCGAGGCGAGGCACGTCATATGCCGCCAGGATTGCATCGATCTCGGCGCGGTGTTTGGCGAGCGCTGCGTCTACCTCGCTGCGCAGCGCATCGTCGTCGTGGCGCACGCCCATCGAGATGTCGTAGATCATCGGCAGCAGCGGACCGTCGATGCGCGGTGCAACCGGCGTAATCCGCAGCGGTACTTTTTGCCTGGCACCGAAGTAGCCGGCCAACGGTCCCCAGACGACGGCCATGTCGATGTCGCCATTCGCGACCGCCTCAATGATGCGCGCTGGCGGGTTCGGCGCCGAATAGTCGCCATAGACGGGGAAACCGACGAGATGACCGACGATGCCGCGACTGCCGAGCGCCTGGACGGGTGGCGAGTTGGCGCCGTCGTCGCCGATCAGCTGGACGCCGATGTGCAGATCGCGCAGGCGAGGATCGTTGAAGGACGCGATTTCCGGCGCATCCCTGCGTGTCACGAAGACGTAGGAAGACCGGTAGTAGGGCGCCGTGGTGCGCAGCATCTCGAGATTGGCGGGCGTGCCGGGCACCAGATCGCACAGGCCGGCTTTCAGCGTGTTGCGGACGAAGCCGCGCCGCTGTGCCCACCACGTGTAGGAAACAGTCGCACCCAGCTCCCGGCCGACGAGTTCGGCAATCTTGTTTTCAAAGCCTTCCCGGGCGGCATTGGAGAACGGCATGTTGTTGGGATCTGCGCAGATCCTCAACTCGCGCGCATCGGCAACGGCGGCGACAAGCGAGAGCGCCAGTGCGCCAACCGCGGCGGCAAGCCGCCGCGAACGCGTTTTCCGTGAGCACATAACGCGGCCGATCGTCTCAACGCAGCCGGAACACATACAGCGTACCTCCCGGCGTGGTTACATCCTTCAGATCCTTCATGACGTTGACGAAGCCGAGCGCAGCGGTGGCGTCGCGCGGGTCGAGATCGCCGGATACGATCGCACCGGCCCAGCCGCCGACGCCCGAAAGAACCGCAACATATTGGTGCCCGTCCGGGCCGCGATAGGTGATAGGCTGGCCGATGATGCCGGACGACGTCTTGAACTGCCAAAGCAGTTCGCCGGTCCTGGCGCTGACCGCCTTGAACCAGCCTTCCATCGTGCCATAGAACACGACGTTGCCGGCGGTGGCGACGGCGCCGCTCCACACCGGAAAGTTCTCCTTCAGGCTCCACGCCGGCTTGGCGGCGGCGACATCCCAGGCAGTAAATGCACCGCGATTGCCGCCCGGCCCGGGAATCATGCGCACGTTCATGCCGACATAGGGCGTGCCGGCGATGTAATTCACCTCGACGCCTTCTTCGTCCATGCACATGTTATTATGCGGGATGTAGAGCAGGCCGGTCTTGGGCGAGAACGCCGAAGGTTGCCAGTCCTTGAGGCCCGATGCGGTGGGACAGATGTCGCGGACGACCTTGCCGGTGCCGGTCTTCTTGTCCGGATTTACAATCAGCCGGCCGGTCTTCAGGTCGACGCCCTTGCTGGAATTGACAGGCCCGAACGGCACTGCCGACAGTACTTCGCCCGTAGTGCGGTCCAACAGATAGACGTAGCCGTTGCGTTCCGGCCGCACCAGCACCTTGCGGGGCTTGCCCTGCCAGGTCATGTCGAGCAGCACCTGTTCGTTGATGCCGTCGTAGTCGTGCAAATCGTGCGGGGTCCATTGATAAAACCATTTTGCTGCGCCGGTGTCGGGATCGCGGGCAAAGATGCCGGCGGTCCATTTGTTGTCGCCGGGCCGCAGATCCGGATTCCACGGACCGGGATTTCCGGTGCCGTGGAAGATCAGGTTGAGGTCCGGGTCATAGGAGATCCAGCCCCACACATTGCCGCCGCCGATCTTCCAGGCGTCGGGCGGCCACGATGTCACCCCGAGATCCTTGCCCTTGTCCATGTCGTAATGCGGCTTGAAATCGGGGCCGATCAGCACCTCGGCGTCCGGGCCGGTATTGTAGGCCGTCCAGACGACGTGCCCGTCGCCGGCGTCGAGCGCCTTGATCCAGCCGCGTACGCCCATTTCGCCGCCGGAATTGCCGACCAGTACCTTCCCCTTCACCACCAGCGGCGCCATGGTGATGGTCTCGCCGATATTGATGTTGCCGATATGGGTGTTCCAGACCGGTTTGCCGGTGGCCGCGTCGACGGCGATGGTATGGCCGTCGAGCGTATTGAAATAGATGCGCCCGTCGAAGAAGGCCGCACCGCGGTTGACCACGTCGCAACAGGCAACGCCCTGCGCGGCGGGCTCGGGATTGGGCTCGAATTTCCACTTCATCGGCGCGCCGGGCTTGGTAAGGTCAAGCGCATAGAGGATGTTGGGAAACGGCGTCACGATGTACATCGCGTTGCCGACGACCAGGGGCGCAGCCTCCTGACCCTTGTTGACGCCGGTCGAGAAGGTGAAGGCCACCTGCAGGTTTTTGACGGTGTCTTCGGTGATCTCCGCAAGTTCGCTGTAGCGGGTCGAGGCGTAGTTCTTTGCCGGCATCGCCCACTGGCCGTCGTCGGGCGGAGCAGCTGCGGCCGGCGGATTTATCGCAGGGCCTGATAAAGACTGAGCGACCGCCGCCGTCATCAGTGCAAACCCCGCCAGCAGCGTCCATCCCAACCTCGCAGCCATTGGCCTGTTTCCCCCTCTGGCTGACACACGAGTTTTCGCCGCCACCTGTCGCCCTTTCCTCATTTGCGCATCGAGCCGCCGACCCCGGCGCCAAGCTCCGCCGCCACGTCCGCCTCGCTTCCGGCACACAATGGATGGCCCCAGCCGGAGGCGCTCTTGCCGCCGGGATCGAGGTCGTAAATGATAGCGTCCTTGCGGTTTGGGTTGACGCCTGCCGATACCTTGTCCAGCCCGAGCGCGGCGCGCACACGCCAGGCGACGTTGTGGTCGGCACAGGAGGAATCGCCGCTTATCCCCAGGGCCCCGACGATCCCCTTGCCGTCGTAGAGAGCCAGGCCGCCGCCAAACACGACGACACCGCCGATAGGCTTTCCCAGCAATGGATCGCTGGAGCTTCCAAACGTCGAAGGATCGCCGGCATAGGCCACCGCTGGATTGACCGGATTGGTGGCCTGCAGGCCGAATAGAGGACCGCCGGGCTGCGCCGGCGCATAGAGGTTCGCGGTGGACAACGCCATGTGGGCGAGGCTGAGCCCGTTGGCGGTATTGGCTTTTTCGGCGGCGATCAGCCGGCTGCCAGGCCACTGGGCGTCGGCGGTAGGCCCACTGAAGGCGACGGCGCAGACAGTTCCGTCGCGAGCCACGACTGCCGCCCATTCATTAGTGTCGAAGCCGCCATTGCCGGGACCGCCGCTGGATTTGACGTTGGCCTTGAGGGCGGCCAGCAACTTGTCATGGTCGGCCGGGCAAGGTGCTTGAGCCCAAGCCTTTTGCTGGACGGCGCCGATCGTAAGCAGGAACAGACATAATGCTACCGAGACAATCCGATGGCGATCCATTAGCTGCGCCGTCTTTGTTGAACACTCTCCAACGCGTAGGAGGCGCAGAAGTGCCAAAGGGAACGAAATAAATATCGGATTCGGTCGGACAAACTCGGGGACCGGAACTCGGGACAGCCGATCTGGGTGTTGGCACTCAACCGGAAATCGGAGTTATTCTTGCGATGGTCCAGGCGCCGTCGGAACAGAGCAGCACTTCTGGCAGTTGTGTCGAATGCTGTCCGCAGTCGAGCAACTGGCTCAATCGGTGAAAGAGCGACGAGCTATTTTGTTCGTTGGAGCCGGGGTGTCGATGAGCGTCGGCTTGCCGTCTTGGCAAAAGCTCATCGAACACATGCAAAACGAGCTCGGCCTTGACGAGGACATGATCGGCGCACCGGAGGCCAGCTATCAGGCGCTTGCCGAATATTACCGGCTGAAGCAGGGGAGCCTCGGCCCTTTGCGCAGTTGGATGGATCGTGAATGGAGCGTCTCGCGGGAAGAAGTACGGCGGTCGGCAATCCACAAGCTCATCGTATCGCTCGATTTTCCGATCATCTACACCACCAATTATGATCGCAACCTCGAGGTTGCCTTCGAGATTCATGGCCGGCCCTTTGTGAAGGTGGCCAACGCAAAGGACTTGCCCAAGACGACCGGCGAGGTGACGCAGATCATCAAATTCCACGGCGATTTCGACGACGACAAATCGCTGGTCCTGGCGGAGACCGACTATTTCGACCGGCTTTCGTTCGATTCGCCGCTCGACGTGAAGTTTCGCGCCGACGCACTGGGGCGCACCATCCTGTTCATCGGCTACAGCATGTCTGATATGAACATCCGTCTTCTGTTGCACAGGCTTTGGCAGACCTGGCGACGGTCTGGCTACGAGAAGAGCCGCCCGAAATCCTTCATCTTCATGTCGCAGCCGAGCATCGTCCAGGAGGCTGTTCTCGGCCACTGGGGCATCGATATGCTGACCGAAGAGGCCGACGATCCTGAGGACGCGCTGCTCGCGTTCCTGAACGAACTCAAGGATAAGGTGGGCCGGCCAGACAGCGCGTGAGAAAACCTGCGGAAAGCGGATTGGTCCGGCAGTGGAACCGACTGATCCGATGTGAGTTCGGGAGGACTAACGTATCCGGGACCGAGCCTGAATGGGCGCACGCAAACACAAGCGAAGAATGCATACCAAACACGACCTGTCGGCCGAGTTGGCCTATGAGATCGATTTTTTTGCCCGCAGGTGCGGCCTGACGAGGGACGAAGCACTCAAGACGATGCGAGATGCCGGCCGGTTGAAGGACAGCGCGAAGGCATCTTACGAAACCGGGGCGAAGTAGCGGCGTGGATCCCGCTTCGTGGACGGCTTTTGTCGGAACGGTCATCCTAATGCAGATGCCGCCGGGGCCCGACAGTCTGCTGGTGATTGCGCGCGGCATCGGGCAGGGCCGTGATATTGCCCTGTTCACCGTCCTCGGAATGACCCTCGGCGCCGGTATGGTCCAGCTGCCGCTCCTTGCCCTCGGCATATCGTCGCTGCTCCAGGCATCGCCGCTTGCCTTTGCCATGCTTCGCTGGGCGGGTGCAGCTTATCTCGTTTGGCTTGGATCGCGTCTGGTACTGTTACCGTCAGCCAGCGTCGCCGTCGAGGAGGCGCGCAATGTCGGACCGCTTGTGGCCGCACGCGAAGGAATGATCGCCAATCTGATAAATCCTTGGCCGATAACCTTTATGGTGGCATTCCTTCCGCAGTTCGTCGATCCTGCTCGCGGATCGGTCACGCTGCAATTGCTGCTGCTCGGTGGCACCCAGAAAATGACCGGTGTGCTGGTGCTGGGCACATATGCACTCGCATCCGGCACGCTCGGGGCCTGGATTATGAAACGACCGAAGGTAAGGCTCTGGCAGCAGCGGGTGGCAGGCTGCGTCGTCGTCGGTCTCGGTATCCGCATGGCAGTCGGTGGTGGCGCGCACCGCTGAGGATCGAGCGATGCAGCGGCCGCCGATGGAACATCCGCCGACAATTTTCGTTGACATGCTCCACAAGGCGAAGAGGTCGAGCATGTCGAAGTTCCAAGCCGCTACCCCGGAGCGTTTGCAGCAGCTCAGGCTTGAGGCAACGGCGCACTTTGCGCCACTCATACTGCGCCAGGCGCTGGTGCGTCTCTGCCGGGCTTGCGGAAGCGATAGCCTCGAACGTTTCGAGAAGACCATGGTCGACCAAATCGAGGCATTGCGTGACGAAAACGCCGATTTCGACACGATGAAGGAATTTGCCATCGAACAGCTCTATGGCTGGATTCGAGAAGTCAGGTCTTCACCGGACATGACACAGCCGCTGGAGAGCGTAGATACCCGAAGGACCCCCGGCCGCTCTGAAGAGCCGCAAACGCTGGAAGACCAGTTGCAAGCAGGCCTGGAAGATTCCTTCCCGGCAAGCGACCCACCAGCTGTTGTGTCCACCGCGATTCCCGGCGGATCGAAGAAGCTGGTCGGAACCGACGAGGTCCTCAGGCAGCAGCGCGAGAAAAAGGCCGAGAACGCCAATCATTCGCGATAAACCAAGCTTTGGGCGGAACTGCAGGGAGGCAGCCTGCCGCTTCACCCGCAGTCCGATATGAAGGCTGTCGTGGCATGCCCGTCATGCGGCTCGCCTTCGACGAGAATGTTTGCCTCCCACGCGGCGTCGACAAACGCTTGCCGCGCTTTGCCGGCCGTAATTTCACCGGTTCGGGCGCGATTCAATACATCAGCGGCCGCCAGCGCCAGTGGGGCATTGCGCGCCGGCCATTTCTCGCTTTTCAGGCAATGCACTGCTTCGAAAACGGAACTGACCAATCGCGATCGCCCAGGCTTGCCGAAATAGATGCAAACAGGTGTATCGAACTCTATTCTCTGCACCGTATTCCTCCCGGTTCAAGCAAGGTGTCGCTTCAAGCAAGCTGCGTGTCTTCAGGGTCTACACGACTGTCCGATGGGCGTTTCAGCCAAACGTCGTAGGCCTTCGCAGCTGTTTTGGCGCGTGCTGGTGTTTCGGCTGCGATATCGTAGGCCAGAATGCCCGCCTTGCGGGCGAATTTATCGAACGCCGCGCGCACCGTCTCGACGTCGACCTCGTCAGCCAGCCCGGCGCGACAGGCGTCGAACGCCGCCTTGTGCGCCGGACCGCGGCTCGGCCATTCATTTAAGACGTCATAGGCCTGCCAGATATTTTCGACATAGCGAGGGAAACCAAGGCCGACGAGAATTGGAACGGGGCGGCCAAACAGTTTTTTTGTCATCTGTGTCTCCGCGAAAGAGCCTGTCGCATCAACGCCCGGGGCGGACCCGAGGCTCATGCTCTTTAACGCGGGATTGCTGCACGGGTTGCAGCAGGTTTGTTCGATCGTGCGCGGCCGGTCACTTGTTGGTCCGCATTTTTTGCCGAGGATTGATACCGCCTTGCGGCGTGGTGTCGTTTTCGACATCGCCTTCGAACGTATTGGTGCCCTGATCGAGCCGGTCGCCCTCCTTGATCGTGCCCCTGGAACTGCCGATGCCGGGATCGTTGGCAAGATCGCTATCGGCCGGCGTTTTGCCTTTGGCGTGCTTGTTTCGTGTCATGGACTCCTCCTGTTTCTTGAGGTGGCAGGCCGCCCTTGAGGTCGCGGCCAAGGCTCGCTGCGAATCGCATTTCGACGCGCCAAATGGCGGCGCCCGAATTGTCGGACGACCTTGATTTTGAACTCCGCGATCCCGATGGTTGTTCCGTCAAAAATATCGCCGTCGGCCGGGATTGCTCAGCCAAGCCCTCTCCGGTTTTCTGGAGTCGGGTGATTTTCGCCAACCGGAACGATCTTTCGCCCAATGCATTTAACTGGTCTGCGCTCGCGAACTCATTCTGGACGGGAGCTGGACCATTGCCACCCACAGCCTACGCCTTAGCGACCCGCGAAACCGAAGACGTTTCCATCGTCGACCTCATACCCGCTTTGAGGGCTTTCGCCCGCACCTTCTGCCGCACTCCCGATGATGCCGACGACCTGGTCCAGGAGACGCTGACCAAGGGCCTGGCCAACATTGACAAGTTCGAAGCTGGAACGCGTATGAAGTCATGGCTCTTCACGATCATGCGCAACACCTACTACACGCGTGTCAGGGCCGCCGTGAGGGAAGCGCCTGGCCTGCTCGACTGTGCTTCGCTGCGGCCGATCTCGGAAGCGACGCAGGAATGGTCCGTACAGGGCAAGGAAGTCCACCAGGCCATCCAGAGCCTTCCTGAGCATCAGCGCGAGGTTCTGATGCTGATAGGCGTGCTGGGCGTCAGCTATGAGGAAACCGCCGAAATATGCGGTTGCGCGGTGGGAACCGTGAAGAGCCGGCTCAACAGGGCCCGCGCCGGCGTGCTTGAATACCTAGGCGAAAGTTCCTCGCAAACCCTGATGGAAAGGCGCAGCTATCTGTCCGAAGGACAACTGGACTTCGAAGCCGAGAGGCGCCGCTAATATATGTCACGTTAGTTACTGGTTCCGCGCAAGCGTCTTTCGACAAGCGCATGCTGCAATTCGATCGCAAGTTTGGTCAGCCGGTCAGGAACCCTTTCCTGCTCGATTGCCGCAAGCAAGGAAGCGATTTCCCGGTCTATCGTCAGGTCGGCGCGCGTGCCGACGGAATCTTCCCTTGCGCGAGACATCGCGTTCTCTTGGCAAATGTTGGTCCCTTCATCTCACTCTGGTGGCAACAGTGCGAGTTTGCAAGAATTTGCAGGCCATCCATGCGACCGGCTTCGGTCCTTGCACAGCTTCGTCAGCGGTTGGGCTCTCGCTGCGTTTCAATTGCTCACCGGCTGCAAGCCATATGCTGCCGCAACGATCAGTCTTCAGGCCGCCGATCCGCTGAATGATCCTGGTACTGCTCGGATTTGACCCGATTGCCGTCGAGCCCACGCTCCTTGGTGTGCTGCTTCTTGTCTCTGTTGGACAGAACGGCGTTCTCTCCGATCTTGTCCTTGGGAAGATCGGTCATCGCGCCAGCGCCGGCGCCTTTGCCGTGACTGCCGCGACCGATGTGCTTCTTGCTGCCGGACGCCATCTCGTCCTCCTTCCTGCTGTCGAATAGCGGCTTTTCCCGTTCGGCATCCGAACCTGCGTTGGGCCGCAATGTTCCGCCGGAAATCGTAAGCAGGAAGGCATCGCCATCCCAGTGCCGGAACGGCTTTTCGCCGTCGACGACAACCTGCATGCCATTTGCGTTGGCGAACTTATGGACATCGGCGCGATCCAGCGCCGGCGATCCGCGATATGAATAGTTCAAAAGCACGGCCATGCCTGGTCTCTTCAGCACGCGTGCGATTTCCACAAAATGTCGTTCCGCGAGGCCGGCCAGCACCAGATAGGGAAAGCTGTCGACGGCCAGCACGCGGTCGAAGCTGGCATCGCGAAAATCGGCAAGATCGAAACCGCGGGTAGGGCGGAATTCTACATTGCCGAGCCCGGCGCATCGCCGGCGGGCGATCGAGATCATCGCCGGGGATATATCGCTGCCGACGATCCGGTGCGACAGAGCAGAGAGCGCCTGTTCGAACCGACCGATGCCACAGCCGATATCCAGTATGTCACGGTCGGTACCGGTAAAGCCTCGCCTCTCCAGCCATGTAACGATCTCAGCCGTAGCGGCCGCGAGCTTTCCCTCATTGCCCAGCGACGACAGCTGGACGCTCGCCGCCGGGGAGATCGCCGCCGCTGCGTCAAACCCGGCCGCCAGCCGCTTGACGACCGCATCGTCGGTCTCGCCACCGCCACGCTCGTGCCGAACGGCAGCACCAATTTTGCGCAGCGTGGCGAAGATCTCGGGCCTGCGCTGAAGCAGGTCCGCGATCCGTTGTAATTTTGCCGTCTTTCGCGGATCGGCCGAATGCGTGTTTTGTGCAATCTTCGCCAGTTCTGCGGCTTCGATTCCTGTCTCGAAACGGAGAGCCAGCCTGGCGATGACGGCTTCGACGCTGGCACCGTCTGCCATGCAGTCCTCCAGCACCCGCCTTGCTGATGTCGACCGCCGAGGTCCTGGCTGGGTCGCGCTCATTGACCTTTGCTCCGCGTCCAGATCTTGCGCATCGTCCACCGGTCGACGGCGCCCCAGCTGTATTTGTAGGCCTCTTGTCCGCGCAGAAAATCGAACTCTTCCGCGCCTTCGCAGATCGCCTGCCTTATCGCCTGGCCGATGAGCAGCGCGCCAGGACTTTCATCGGCATAGGCCGGATCGAAGCCACCGAGATAAGCGTAAGCGCGGCCCCGATCATGGAACCCGTAATAGGCGCCCACGATCACGTCACCGATGGTGATGAGCCAGCATCGGGCAAGCACTTGTACGACCAGCTGCGGCAGCGCCTGACGGTGGAATGCTTCCACGCGGGAATCGGACAGAACGCCGTCGCCGTGTCCGACCCAGCGTGCGCGGTGAAGGCGGATCAGGTGATCGAGGAATGTCTGCGGATCGGACAAAGCGGGTTCGATGGAGACCCTGCCGCGTCTCGACGCGGCCCTGTGGGCGCGGCGCAATTGGCGCCTCCGCCGCGCCGGAACACAGCCTTGAAGCGTCTGGTCGCCGGCGAGAGCGAGCACTGGGCAAGCGGCATGACTGACGGCTTGGCACGATTCGAGCGCGGCATGCCTGATGGCAAGGCCGGCGCCGCCGGGAGGCAGGTCCTGCAAGATCCACTGTGACCAGCCGAGGGAAAGAACCGTGTCGGCGATGGCGATGGCGACCGGTTCGGCGGTTTCGGGAATACAAAGAACATCCAGATAGTCGCTCAACGAAATGCCGAGCGGAAGCAGCCGCGCGCCAGCGTCCTGGCATTCCAGATAAAGTGGCGCCAGGCCGACCAGATCGTCGCCACTCCAGACGGCGACCGTCGCTAGCTCGCCGGGAGCGAATGTCCGCCACCATGGCAGCAACCATGCGGGAGACTGGAACGGCGTCGCCGAGGGACTGCGCGACCAGAGTTCCCACCAGTGCGGCTCAAGGGCTTCGAGGCCGGCCGGATCGTCGATGATGTCACCGCGGAGCATGTCCCGCTCACTTCGCCGTCGCGAGCTGCCCGCTGTCTGTGCCGAGCCGTGCCAGCGCCCGATAGGCGTCCATGTAGGAGGAAACCATGCGGTCGAGTGAAAAGCGCCGCCGCGCCTCGGCTCGGCAGGTCTCGGGGTCCAAGTCGCGTGCGGCAACGATGGCTTGCGCCATCTCGTCGACATCCCCGACCAGATACCCGGTTTTGCCGTGCTCGACCACATCCGGCAGTGCGCCATTCGGGAAGGCCACCACCGGGGTGCCGCAGGCGAGCGCCTCCATGGCGACGAGCGAACTGGTTTCCGCGGCAAGGCTCGGGATGACCAGGCAGCGGGCTGTGTTCAGCAGGCGCCGCTTGGCGACAAAGCCGACCGGACCAAGGAAGCGGCGCCGGTCGTCCAGCCGAGGTCCGACGTCGTCGCGAAAATACGCGGTGTGGGTTTCGTAAGGGTAGACTTTGCCGCCGATGACCAACGGCACACCGGCCTTCTTGGCTGCGTCCAGCGCCAGATGGATGCCCTTTTCCGGGCAGACGCGGCTGAGCACGAGGGCAAAGTCGCGCTTGGCCTGCCGCTCGCTGAGCGCGTCAATGTCCACTCCGTTCGGGATCGGTTCGATGAGCCTGGCTCCCGGCGGCGCGGTTCTTTGCTGAGCCGCTGATACCGCATGCAGCCACAGATCCTCCCTTGTCGGATTGAGAGCGTCGGCCGGATACCAGTCGAGCGGCAAATGCAGGGTCACCAATGTCGGCCCGTCGCCCGGCAGATAAGCGTCGAAATCGATGCCATGCAAATGAACCACGTCGATTGGCCAGCGAGCGCGTGCGGTAGCGATTGCAGCGCGATGAGCACGCTGCGCCCGGCGCTTCGCCGCTTCATCGAGCACGCCCGGTTCGGCCGGCGTCTCGATGAGAGTGCCCGCAGCGCTCGAGCCCTGGCAACCGATCACGATCGAGCGGTGTCCGGCCTGTACGAGCGCCTGGTCGAGCATCGACAGCACCTGCTCGGCACCACCGACCGCATCCGGCCCGACCGGGGCGAGGGGATAGGCGACGTTGAGGACGGTGAGCGTCATGGCGGGAGAGCCGAAGCTCCTCACGCCGCGGAGGCGCGTAGCCCGCCGACGGAGGGGGCAGCGATGCTGCCGGCATAGCGGCGCGTCATTGCCGCGCAGAACTCGGCGAATTCCTCCGGCACCAGCGGCGGACTGCTGTGGTGCGGCATCATTCCGCGATGCTCCGGCGTGAAGCAGAAAGTAACGGTCACGTCGAAGTCGGCCAATGCCTCCATCTGCCGGTCGAACCAGTCAAGCGCGTTCGGCCTGAAGCTGTCGGCCCAGGAAAGCCCGGTACGCAGATTGGTGACGCCGAGGCGTTTCATCCAGGCAACGGCGTCATCAAGCCGGTGATCTTCGAAATGGAACCACTGCACCAGTCCTAGTGCCGGCGTGTGGTGCAGGAACTCCTCGAGCGCGGGCTTTGGCGTGCCGTCCTGGCGAAGCAGGCCCATGTAGAAATGGCGATAGTAAGACGAGCCTTCCGCCTCGCGATGGCGCGTCGTCGCTTCCCACTCGCGCGGCAGGTCGTAGAGGCTGTACCATTGGATGCGCGGTGCGTTGCCGATCAGCAATTCCGCGGTCCGGCGCAGGCCCCAGACCTGTACCTCCTCGGCGCCGAAGGTCGACACGCCGACCTCGCTGACCCATACCGGAAGATTGGTGACAGCCGAGATCTCGCCGACCTTCTGCGGCCATTCGTGGATCTGCCAGAGATTCCAGTCGAGCGGAAAGCCGTGCACGGCGACCGCGTCGACATGATCGAGCACGCCGAATTCCTTCATCCGTGTCATGAAGCCGGCATCGATCGGCGAGATGCCGCCCAGCACCTTGGTCAAGGCGGGATTCTCCGCCGCGATTGCGTCGGCGGCCAGGATTGCCGTAGCGGCGAAGCGGCTCCAGTCGGGGTCGAGCTTGGGATCCCAGTGGGATTTGTTGTTGGGCTCGTTCCAGATCATCGCGGCTTCAATCATTTATCTGTCCTTTCGACGGGTACACGGCGCCGCCGCCGGCCGGCACGTCGGCGGTGCGGCAGAAATAGACCTCCTGTTCCGGTTGCACCACGATCTTGAAGCCGGCGCTGCGAAGCATGGCTTCGGTGCAGGCGCGATTGGGAATCCACCAGTTGGTCGGGTCGTCGGCGTAACGATGCTCGATGAAATGCAGCTTTGGGAATTCCGGCCGGTCGAAAAGGTCGTGGGTCCAGAAATGATAGTTCTGCTCGAGCGCCAGCACGTTGGTGCTGCCGCGTTGCATCGACTGGAAGATCATCAGATCGTCGGCGACGTGCTCCCGGATCAGATCGAGTGCGAGCAGAGGATGGCGCAAATGGTAGAGCACGCCCATGAACAGCACGATGTCGAACCGCTCATGCAGCGCGCCAACGTCGTAGACCGAGAGCTGCCGGAATTCGATGTCGCAGTCTGCGACCTCGGCGGCAAAGCGCGCCTGCGCCAGGTAAGCTTCATCGAAGTCGATGCCTAGCACGCGGCCGGCGCCGCGACGTTTCATCTCGATGGAGTAGAAACCCGCATTGCAGCCTATGTCGAGCACCGCCTTACCGGAAAGATCGGCGGGAATCGCGTCGGCGAATTTGCGCCATTTGATCAGCGGATAATTGCCAAGGAAATGGTCGGGAGCGGTTTCGATGCCGGCCAGTTCCATATTGTGGAACCATGGGCCGAGCGCATCGATACGGCGGCGGATCTCGGCATCGGAATGCAGCATGGCTAGCCTCCTTCGCCTGCGAGGATAGGGACGTGCTGGTGGCCGGGCAGCGTAATGGCGGCTTGGTCGTCCTTGGTACCGGCGGCGCTTTCAAGCAGCCGCAATGCGGTGCGGTAGCCGTTGAAGGTGCCGACATCGACATAGGCGATGCCAGCCTTGATGCCATAGGCCTCGCCCCCGGCGGCGAGATAGGCGTTGACCAGTGTGCCGATATATTCGTCGCACCGGTCCCGTTTCCGCCACAGCGCGGCGAGCTGATGAAGGGTGCGGCCGGGCATCTTGAACGCACCCCAGATCCAGTTTGACGCGGCATTCTGTTGCTTGACCTGGATTTGCCTCACCCGGCCGTCCGGGTCGACAACGACGGCATCGAAGAACTCCGGCTGGTCCACCGGAAACAGCAGAAAGGACAGGCCGTCGTCCGGGAGGGCCTGGAAGCCGTCTTCGGGAAACCAGATCGTGTCGGGCAACCCGACCAGAACGGTCTCGTCGGCCGCGACGAGCGGTGCGGCGCGGAAGATGGCGTCGCAAAGGCCGACCGGAGAGGGCTGCACCACAAACAGAGCGGCCGCGTCGGCATAGCCGGCAGAATAATATTCCAGGATATCCGACTTACCCGAGCCGATGACGAAGCAGATCTTGTCGGCGCCAGCGCGCACCATGCGACGCACCAGGTATTCACTGACCGCGCAAGGCCGCTCGGTGTTGCCGTCGATGCGGCTGCCGACCGGCAGAAGCTCCTTCGAAAAGCCGAGCGGCTGGATGCGGCTTCCCCGTCCGGCTGCGGGCACGATGCCCAACATCAAACTGCCTCCTTCAACGGCTCGCCATGCGTGGAGCCGTGCAGTGCATCGGACAGGATGCGGTCGAATTCCTTCGCGCGCCGCGCCGAGGTGTGTTCGTCCAGCACCCGCTCGCGCGCACGGTGCCGGATCGCGTCAAGCTCGGCGTCGGATAGGTCGAGCGCGCCGATCACGTCGTCGGTGCTGTTCGCCACGACGATCTCTTCGCCGGGCCGGAAAAAGGCCTCCAGTCCGGGCCATGTGTCGCTCACCATCGCAGCCCCGCAAGCGGCGGCTTCGAACAGCCGGCCGGAAGGACACCAGCCCCGTTCGGCCATCGCCTCGCGGGTCACGTTCAGGGTCAGTCGTGATGATGAAAAGAAGGCGGGGTGGTCGGCCGGCGGCAGATGCCGGACGAAGAAGATATTGTCGCTCCACGGGAATTCCTGCGGATATTGTGCGCCGCCAATAATGAAACGGCGATCCGGCAGGCGCGCAGCCGGGCTGACCAGCAACCTCTCGACCCCGGCCTGGCGGTCTGCCGCATAGGTTCCAAGATAGGACAGGTCGCCGGCAAACTCCGGCCTGGGCGGGGCGGGCCGGTGTCGCTCTGGATCGACATGGCCGTAGAGCGGCATGACGCGGCGTGCACCCAGCGTCGACCTCAATGCGTCGATCGCGGTTCCTCCCGTGTAGCTCAGCACGAGATCGAAATCGCGAAGCCCTTCCGGCCCGAAATAGGCCGGAGGCTCGCCTTGTTCGATCCGCGCCAGCGTCACCGGCGTGTCCAGATCGTAGAAGACCTTCAGCCCGCGACAGGCCTGGTGAGCAAGGCGCGACGCGCTCACGGCATCGGGGCAATAGGAGGTGACGATGACGACATCGGCCTCTTTCATCGCCTGCTCGGCAACGCGCTGGATGTCCTCCCAATCCGGGTAAAGGACAAGGTTGCCGCCATCCAACTGGTCGAGATCGCGTGTACCGGCATAATAGGGAGTGTTGCGTTCGAAGAAGGTGATGGACCAGCCCAGCCCGGCCATCGCCCGGATCAATCCGCGCCACAGCGTGGCGTGGCCGTTGCCCCACGACGATGTCACGGTAAGACCGAAAATGACCATGCGCATCCGGCAAATTCCTCGTCAGGCAGCTTCGTTGAGTCTGATCAGCTTCGACCCCCAGTCCCCCCAAACAACTGTGGTGATCGACGCTGGGTCGATATCGAAGCGAAAGCAGTTCCCCAGCGACAGGCCGAGCACTTTGCACACCGCGGCCTTGATGACGTCGGCATGGCTGACCAGTGCAACGGACTGGTTCTGGTAGGTGCCGCGGACCTGTTCGATCAGCAAGACGACGCGTTGCTGCACGTCCAGCATGGTCTCGCCGCTCGGCGTTCTCGCCTGCTGACGCTGGTCATTCCACGCTCGCCAGTCGGCATCCTTGTTCAGCTCCTCGAAGGTCTTTCCCGACCAGGTGCCGAAGTCGATCTCATCGAGTTCCTCGCGGATCACGATTTCACCGGCATTGCAGGCAAGCGCCATCGGATTGGCAGTCTCCTGCGTGCGTTCGCGCGGGCTGCAGAAGATTGCCGCTACCGGCTCGCGTGCCATACGGTCAGCCAGATGCGAGGCCTGTGCCCTGCCGGCTTCGCCGAGGCAAACGCCGGCCATCCGCCCGGCAAGATAACAGCCGACATTGTCATGCGCGGCGTGGCGCACCAGAAAAAACGTCGTCGTCATTCCGCCGCATCGAGCATCGGCTCGTCCTTGCCGGCGATGAAAGAGAGCGTGCGCTGGCGGGCTTCCGCGTCGGTGAACTGCTCGGGCGGCGATTTCATGAAATAGCTGCAGGGGCCGGTCAGAGCGCCCGCGATGCCGCGGTCGAGCGCCAGCTTGGCGCAACGCACCGCATCGATGACGACGCCGGCCGAATTGGGCGAATCCCACACTTCCAGCTTGAGCTCGGCATTCAGCGGCACGCCGCCGAAGGTCGTACCTTCGACCCGGATATAGGCCCACTTGCGGTCGGTCAGCCACGGGACATGGTCGCTCGGCCCGACGTGAATGTTGCCGGGCTCCAGGGGAACGTCGATCTGGCTGGTGACGGATTGCGTCTTTGAGATCTTCTTTGATTCCAGCCGCTCGCGTTCCAGCATGTTGAGGAAGTCGGTGTTGCCGCCGAAATTGAGCTGGTAGGTGCGATCGATGCGCACGCCGCGCTCACGGAACAGGTTGGCGAGCAGCCGGTGGACGATCGTCGCGCCGACCTGGCTCTTGATGTCGTCGCCGATCAGCGGCAGCCCGTGCTGCTCGAAGCGCCGGCGCCACTCCGGCCGCGAGGCGATGAAGACTGGTATGCAGTTGACGAAGGCGCAGCCCGCCTCGAGCGCGCACTCGGCGTAAAAGCGTGTTGCCTCCTCCGAACCGACAGGCAGATAGGACACCAGGATCTCGGTGCCGCTTTCGGCGAGGATCTTGCCGACGTTGGCGACCGGCTCGTCGGCCTCCTCGATCTCGTCGCGCAGATATTTGCCGATGCCGTCCAGCGTCGGTCCGCGTTCGACGCGAACGCCGGTAGGCGCAACATTGGCAAAGCGGAAAGTATTGTTGGGCGCGCTGTAGATCGCGTCTGCCACATCACGTCCGACCTTGCCCTTGGCGACGTCGAAAGCGCAGACCACCTCGATGTCCTTGACATGGTAGCCGCCAAGATCGGCATGCATCAGCCCGGGTATGGGCTCATTGCTCCTTGCGTCGCGGTAATAGGTGATGCCCTGAACAAGGGAGGAGGCGCAGTTGCCGACGCCGACTATTCCGATCCGAACTTTCTTCGATCCCACGAAACCGCTGCCTATGCTGTTGAAGGTAAGTTCTTCGTGCCAAACCGCCTTCCTCCCGGATTGTTCCTTGCCGGCTGTAAAAATCGTGCAACCGACGGTGGATCAAAGTAGCGCCCGCCGAGTTGTGCAGCCGGGGGTGAGGCCAACCGGGACGAGACAATGATCGTCTATGGCGACCACAAGCAAACTGAGAGCGCGCGATACGTTCGCGCCTCGGCTTGCGACGCGGCCGGGCACATCGCGGACATGCCAAGCGGGATCGGACGGCACGCAGCCCTGGTCGGCCTGTTCATCAAGGTCTCGGAATTGGTCCAGGGCCTTGCCGACGCGGAATTCGAGGCCAAGGGCACGGACAGGAATTCCCCACAACGGATCGCGGGCGCAAATCTCCTGGTCGGCTTGGCCCGGGACGTGGGCAGATCGTGGAGGGCCGGATTCGCCGTCGACGGCCCGGTCGATGCCGAAGTGCCGCGAATGTTGGCCGAACTCGGATGCGATGGCGACATTCTGACCGGCGCGGCTGAGGGCTACGCTCATTATGGGCTTTATCCGGAGAGCTATTTCGTCGCCGCGCAGCAGTCGGGTCTCGATGCGAACACATGCGTAATCGGCATCCGCAGCATCGGCCTGGGGCTTGCAGCGATGGTGGCTGCAGCCATCGGCGCGCCAGCACCCGTCAGCGTCCGTCCGACCGGCCACCCGTTTCGCAGGCGGCTTGCCGCCGATCCGGAGCTGATCGGCGGCTGGATGACGAAGCCGTCGGCCCGCTTTGCCATCGTCGATGAGGGCCCGGGTCTGTCCGGCAGCTCGTTCCATGCCGTCGTCGCATGGCTACAAGCGCTGGGCATCGATGCCAGGCGCATCCATCTGTTCCCAAGTCATTTGGGTGGCCCGGGCCCCGAGACATCGGCGGACATCCGTGAGGCATGGACGGTGTGCCAAAAACACACCGCGGATTTCGAACGGACTTTCCCCGCTGGATCCGCTCTGCCGGCGCTGCGGGATTGGGTGGCTAGAATGATCGGCCGCACAGGGGTCAGCCTGATGGAAATATCCGCCGGAGAGTGGCGCCGCTTGCATTATGGCTCGCAGGATCAGTGGCCGCCCGTTCATCGCGGCTTCGAGCGGCGGAAGTTCCTCGCTTCCGCGGGCCGGGAAAAATGGTCGGTCAAATTCGTCGGCCTCGGTGAAATCGGAATGCACAAGACCGAGACCGCCAGGAGGCTGCACGACGCAGGCTTTGGCCCGGAAGTCGCCGGGCTTTGCCATGGCTTTCTGGTCGAATGCTGGATCGACGGCACAACGCTGGACCGGGCAACGCTTTCGAAAGAAAAATTGGTCGCTCACCTGGCGCGCTATTTCGCCTGGCGCGCAGCCAATCTGCCTGCCTCGGAGCCAGGTGCCTCGCTGGAGGCGCTTGCCGACATGGCCGTGCGGAATACAAGTGAGGCGCTGGGCGAACGCCGCGCGGCGGAGCTGCAGACCTGGTTCTCGAAACAGGCTCCACCCAAGACCATGCAGCGGGTCGAGATCGACGGGCGGCTTCATCCGTGGGAGTTCATCCTTTCGCGCAGTGGAACGCTGGTCAAGACGGACGCCCTCGATCATTGCCGATCGCACGATCTGATCGGCTGCCAGGACATCGCCTGGGACATTGCCGGCGCCCGTGTCGAGTACAGCCTCTCCAATTCGGCGACTGGGGCGCTTTGCAAGGCCGTGGAAGCGAGAGCCTCCGGTCCCGTCGATGCCAATCTGGTCCACTACTATGAGCCCTGCTATCTTGCGTTCCAGCTTGGCTTGTGGAGCATGGCTGCACGATCTGGCGATGATCGGGAACAGATGCGGCTGGCGGCCGCGGCAAGACGTTATACCTCGATGTTGCTTCGTTTCCTGGAGAACCAAGGGGAACTGCGGCCCTTCGACCAGGATCAGTCCAGCCGGCGAAGCATATCCGCTTCCTTTTCGAGGATGGCGACTACCTCCTCGCGCTGAAGATGCGTCATCATCAGGCTCACGCAGCATTCCAGATAGGTGATGGAGGCGCGCCGCAGGAAGGCAGCCGTCTCCTTTGCGGCCATTTGCTCGATGTCTTTGGCGGATCGCTTCGGATGCACAGTCGTCTCCATGCCGGTACCTTGGCAGAACCAGAAGCTGGACGGGTTGTTCCCGCGACGAGAAAAAGTGACCAAATCCGAAACGACCGCGCGATCATGCAGCGGCCAGACGCTCTCCGCCTCAGGCCGGCAGGTTTTGCAGCCGGCCTGAGGCAGAACGCACGGTGGCGGCAATTTGACGTCTTCTGTCGATCATCTGCGCCGTCTCAAGCTCAGCAAAATAGCCGATCGTGCGCATCAGACCTTGCCTGAGCGGCACTTTTGGCGACCAGCCGAGAAGCTTCTTTGCGCGGGATATGTCGGGTTGCCGACGACGAGGATCGTCTTGCGGCAGCGGCAGGAATTTCAGGCCCGATTTGGTTGCGGTCATGCCTCTCACAAGGCTCGCCAGTTGCAGGATGGTGAACTCCCCCGGATTGCCCAGATTGACCGGCTGGCGTGGATTGGGATCGACGTCCATCAGCCGGATCAAGCCGTCGACCAGATCGGAAACGTAGCAGAACGACCTCGTCTGCAGCCCGTCGCCGAATATCGTCAGCGGCCGTCTCTCGAGTGCCTGCATGATCAGATTGGAAACGATCCGCCCGTCCGCAGGGTCCATCCTGGGGCCATAGGTGTTGAAGATGCGCGCGACACGGATATCGGCTTTTCCCATTCTCAAATAATCGAAGCATAAGGTTTCGGCGGTGCGCTTGCCTTCATCATAGCAGGCGCGGGGGCCGATGCAGTTCACGTGGCCGACATAGTCTTCCTTCTGCGGATGCTGTTCGGGATCGCCATAAATTTCGCTGGTGGACGCCTGCAGGAAGCGGGCGCCATTACGGGCGGCAAGCTCCAGCAGATTGAGCGTCCCGATGACACAAGTCCGCGTCGTGTGGACCGGGTCGGCCTGGTAACGCGGCGGCGAGGCTGCGCATGCCATGTTGAAGATGCGATCCACCGGTTCGCCAAGCTCCAACGGCCGGCAAATGTCTTGCTTGATCAGCCGAAAATCCGGACGATCGGCGATCGATGCTATGTTCTCCATGCGGCCGGTAAGGAAATTGTCGACGCAGATCACGCGCCAGCCGGCCTGGAGCATTGTCTCGCAAAGATGCGAACCGAGGAAGCCGGCGCCGCCGGCGACAAGCACGGTCTTGGTCCGTTGCGCCTTTCTTGATAGCTGCATCTCTATCTTCTCCGTCTGCGGGTCATGCTGCGCTCTCGACGTTCAGATCGAGAACAGAACGTGGCGATTTGGCCTGCGCCAGCAGCGCAACGAAGTCGCGGGCTCTTGCGGTGCTTGTGTGAGCTGCCAGGATGAGCACGCGCGCCTGCGTGGCCATGGCAAGCCGGGCGCCGTCGGATTCTCCAGACAGGATACCGATTACGTCCTCGGTCCTGCGCGCCGTGTGGATCGTCCGCCCTGGAAACAGGCTGTCCAGTCCGGCCCAGCAATCGCTGATGATCGCCGTGCCGCAGGCGGCTGCCTCGAAGAGTCGCACGCTGGGCGACCATCCGGCCGCGATCATGGAACTGCGCGTGACGTTCAACGTGTAGCGTTGGCGGCTGTAAAAGGCGGCATGGTCTGCCGGCGGCAGGTGTTCGATGCGATCGACATTGGCCGGCCAGGCGATTTCGCGCGGATATTGCGAGCCGGCAACGACGAAGCGACGCTGCGGCATGCGACGCGCCGGTTCGAACAGCAGGGCCTCCAGCGTCGCCTGGCGGTCGGGGCTGTACGTGCCGAGATAGCCGAGATCCCAGCGGATTGGGTCACCGGTTCCGTGATGCCGTTCCGGGTCGACGGAGCAGTAGAGCGGCTCGGCCCGCCTCGCGCCGAATTCCGCCGTCAGACGGGCAAGCGTCGGCCCGCCGGTGAAGGAGAAGTAGACATCGAAATACGGGACCTGCCGCCTGGCAATATACTCGCAATCATCGGTTGAAAGCCTTGCCAGCGTGACCGGCGTGTCGATGTCATAGAAGCAGAACTGACCCGTGCACAGCGATGCCACGATGTCGATGATTTCAGGGCCTTGCGGAACGAAGGAGCCGACGACCACGATATCGGCATCGCGCAGGCAGCGCGCAAAATTGCGGCGAAGATCATCGGTCGTTTCATAGTAGCGCAACGCGCAGAAATCGGGATCGCGCAGATCCCGGTGACTTGCGTACCACGGCACGTCTCGTTCGAGAAAGGTGACGCGGTGGCCGAGTTCGTGGAGACCTTTAAGCAGCCCCCGAAAGGTGGTGGCGTGGCCGTTTCCCCAGGACGAGGAGAGCGACAGGCCAAGAAAGACGATGTCGAGCGGCTTCGTCATTCGGCCGCCTCCACGGTCGGACGCTCGAAATGGCGCCTGAAAATGGCGTCGGCCAAAACGGCCCGTGTCGTATAGGTATGTTCGCCAAGTACCCGCCGAAGCGCCGATGCCCCGATCGCCTTCGCCTGTTCGGCGCTAAGGCTTTGCATGATCTCGGCGACATCCTCGCCATCGCGCGCGACCAGGATTTCCTCGCCGGGTTTCAGGAACAGGTCCACACCGAGCCAGGCGTCGGTGATGAGGCACGCGCCGGCGCCGGCTGCCTCGAACACGCGCGTCGCCGGTGAGAAGCCATTGGCTGCCATGCTGTCGCGGCTGATGTTGAGCACCGCCTTGGCCGTGACGTTCAGTGCATTGTGGTCACGCGTGCCGACATGGCCGAGCCATCGGACATTGGCGGGCATCTGCTTGTCGCCCCACCCAGATCCGCCGAGCAGGAAGCGCTGATCGGCCGAGCGGCCGGCCGGGTTGAGGAAGAAGGCCTCGACGCGCGCCTCGCGGTCCGGCAGCCGGTTGCCGAGGAAGGCGAGATCGCAGGCAAAACGCATATCCTTGCCGACCGGATGATGCGTTTCCGGATCGAGCGCATTGTAGATCGGCACGCATTCGGCCGCTCCCATGGCCCGATAGGCCCAGACCACCGGGTCGCCGCCGCCATAGGTCAGCACGAGGTCAATTTCCTGCAGCGCGCGATGCAGCGGATGGTCGGGTTCATCGCGCAACTGGCCGAGCGTCGCCGGCGCATCGACATCCCAGAATACGGTCAGCGCATCGGCACGGGCGTGATCGAGCACCGCCCGCAACAGCGCGTCGTCGGCGAAACCGACGCCACTCGCCTTGACGACGATGTCCGCCTCCGCCGCCCGCGCGGCCACCTGCATCATGGCATGCGGGGTGGCCTCGTAGACGACCACGGCACACCAGTCCGGCGCCTCGATGTCGCGGTTTTTCTGGCGATCGTAGACGTCCGGCTCGTAGAAGGTGATGTCATAGCCGAGCCTTGCCAGGGCCTTGAGCAATCCGCGGTAATAGGTTGCCGCGCCGTTCCAATAGGACGACAGCAGGCTCGATCCGTAGAATGCGATCTTCATTCGGCGGCCTCCTTTGCAAGGATCGTGTCGGCGGCTTGGCGGTGCCCGCATTCGGCGAGCACGCCGAACAATTCATCCGCCCGGTGCCGGCATGTGTGCCGCAGGCGGATGGTCTCGAGGCCCGACGTCGCCAGAGAAGCGGCGAGATCCGCATCGTGCAGCACGGCGCGAAGATGACGCCGCATCTCGAAGCCATCATTTGCAAACAGGAAATCGGTGCCGGGCCTGAACAAGCGTTCGACATCGGACCAAGGCGCCGAAACGAGCGGAATGCCGCAGGCGAGCGCCTCGAACATGCGGATGGTCGGGATGCCGGGCAGGCTTTCGCGGTATGGACGCCGCGGGATGTGAACCGTGATGCGGTTCGCCGCGAATGCCTTCGGAACGTCGGCATTGGCGATCCAGCCTTCGTAGCGCAGGCCGGCGGCCGCAAGGTCGGCGAGCGCCTCCCGCGGATAGCGAACGCCGTGGACGGTTCCGCTCAGGCCGAGCTCACGCACCGGGCCGACCAGGAACTCCCTGATTTCGGCGCTGCGCTCGTCGTCGCCCCAATTGCCGATCCAGATAAGGTCGGAACTACGCTCGATTTCAGGATGCGGCTGGAACAGGTGGTCATCGGCAGCCTCGTGCCAGGTGAAGACCCGCTTGCCCCATCCGGCGCGGAGATAGCTTTCCCGCAGCGCCTCGCCGAAGGCGAGCACGCCGTCATAATGTTCAAGCCGCAAGGAGGAGATCGCTTGCGTGGCCGATATGGCGCGATGGTGCGTGTCGTGGAACAGCAGCGTGAAACGCCCGCCATTCGCTTTCGCCCTGCCCAGCCGCGCGACAAGACCCGGCTCGGTCCACTCATGCACGATCACCACATCGGCATCGGAGATCCAGGCTTCGTGGTCGAAGGCGGCGTCATAGGTGACGGGCATCAACTCGGGAAAGTCCTTCCGGAATCGTTCGATCGCGAAGGATCCTTTCTCGGCCAGCAGGTTCGACCGGCTCCAGCCGTCGGCAGGCTCCAGCGCGATAGCCTGGTGCCCGCGCGCGACCAGCTCACGCATGATGCCGCGCAGGAAATGTGCGTTGCCGTGGTTCCAGTCGGAAACGATCGAATGGGTGTAGAACAAAAACCGCATAATCAACTATCCGCCATGGTGGCCAGGGCCGCCTTGTCGTAGACGCCGCGCATGGCGGTCGCCTGTCTTGCCAATGAAAATCTGCGGCTTCGGCGGGCCGCCGCCTCACCGAGTTCTCGCCGGCGCTGCGCGTCGCTGCAAAGGCTGCTGATGCATCTGGCGAGATCGCCCGGATCGCGCGCGTCGTAGAACATGGCCGCGCCGTCCCACAGTTCGCGATAGGTCGAAATATCGGCGAGCACCAAAGGCGTCTTCGACATCGCGGCTTCCAGCGTGGCCAGACCGAACGGTTCGTAGAGCGACGGCGATACAAAAATGCCGGCCCGCGCCATCAGCAGGCGCACTTCCTCATGCGGTACCGGCCCGACAGGAACGGCGTGGCTGAAGCCAACATGCTGGCCGTCCGGCCCTTGCAGCGAGCCGGCGACGAAGACCGGCCATTGCGTCAGGGAGGCGGCCCGGTCCAGCACCGCCGCATTCTTTCCTTCGTCCCACCAGCGCGCAGCGGCGAAAACGACCGATTCCCGCCTTTCGCTCTTCGGCCCGGGCCGTGCACCGTTGCCGACGACGCTCAGGCGGGCGATCGGCCCGTAGCAGGTTTCCAGCATGTCGGCATGGCTGCGGCTGGGTGCAACGACCATGCCTGCGTTGTCGAGACCGCGCCGGTTGCGGTCCTTCTGCCAGGCCCAATCGCCGTCCGCCGCCTGTCCTTTGACGGCGTGGAACCATGTCACCACGCAGGAATGCGACACCGCCACGACCGGGCAGGGCACGTCGAGCCCCGCAGCCTGCGTCGGCGCGTTGAGATGGACGATTTCGATGGCGTAGTCACGGATGAGCGGGAGCAGCTCCTGCTGCAATGTGTCGAGGTCGTGCTCGTCGCGGGTCATCCAGTCGGGCGGCGTGTCGAGCCAGGTCAGCGCCGCGAATGACTGGGCCTCCTCGGCCTGCTGCCTGGACGGTTCCGGACCAACCCCGGCAAGCACGACGCTGTCGCCGCCGGCGACCAGTTGCCTGGCCAGATCGAGCGCATAGCGCCAGACGCCGCCGACGGCATCGACAGTCATCAGGATGCGACGCGGCGGGCTCAGTGTCCGCAACATGTGGCCTCCAATTCAGCCAGCGGACGCGGACGCTTCTCCTGGATGTCGCTGAACGTCCGGAAGGATGCGAGGTAATGTTCATGCGCGCGCTCCCAGGCGAGATCGTCCGGCTCGCCCCAAAGTTCGCGGTAGCTGGGCGAACTCGGATAGGGATAAAGCGGCACCGGTTCGTTGGCCCAAACGCCGTTGTCGATCAGGTGCTTTCGCCAATAGTCGACCAGCGCGGGATCGTCTTCGACCACGCCGATGAGATTGGCCTGAACGAACGGCACATGGCGCCTTGCGTCGACCAGCAACGCAGCCAGTTCCTCGGTTCCCAGCCGGCAGCGTTTTGCCAGCATGGCGCGGCCTTCCACCGTCAGGCTTTCGAGCCCCGCCTCGATCGAGACGCAGCCGGCTGCGCCGAGCAGTTTCAGCAGTTCCGGTTTCCAGAGGTCGATGCGCGTCTGCACGCCGAACTTCACATCGCGATCGACCAGCGCTTCCAGCAATGCCTTTTGCGGCAGGAATATCTCGTCGATGAAGTAGATGTAGCCGACGCCCTGTGCGATCAGCCGGTCGATCTCGGCGATCACCGCTTCGTGGTTCCGGCGGCGATAGGCGTCGCGGAAATCGATCTTGGCGCAGAAGCTGCAATTATACGGGCAGCCGCGCGAAGCCTCGACCTCGGCGCCAAAGCCGACCTGGTTGTCGTCGAAGCGGTGATGGTGGTGCGAATGGGCGGCAATCCAGTCCGATGGCCATTCGAGCGCTGGGTGATCGATGAACGAGCTCGCACGCACGCCGCCGTTCGAAACCAGTTCTCCATCCTCAAAATGGGCGGTGGACGGCACAGCATTCCAGTCGTTGCGCCGGGCGAGTTCCGCGACCACTTCCTCGCATTCGCCGCGCACGACAATGTCGACGCCAAGCTTGCGCAAAGTCGGCGCCGGCGTCGCCGAGCCATGCGGCCCGACGGCGACGGTGCGGCCGCCGCACCCGGCAAGATGGTTGAGGAACTCAGCTGGCACGCGCAACTCGGGCGGTGCGCAGCGCCAGAACAGGTAGGTCGGCGCGGTGCTGACGACGGTCATATCAGGCTCGAAAGTGGCGACGCGATCGGCAAGCGCGGCATTGTCGAGCTTCTGGATCTGCCCGTCCAGCATCAGTACCTCGTGGCCGGCGGCTTCGAGCAAGGCTTTCGAATAGCCGAGTTCGAGCGGCAGATGCGGCTGGCGGCAGCCGAAATAGATGCTGTCCTGGTAGGTCCAGGACGGATTGACCAGAGCGACCTTCATGCCACGTACCTCGCCGGTTCGGGATGCGGGTCGACGCGATGACGATGCAGCCAGTCGGCGAGGTCGCGGATGCCGTTTCGCCACGAGACATGCGCTTTCCATCCTAGCGCCGCCTCGATCGCGCGTGTGTCGGCGACGAAGAACGGTTGGTCGCCGGTGCGTTCGCGGTCGTAACGGATCGAAACGTCCCGTTTCGTTATGTCGCAAATCTCGTTCAGTAGCATGCGCAGGCTGACGGCGTTTTCCGGTCCGCCGCCGAGATTGAATGCCTGGCCCTTGATTTCCTCGATCCGGTCGAGCACCGCGCGGTAGGCCGCGACCGCGTCGGCAACATGCAGGATGTCGCGCACCTGCTTGCCGTCGCCATAGATGGTGATCGGCCGGTCGGAGAACGCGCTAAGCAGGAAATGGGCGACCCAGCCCTGATCCTCCGTCCCGAACTGGCGCGGTCCATAGATGCAGCTCATGCGCAGCACTGCCGTCGGCAGATCGTATGACTTGGCGTAATCGAGGACATACTGGTCCGCCGCGCCCTTGGAGCAGCCATAGGGCGTGCAGAAATCAAGGCCGCGCGTCTCGTCAATGCCGTGGGCCTGGATGCTGGCGTCGCAAGGCGCATATTTGCCGTCGTCTTCGCGCATCGCAATGTCAGCGAGCCGCCCATAGACCTTGTTGGTGCTGGCGAAAACGACGGGGATGCGTTTGCCGCTGCGGCGAGCGGCTTCCAGGACGTTGAACGTTCCGCGCAGGTTGATGTCGAAATCCTCGTCCGGCCGAACCAGGCTCGTGGTGACGGCGGTCTGCGCGGCAAAGTGGAAAACCGCCTTCGAACCAGCCACCAGCGGCATCAGCGCTTCGGCCTCGCGGATGTCGACGATTTCAATGGTGAGACGGCTGCCGTGCTTTTGCGTCAGCCATTCCAAGTTCTGCTCGACGCCGGGACGGCTCAGATTATCGATGACCAGCACCGGTTCGCCATCCGACAACAGGCTGTCGGCGAGGTTGGAGCCGATGAAGCCGCTGCCGCCGATAACGGCGACGGGCGCTTCGCGAAAATCGGGTGAATCCGGTCTCATGATACCAGCCCTCGCGCTTCGAGTTCCCGCTTCATCTCGGCACTGCGATCGATGGCGACGGTGTTGCGCACCCATGCGACGAAATCGCCGAGCGAATGCTCCAGCCGGTATTGCGGCTGGAAGCCGAGCAGTTCGCGCGCCTTCGATATGTCGGCAAAGCAATTGCGGATATCGCCGGAGCGTGCCTTGCCGAGGATTTCCGGCTGGCGGCCAGGCACGCCCATTGCTTCGGCGAGCAGCCGGGCGACGTCGCTGACTGCGTAGGCCCGCCCGCTGCCGATGTTGATGACGTGGCTGCGTGCCTGGGGCTGCTCCAGCGCCAGCCGGAAGGCGCGGGCAACGTCGCGCACGTGCACGAAATCGCGCTGCTGTTCGCCGTCCTCGAAAATCAGCGGCCGCTGGCCATTGGCGATGCGCGAGGCGAAGTTCGCCAGGACGCCGGTATACGGGTTCGAGAGCGCCTGTCCGGCGCCGAAGACATTGAACAGGCGCAGTGCCACCGCGTCGACGCCATAGGCTTCACCGAAGATCAGCACGGCGCGTTCCTGGGCGAATTTTGTCAGTGCGTAGATCGAGGCGAGGTCGACCGGTTTCTGCTCGTCGGTCGGCAGCGGCGATAGGACTTCGCCTTCCGGCGACAGGGGATTCCATTGGCCGCTGCGGATATCGTCCGGCTGCCGTCTTGCATTGTCGATGCGCCGGCCGTCCGGCGTGGCATAGAGACCCTCGCCATAGACGCTCATCGACGAAGCAACGACGATCCGTTCGATCGGGCGTTTGATCAGCGATTCCAGCAGCGTGGCGGTGCCGAGGTCGTTGGCGCCGACATAGCGGGCGATCTCGTACATGGACTGGCCGACACCGACTTCGGCCGCCAGGTGAATGATCGCGTCGACATCGTCGACCGCCTCTGCGATGGCCTCGCGATCGCGAACGTCGCCTTTGATCAGCTTGGCGCCTGGCGGCAGGCTGATTGCCTCGCCGCCATGCACCTGGTCCAGCAACGCATCGAGAATTGAAACCCCATAGCCATGTTCAACGAGTTCCTGGGCGACGTGGCGGCCGATAAAACCGCAGCCTCCCGTGACCAGTATACGTTTCACGACAACTCCTCATACGAATGGCTTTGCCGCCCCAAACTTCCGGGCGAAAGGTTTGTTCCCTTGCTTCAACAAAGTTCCCGAGCGCTGCGCTCCGGAAGCGACCGCCTTGGGCTGGGCACGGGAACATCGAAGCGCGCTTGGTGTTAGGAGCCATAAATCGACCAACCGCGCGCATATGCTCGGCAGCAATGCATCTGCTGGTTGTACGAAGGCAGACCGGGATCTCGCGGTGTGCGGTGGAATCGAAGGGAGATTGGAATGTCTGAATCGAAGACGACCACCGATCATGATGAAATCCGCCGTTGGGCCGAGGATCGCGATGGCCGGCCGGCGGTGGTGCGCACCAAGGGCGAGGGCGGCATACTGCGCATCGACTTCGGCGAGCCTGAAGAGACGTTCGACCCCGTCGAGTGGGACGAGTTCTTCAGGATATTCGATGAGAACGAACTGGCCTTCCTCTACCAGGAAGAGACCAGCGGCGGCAAAACCAGCCGCTTCAACAAATTCGTCGAACGCAGCCGGAAAGGCTGACCTCGTCTGATTGCCGGCAACTGCCGCGGTCAGTGCAGCAGGTTCGCTCCACGTGCCCTGACGATGTTTCGCATGATGCCGTTGAGCCAGTCCTCGGTGGAGGAGCCGGATCGCCTGCTGTCGATCTCGCCGATCGCCTGCTCGAGCGTCCGCTCGACCAGCCGGTCGGAAGCGTCCACGTCTCCCAGCAGCAGACGTGCCGCGAGCCGGAGCTTCGGCAGAAGCGAGAATACGTCATCGGACGGCTCCGGCACCTGGCCCTCTTTCGATGCTGACGTCTCGGGCGGGAAAAGAGCATCGAACACGGCTTGGCCGTCCGAGGATTTTCTCAGGCTGCTGGCGTGGCGAAGCCGTTCCGGAATGATGATGTCTTCGTCACCGCTGAAAAATACGAATGGCACGCCGCGGCGCATCAGTTCGTCCGCGATCGGGAATACCCGTCGTCCGTTGAGATTGACGTCCAGGATCGCGGCTTCCGCCTCATCCGTATGTTTCGATGCCTGTTCGACCGTCGCCACGGGGCCAAGCACCACGGCGCCCATCTTGCTGAAATAACGTGCAAGATCCCCCGCCAGCATCCATTCGTCCTCGACGATCAGGATATGCAGGCCTTGCAGGTCGCGCACCTCATTGTTCCTTCTTTCTGCGGGATCTACGCTTGTCGGCGCGGACTTCTGCAAAGTGGCGGGACAGGGCCTCTTGCACCCGTTCCGCGAGCGCCAGCAGGCGAGGCGGGGTTTTTTCGGATACCGGGAATTTGGTCATATCCGGCGAAGGCAGCAGGATTCGCTTGGCCGGCTTTATTTCAGGTGATCGTTTTGCCATTGGAACCGCCTCGAAGATCGCCTGTTAATGCCCACCGGCGGTGCTTTGTTCCGTTGGTGGACTATTTACTGGCCTGCGGCTCGGCCCGGTCTTAGTCTGAGGACCGATTGGGTCTCAGGCCCGATTTGACGGGCTTTGTGTTTGCGGCTGTTACCAGGGGCTTGGCGTGGCATCCCAGAATGGAAGATTTCCCATAGTCGGGGTCGGCGCATCGGCCGGCGGCATTCCCGCGATGGAGGGCCTGTTCAAAGGGCTGACCGGCGACACCGGCATGGCGTTCGTCGTCGTCACGCATCTCAGCCCGGAGCGGGAAAGCCTGCTGCACGAGGTCATCCGACGTTATACCGAAATGCCGGTCTTGGTGGCTGAGGAGGGGGCAGCGGTCCAACCCGACCAGGTCTATGTGATGCCGCAAAACGTCGTCCTCACCATCCGTAAGGGCGCGCTTTCGCTGCGCCGGCCGAACACGTTCAACCGCGAGCGCAAGCCGATCGATATCTTCTTCAGCGCATTGGCCGAGGACCAGGGCGAGTATGCCGTCGGCATTATTTTGTCGGGTGGCGATTCGGACGGCACGCTCGGCGCTAGGGCAATTAAGGAGCATGGCGGGCTGACCATTGCCCAGGCCTCCAACGGTTCCGGCCCGCGCAATCCAGACATGCCGCAGAGCGCGATTTCGAGCGGCCTGATCGACATAGCGGCGCCCGCCGAGCAGATCGGTGCAAAGCTTCAGGCGTTTGTCCGCGGTTTCGACGTGCTGAACGGCCTGACCGAAGCGGACGACGAACGCAAGGCCGAGATAGATCGAGCCCGCGATGAAATCTACGCCATTCTGCGCAGCCATTCCGGTCACGACTTTTCCGGCTACAAGGCCAAGACGTTCCTGCGTCGCGTAAAGCGGCGCATGCAGATAACGCAGCTACAGTCGATCAGCACCTACATAGAACGGCTGAAGAGGGATCCCGACGAGGTGGCGAAGCTGTTTCGCGACCTGCTCATCAATGTCACCAGCTTTTTTCGGGACGCCGAAGCGTTCAAATTGCTGGAGGACAAGATCATACCGCAGATTTTCGAGGGCAGGAACGCGTCCGATGCGGTGCGTGTCTGGGTGCCCGGCTGCGCCACCGGCGAGGAGGTGTTCTCGATCGGCATGCTGATGCGCGAGCGCATGGAGAAACTTCCCGCGCCGCCGCGCGTCCAGATATTCGCGACCGACATCGACGAGCCGGCGCTCGCGGTGGCGCGTGCGGCGCGTTATCCCGAAGCGCTGCTGCACGGGCTATCGGCAGAGCGCAGGCAACGCTTTTTCCACAGCGACGGCGAGAGCTATGTGCTGGCCAAAGAGGTGCGCGAACTCTGCATTTTTTCCCCGCACAGCCTCATCCGCGATCCTCCGTTCTCGCGTATGGATATGATTTCGTGCCGCAACCTGTTGATCTATTTCGGCCCGCAGATCCAGAACCGGGTCGTCCCGATCTTCCACCATGCGCTGAGGCCGGGCGGTTATCTGTTCCTCGGCACCTCGGAAAGCGTCGGTCAGCACGGCGACCTGTTCGCCACGGTCGATAAAAAGCAGCGGATATTCCAGGCGCGGGAACATGCCACGCCGCGACCGCCGGTCCTGATCGGCAATGGCTTCACAGCTGCCCTGCCGGCGGGACGCCGTGGCTCAAAAAACGATGGCGCGAGCCATTCGCTGCGCCAGGCAATCGAGGCTCAGGTGCTGGAGCGGTTCGCCCCGCCTCACGTGCTCGTCAATGGCGATGGCGACATCGTCTACTATTCGGCGCGGACGGGTAAATATCTGGAAGCGCCGCAAGGTGCCCCGAGCCGGCAGTTGCTGACCTTGGCCCGCCGCGGGCTGAGACTTGAGATGCGCGCCGCGTTGCGGGAAGCAGCAACGACGCGCCGCACGGTCGTGCGGGAGAACATAGCGGTCGAAGAAGACGACGGACAGCTTCAGTTCATTACACTGACAGTCGAGCCGTACACGGAACGCAGCAATGGCGAGCCCCTCTACCTCGTCCTGTTCAATCCGGTGGGGCAGGCCCAGATACGCTCCGATCCGGCCCGCGAAAGCCGCGGCACAGACGACGCGGCCGATCTCGAACGGGAGTTGCGCGACACGCGCGAGCGGCTGCAGTCGACCATCGAGGAGTACGAAACCGCGCTGGAGGAAGTAAAATCTTCGAACGAGGAACTCGTCTCCGTCAATGAAGAGGCACAGTCGACGAATGAGGAGCTTGAGGCCTCGAAGGAGGAAATGCAGTCGCTCAACGAAGAGCTCAACACCATCAATGCGGAACTGACCGGCAAGATAGAGGAACTCGATCGCGCCAACAGCGATCTCAGAAACTTGTTCGAAAGCACGGAAATCGCCACCATCTTCCTCGACCGCAACCTTGTGGTGCGAACCTTTACTCCTGCCGCGTCGTCGTTCTTCAACTTGCGTCCGTCAGATGTCGGCCGACCGCTGACCGATCTTTCGAGCCAACTCGACTACCCCGAGTTGAAGCGGCACATCCAGGCGGTGTTCGAGACGGGAGAGACCCTGAACCATCACCTTGCGCGCGACGACAAGGGCCGGTTCTACCTGGTCCGCATCAACCCTTACCGGGACAAAGCCGGCAGCATCCAAGGCGTGGTCGTGACACTGATCGACGTGACGACACTGGCGCAGGCGGAAGAGCGTCAGCAGGTGCTCATCTCGGAGCTGAACCATCGCGTCAAGAACATGCTGGCGGTTGTCGCCAGCATCACCAACCGGACGCGGGAATACTCGGCGTCAAAAGACGAGTTCGCTGAAGCTTTGATCGGCCGTCTGCATGCAATGTCACGAGCCTACAGTCTGCTCTCGCGCGAAAGCTGGACGGAAGCCTCCGTCGAGGAACTGCTGCGCCAGGAGCTTGGTCCCTTCGGGGCCGAACGGTTCGAGCTCGATGGCAAGCGGGTAAGCCTCAAGCCTGTACAGGGGCTTTCGTTCGGCATGGCAATCCATGAACTGGCGACCAATGCCGCTAAATATGGCGCACTGTCGAAGCCTGCCGGGCGGATAATTGTGAAATGGTCGGTGGTGGATGGAACCTTCAAGCTCGTCTGGCGCGAGAAGGGCGGCCCCCGCATCAAGGAGCCAACCGACAGCGGCTTCGGCCTTACCCTTCTGCGCGGAGAAATCGGCTACAGGCTGGGCGGAAAAATTGAAACAACTTTCCGCTCAAATGGTTTGGAGGCGGAAATTGCATTCCCTCTGACCCGCGAGGGCTCGTCGTGACCGGAAAGGTGCGTGTGCTGATCGTCGAGGATGAATGGCTGATCGCCGACGACGCGGCGGCTTACCTGCGCAAAGCCGGCCATCAGGTGGTTGGACCGGTTTCGTCGGTAACGGCAGCACTTCGGCTCGTTGGCGAAGGCGGCATCGACGCGGCGTTGTTGGACATCCAGTTGAATGACGAAACCAGCTATCCGATCGCGGAAGCGTTGCAAACGCGCGGTGTTCCGTTCGCCTTCCTCTCCGGGTACGGCGAACGCGAAATTCCAGCCGGGTTCCGCGCTTGCAGGATCGTGCAGAAGCCGGCGAGCCAGAGCGCGATCCTGAATGCCGTGGATGAACTCGCGCGCGCCGGCTGAATTCCTGTCGTTCCAGCGGGCCCGCCTTTTCAATCCAGCGGCTTGTCGGTGGGGCAGCGAGGTGCCAGCCTGCCGCCGCCGATTCCGGGTCGAGGCCTTCCGGAACCATTTCCGCCATCGTTTGTTCGGCTCGAAGAAAGGAGCCGCGCGAAATGGAGCGACGTAACGCGTTAATTGCGATGGTGATTTCGGCCATCATCATCGTCGGCTTTCTCATAGGCTTTTTGTACGGCGATATGGGCTGGCAAACCTCGCCGCTCAAAAGAGCCCCTGAACAGAACCAGGGTGGCAATGCTCCGGCCGATACCTCGCCTGCCGCCGGCATCAAGAAGAACCCCAAGGAAAATACCGAAATGCCAGGCCAGCAATGAAGGCCGGTCCAGTAATGAAGTTAACCAATGCCACGAACTGAAACGGGCTCCTGTTTTTGCGGCGCCATAACGGCGGAGATGCGCGGCGAGCCTTTCTGGATTTGCTCCGATCACGATGACGACTGTCGCAAGGCGATAGGAAGCCCTCTGACGGTGTGGGTCGGTTATCGGCCTTCCGAATTCACGTTGCTCACCGGCACGCCGAGGACCTTTTCGAAAACCTCCGGCGTGCTCCGGTCCTTCTGCGCGGATTGCGGGACATCGATCGGCTATGTCGACCAAGGGTTGCCCGACGAACTCTATCTGGCAATCGGCTTTCTCGATCACCCCGAACGGTTTCCGCCACAGGCCCATGCATACTGGGACATGAGGTTGCCCTGGGTCGACTTTCCAGACGAGCTGCCGCGGGTGGGGACGTATTCGAGGCGGCGAGATCCGACCTTCGGAAATCCGGCGGAACGCTAGCCTGGGGTCCGTTGCAAGTTGGAAGACGTGCCATCGGGGCTGCGTACGAAAACGACAGTTGGCGCGGGGCCGAAAACGCGCAATTATCGGCCGATGAGCCGCCGTTTGGATGACAAGCTCGATTGCAAGGCGTGCGGGACGATCCTGATGGATATTCCCGACGACCCGAAGGATTCGACGCCGATCTATTGCAGCAATTGCGGCGCCTATCTCGGCGAATGGGGCGAGCTGCAGGAGGATTTCTATAAACAGGCTTTCGGTGCCCAGGCCTTCGATCTGAACAACGGAACCATCATCAAGAAATAATCCTGGATTGCGCAGGCCTTCCGCCGGCCCAAGCCACGGCCTGCTGGCCCGGCTATTCGCAGCAATTGCCGTTCGGACTGGGCCATCTGGAACTTTTCTCCCGACCCGCTTGTTTGGGTGGCGGAAGGAGAAACGCCATGAGCACAAAACCTCCCCCTGTTCCACCGGAGAATCTGAGCCCAAAAGGAGCCGGTGACAAAAAACCGGTAGCCGCCGACCAAGCACCGCACGGCCAATCGACCGTGCCGGATCCCGACAAGCAGGGCCAGCAAGGCAATACGAAGGTCAACACCACCCATCAAGGCAACGTCCAGGATCGCTAGGTCATGTCCACGTCGAAGAAGACTCCTGCCAGCATCCGCCAGGGTGGTCCCGGCGCGGCGCACGAAAACGCCAAGAAGCCGCTGAGCGTCGAAAAGCCGCCGGCCGATTCCGACCAGCGCAGCCACAGCAAGGTCTCCGGTGGCGGCGGCGAACGCGACAGCCACCATACCCACGACCCCGAAAAGAAAGGCGACACCCGGCCTGCGCATCAGGGCAAGTGAAATCGGGTGGCGACGCGAAGATCGGTGGCTCGAGCTGAAATTTCAGCGGGGACGGCGCGCCGAGGCGAACGGAACGACATTGTCGACATTTGCCGCCGGCAAATCAAACAGCATCGGAAGCCCTCGCGTCGCGGCCATCTCTACGATCAGCTCTTCGATGGAGTGATTGGTCAGACGCGTCTCGACGCCCAGCCGGATCATCGCCGCCAGCTTGTGCACCGGCACCGGCACGGACTTCGCCCGGTCGTCGAGCAGCTTGCTGATTTCGATCACGACGTCTGCGTCGATATCCCTAGGCAAGTCTCGCATAAGCGCCTCCCCGCCAAACGAAACCAAAAGCCCGCCGCACCTTTCGATACGGCGGGCGATCCAGTAATGCGCACCGGCGAGGGGATCGGGTGGGCGTGCCGGCACGCGCAGATCGCAAGTATTTTTAGTTAAATCCGCCAGCCTCGATGTGTCACGGGAAAACGTCTGTACGTTTTTTACCGAACCGCGCGGATCGCTGGCTCTCCCCGCGTCGCGCGGCGCGACCGCACGGATGGCGTGACCCTCTGCCCTCCGGACAACGAACCTAAACAGTATACATTATAAACTTAAAACATCTTGCCAGGCGATCCAGCCTGTGCTCCACTTCGCATTGGAACGTGGCCTGCAGGTCGAATTCTCTCGATATGTAGCTGCATTTCAACGATCACTGCGAGAACACCAGCCTCAAACGATATACGAAATCTTCGCAGGGGAAGGCGTGGATGACGGAAACGATAGAGCTCAAACGGGTTGGCGATGGCAATCTGCGTGCCCAGGTCTATCAACAAATCCGTCTGACCATACAGCATGGCGAATTGGCGCCTGGCCAGAAGCTCGTAGATGTCGACATTGCCGCCCAGCTCGGTATTTCCAGAATGCCTGTCCGCGACGCCTTGATGCAGTTGGTGCATGAGGGCTATCTCGTCGGCACCACACGCGGCTTCACGCTGCCCACGCTTACCGCAACGGATGTCGCCGACATCTTCGAGGTCCGCCGCTTGCTCGAGCCGCGGGCCGCCGCACACGCTGCGCGGACACTCGACGCCGCTGGCCTCAAGACGCTTGCGGCCGCGCTTCGGGAGGCGGAGGCTGCGGCCGCCGCCGGCGATGCCGACCGCTTTTTCCAGGCCAATTCGGCATTCAGGAATTGCTGGCTCGGCGCTGTCGAGAACGAGCGCCTTTCACAAACCATTGCAAGGTTCGCCGATCATGTCCTCGTCGTCCGTTTAAGGACGCTGTCGCACCAGCCGACGCAGGCCGTCGTCGTGGCCGGCATGCGCGCAATCTATGAGGCGTTCGTCAAGCGCGACGCCGTCGCCGCTTACGACCGCATGACCCACTTCATTCAGAACGCCGAGGAGCGTTTCATGAAGCTGAGCCCTCCGTCTCAAAATTCCACAGGTGAAGGTGAGAGCATGTCGCAGCGGGGGAAACCATGACCAGGAAGCAGCACCCGCTGAAAGGGCCGAACAGGTTCAAGCTCGGCGTCTTTTCCATGAACGCCGATGGCGGCCTGGCAATGACCACCGTTCCCGAGCGCTGGCGTGCCCGCTGGGAAGACAACCTCAATTCCGCCTGCATCGCCGACCGCGCCGGCCTCGAGTTTCTGCTGCCGATCGCCCGCTGGCGCGGCTTCGGCGGTTTGACGCATGTGCGGGAATGGTCGTTCGAGACGTTCACCTGGGCGGCGGGTCTTGCTGTCGCCACGGAAAACATCGGCCTGTTCATGACGGTGCATGTGCCGCTGGTTCATCCGCTGCAGGCTGCCAAAGCGCTTGCGACGGTCGACCACATCTCCAACGGGCGTGCCGGCTTGAACATCGTCTGCGGCTGGAACCCGGACGAGTTCGCTATGTTCGGGCAGACGGTCGGCGAGCGGACCTACGATCAGGCCGAGGAATGGATCAACATCATCGTGCGTGCCTATCAATCGAGGGAGCCGTTCGACTTCAGCGGCGAGTTCTATGATCTCAAGAGTGTCGTTAGCCGCCCGCCAAGCTTGCAAGTGCCACGACCGGTGACCATGAACGCCGCGTTCGGCGCGCCGGGGCGCAACTATGCGGCGCGCCACTGTGACTATCTGTTTTCGACGTTTTCCGAAATTGCCGACGGCCGTGCGCATGTGGTCGACATTACCAACCGCGCGGCCGAAGTCGGGCGCGAAGTCGGTGTCTATACGGTCTGTCACGTCGTCTGCCGGGAGACCCAGCAGGAAGCCGAGGATTACTACCGGCACTACGCGCTCGAATGCGCGGACGAGGGTGCCGTCGACGAGCATATGCGCAAGAAGAAGGAATTCGCGAACTCGCATGACGCGAAGGCCTTCATCGAATATCGGCAAAGGTTCGCCGGCGGTGCCGGGACGTTCCCGCTCATCGGCACGCCGGAAAAGATCGTCGACGACCTCACCGAGATCATGGAACAGGGTTATTCCGGCGCCGCCCTCACATTCGTCAACTACACCTACGAACTGCCCTTCTTCTGCGACCGCGTGCTGCCGCTGATGCGCCAGGCCGGGCTTCGAGTAAATTGATGCCGGCGGCCGCCATTCCGACGCTATGGGTGGATGGGCACAACGCCATCGATCCGCGCGCGTTCAAGCAGGCTATGCGGGCCGTGGCGGGCTCCGTCGCCATCCTCGCGTCGGAGCATGACGAGATCGGCTTTTGCGGCATCACGGCGACCGCTCTCTGCTCGTTCAGTGCCGAGCCGCCTTCGCTGCTTGCCTGTGTCAACCGCGGCAGCACCTTTGCCTCGGCCATTCGCGAAGGTTTGCCTTTTTCGGTCAATCTTCCCGCCGGCGACCAGGAGAACGTTGTGCGTGCCTTTGGCGGCATGACCAAAGCCAAGGGCGCCGCGCGGTTCTCGTCCGGATCATGGGTGCGCGGCGAAACCGGCGCGCCCTTGCTTGTCGGCGCGCGGGCAATGTTCGAGTGCGTGGTGGCCGAAATCATCGTGCGGGCGTCGCACATGATTGTCATCGGCATCGTCTCGGGCGTTGCGCTGGATCGCGCTCACCGATCGCCGGTCTTCTACGCGCATGGGCGGTTCCTGACAGTAGGAGATGATGTCAACTAACCGCCGTTCGTGTGGCGGCGAAGCGTGCAATTTCAGATCGGCCCGATGATGGGCTCCGGCGAAGTGAATCTATCAGAGGGAATACGGCAATGCGCATTTGGAAATCCCTTGTTCTGGCTGCACTCATGTCGGGTGTGGCGGGTATCGCCATGGCCGACGAGGTCGTCCTCAACGCCGTGCATTTTACGCCGACGCAGAACGGCTACGCCCAGAGCTTCCTGAAGTTCGTTCAAAAGGTGAACGAAAAGGGCAAGGGCGTGGTCCAGATCAACGTGCGTGGCGGGCCGGAGGTCATTCCACCGATCCAGCAGGGCGCGGCGCTCAGGAGCGGCCTGATCGATGTGATCGACACACCGGCAGGGCAGTTCCTCGAACTCGTGCCCGAAGGCGAGGTTTTCTCCGCATCGACGAAGACGCCGTGGGAGATTCGCGAAAATGGCGGCTGGGACTTCATCAGCGCAATTTTCGAGAAGAAGGCCAATGCCCATCTGCTGGCGCATGTCGACGCGGGCTCGGGCTTCAACGTCTTCACCGTCGACGAACCCAAGCTCAACGATGAAGGCAGCATCGACTGGGGCAGTTTGAAGATCCGTTCGTCGCCGCTCTATCGCGATTTCCTCGAATCTCTGGGCGCGACAGTGATCGTGCAAGCGCCGGGGGATGTCTATACCTCGCTCGAGCGCGGCGTCGTCAATGCCAACGCCTATACCGTATTTGGCTATGCATCCTTCGGCTGGGACAAATTCACCAAATACCCTGTCGATCCGCAATTCTTCAAAACCGACGTGCTGATCTCGATCAACAAGGCCAGATGGGACACGCTGTCGCCCGAGGCGCAGAAGCTGCTTGCCGACACGGCCGTCGAATACGAGCGCGCGAGCTATGACGCCAACCTTGCCGAATCCGAAAAACAGGCACAGGCGATGATCGACGGCGGGCAGAAGGTTGTCAGCTTGACCGGCGCCGGCCGCGACAAATTCCTGGCGGCTGCCACGCAGGCGAGCTGGGCGAGAATAGCCAAACGCGATCCCACCAACATCGATCAGTTGAAGAAATTCTTTCAGTAGCCCGAGCCGAGGGTGCCTTGTGCGCCCTCCGTCAAAGCTGGGCCAAGGGCAAAAGGTGGACATGAGGGTCGTCGGGCATGGACAGATTGTTTGCAGCGATTGGGAAGCTGAGCCTTGCGTTGGCGGCGGTGGCAAAAGTGGTGCTTGGCCTCATGATTGTCGCGGTGGTTGCTGATGTATGCGTCCGCAATCTGGGCCTGAGGCCGCTTGCCTGGGCAGTATCCGCGACGGAATACGGCCTGCTTTACGCGGCATTTCTGCCGATGCCCTGGCTGGTCCACAGCAAGGGCCATGTCTTCGTCGAGTTCCTGCGCAAGGCGCTGCCGGTGCGGGCACGGGCGGTGCTTGAAAAGCTGGTCTATCTCGCCTGCATTGCCGTCAGCCTCTACCTCGGCAGCGTCGCTCTGTCGTCCCTGACCAGTGCCGTGGCGGGCGGCGAATATGAAACGCGCAGCTTCGACATGCCGAAATGGCTGGTCTTTCTGCCCATCATGCTCGCCTTCTACCTCTCGGCGCTGGAATGGCTCAGATATCTTCTCGGCCGTGACACGCTGTACACGCTGGATCCTCTGGAAATGGAAGGGCTCTGACCGGTGGCCTGGCTGTTTCCATTCGCCGTGCTCGTTGGCACCATCCTGGTGTTGATGGGGCTGGGGCTGCCGGTCGCCTTCGCGTTCTTCGTCACCAATGTGATCGGGCTGTACCTGTTCTTCGGCGGTTCGATCGGCGTGACGCAGATGGTCGCCAACTTCTCCGACGCTGTCTCGACCTACGCGCTTGCCCCGCTGCCGATGTTTCTTGTCATGGGCAGCCTGTTCTTCCGCTCCGGCCTCGGCGAGAAGGTCATCTACGCGCTCGACCTGTGCATCGGCAATCTGCGCGGACGCCTCGCCTATGTCGTCCTCGCCGCCGGCACGATCTTTTCCGCGCTGTCGGGCTCGAGCCTCGCCAATACCGGCATGATGGGCTCGCTGATGGTGCCCGAGATGCTGAAGCGGGGCTACAAGCCGCATATGGCCTACGGCCCGGTGCTTGGCGCCGGAAGCCTTGCCGTCATCATCCCGCCATCCTCGCTGGCCGTCTTGCTCGGCTCGCTTGCCCAGATCGATGTCGGCGCGCTGCTCATAGCGGGGGCTCTGCCCGGGCTGCTGCTCGTTGTCATGTACGCGGCGCTGATCTTCGCCCAGACGAAGATCGACCCGGACGCCGCTCCGCACTATCCGGTGCCCGCCGTTCCCGCGGCCGAGAAGGTGAGGGCGGTCGCCGTCAACATCATTCCGATGAGCGTCATCGTGTTCATGGTGGTCGGCACGATCATCCTTGGGATAGCGACGCCGACGGAATCGGCGGGACTGGGCTGCGCCGCCGTTTTCGCCTTGTTGTTTGTCTACCGACGGTTCAGCTGGTCGGTTGTCTGGAAGTCGCTGGACGATGCGATGAAGGTCACCGGCATGACCTTCCTGATCATCTCGGCTTCGACGACATTCTCGCAGATATTCGCCTTCTCCGGCGCCTCCAACGGCTTTATCCAGTTCATCGTCGGCTACGATCTTGGACCGTATCCCATGCTGCTCATGATGGTGCTCGTCATCCTGCTGCTCGGCATGTTCATGGATCAGGTCTCGATGATGCTGATCACGCTGCCGATCTTCCTGCCGATCGCCCAGCAATTCGGCTACGAGCCCGTATGGTTCGGGCTGATCCTGCTGCTCGCGTACGAGGTCGGCTTCACCACGCCGCCGTTTGGTCTGCTGCTGTTCATCATGATCGGTGTCGCGCCGAAAGGCACATCGCTCAAAACGGTTGCCATGTCAGCGGCGCCTTACATCGCGCTGACGCTTCTGCTGATCCTGCTGATTGTCCTCTTTCCGCAGATCGCTCTCTTTCTTCCGAATTTGATCTAGCCGAACTCGATCCAGAGGGTCTCCACATGCGCTTTGCCTATCTTGCCTTCTTCCATGACGACCGCGAGGCAAATTTGGCCATCGCCGGTGAAGACGTTGACGCTGTGCGGCGCGTGATTGCGTCGACCCCGGGCCTTGCGCTTGCCAACATCTATCTGCCCGAAGTGGCGACGGACATGTTCAACAACGATGGTCCACCGCCGGTCTTTGGCTTCCAGCTCTATTTCGACGAATTGGCGGACATGGAGGCGGCGCTGGCGCCGTCCGGCCATCTGCAGGCACTTGCCGCACCTAGCATGCTGTCGAGCATCGCCGGTTCAAGGCCGACGCAACAGGCAATGTGCGTGCGTCCGTTTCCCGTCGATGACGCTGGCGTCAAGACGTTCGGGCTGCCCTGCAGCTATCTTGTCCACTATCCCGGGCCGGCCGAAGACATGAGTGTCTGGCTCCACCACTATGTGACGCATCATCCGCAATTGATGCGGGGCTTCCCCGGCATTCGCCACATCGAGGTTCTGTCGCGACTGGATTGGTGCGGTTCGCTGCCCTGGCCGCGGATCGACCATATGCAGCGCAATCGCGTGATGTTCGACAGTCCCGCTGCATTGACGCACGCGCTGCAATCGCCGGCGCGGCTGGAGATGCGCGCCGACTACAAGACTTTTCCGCCGTTTTCAGGCGGCAGCCGGCATTTTCCGATGTCGACGGAAGCCGTGCATCCTTCGTCAAGGGCCACATAGGCAAACAGGTTTTGCCGACGCCGAAAATTTCTGGAGATTTCATGTACGACTTTCGCAAGAAATGTATCTCTCTCGATCGCCTCATCGGCACCTTCTGCGCCATCCCGCACCCTGTGGCGGTCGAAGTGGCGGCCGCGAGCGGGGTCGATTTCCTGTGCATCGACTGGGAGCATTCGCAGATCGGCCGCGAACGGCTCGAGGATCTGATCCGCGCCGCCGATGTCCACAAGGTTCCCGCGATGGTGCGCGTTCCCGGCCACACGCCGGAGTGGATCGCGGCCGCGCTCGACGCCGGCGCGTCGGGCGTCCTGGTGCCGCGCGTCTCCACGGCCGAGCAAGCCCGCATGGCGGTCATGGCCTGCCGTTACCCGCCGGTCGGCGCACGCGGTGTCGGCCCAGGCCGCGCCGCCGGTTATGGCTACAGCATTCCGGACTACCTAAAATCGGCCAACGAGGTCCTGACGGTCGCCATCCAGGTCGAGACGGCCGAAGGCCTCGCCAACATCGACGACATCGTCCAGGTCGACGGCGTCGACGTGGTCTTCATTGGCCCCGGCGACCTGTCGGTCTCGATCGACGCCATGGGGCCGGCCGGCCAGGACAAGCTCAATGCCGCGATTATGAGGATCGCGGCCGCGGCGCGCACGGCCCGCAAGGCCGTCGGCATCTTTCGCCCTTCGGCGGATGATGTCGGCAAATGGTCGCGGCACGGCATCAGCTTCCACGTGCTGGCCAGCGACACGATGTTTCTCGGCGCCGGCCTTGCCGCCGGTGTCGCGTCGGCGCGCAGCGCCTCATAGCAAGAGTTTGGCATGAAGATCATCAAGACCGACGGCGTGTTGTCAGTCGAGGAAGAGCAGTTGCGCTACCTCGACGGCTTGGGCGCCGAGTTTGTCGAAAAGACGCTGCTCACGGAAGAAGCCCTGATCGAACACTGCCGCGACGCCGACGCATTGATGGTATTGCGAGAGCCGATTACGGCTCGCGTTTTGGCGGAACTGAAGAGGCTCAAGGTCATCGGACGGTTCGGCGTTGGGCTCGACTCGATCGACGTCGAGGCCGCCAGCCGTGCCGGTGTTCAGGTAACCTACGTGCCGGACGCCAATCTGGTGGAAGTCAGCACCCACGCCATGGCCCTGATCCTGGCCTTGACGCGCAAGCTGAAGCAGTTCGACAGCGCGGTGCGCGCCGGCCGCTGGGCTGCAATGACCGATGGCGCCGGCATCCTACGGCCCGACAGGCAGATCATCGGCCTGATCGGCTTCGGCCAGATCGGGCGCCTGACTGCCGAGCGGGCGCGTGTCTTCGGCTACCACATCATCGCCTACGACCCGTACATGCCGGCCGAGCGCATCACGGCCGGTGGTGCTGAACCGGTCGGCTTCGACGAGTTGCTTGCCAGGGCCGACGTCGTCTCGCTGCACGTTCCCGCGACACCGGAGACCAGAAACATCATGTCGGCGCAAGCCCTGTCGCGGATGAAGGAAGGGGCGATACTCATCAACGTATCCCGCGGCGGCCTCGTCGACGAGGTCGCCTTGGCGGATCTGATCCGGCGTCGCCATCTGGCTGGCGCCGGCATCGACACTTTCGAGCGGGAGCCGCCTTCGCCCGACAATCCGCTGCTGGCGCTGGACACCGTCCTGGTCAGTCCACACGCGGCGCACTACTCGACCCAGTCTTACGCGGAGGTTCGCAACAAGGTGTTTGCCGATGTCGCATCGGTCCTGCGCGGCGGCAAGCCGGTATATCCGGTCAACCGGATATGACCATTCCCGATGTCGGCACCATCCGCTGCCTGTCGACAGTTCCACCTTGACGTTCCGGGGCAGGCGCCCTTGAGCGCGACCTCGGCAAGCGGATAGAGACGGGAACAGGTGAAGAGTGAATTCGCATTTTTTGCCGACAGCGCCACATTTTGTTCTTGCTTTGTGCCGGCAGCTATGCTACTAATTTGCGTATGGTGCTGATTCGCACCGAGGACCCGTCGCAAGGCGGGTTTTTTGTCTTTAGGTTTCAGCGCCATCCGTCGAGGCTCTGCTCGGCTTGTCGCGACGCTCGACGATGTAGATGTGGTCGGCGACCAACACCACGTCGCCATGCTGGTTGATCACCTCGCAGCGCTCGATGACCCGGCCTGAATCGGGTCGCTTCGGATCGTCTTCCCTAGCTGAGATGGTGGTGCGGGTCCGGATCGTATCGCCGATGAACACCGGCTTGATGAAGCGCAGCCTGTCGTAGCCATAGGAGAAGGCAACCGGGTTGACGACGCTTGCCGTCAGTCCGACGCCGACCGAAAAGACCAGCGTGCCGTGGGCGATGCGCTGGCCAAACGGCGTCGTCTTCATGAACTCGGCGTCCATGTGGTGGGGAAAGAAATCGCCGGTATGGCCGGCATGGACGACGAAATCGGTCTCGGTGATGGTGCGCCCGCTGGTCATGCGCGACGACCCGATCTGATAGTCCTCGAAGTAGATCGTCTGCTCCATGTCAGGGCCTCGCCGGTATCGGTGTTGCTGGCGCCGCGCTCGATTGATAGGCGGCTTCGACCAGCGCCATGGTGCTCCAGCCGTCCTCGACGGAACTGACAAGCTCGGCGTCCTCGCCCGACGCGTAGCGCTGGACATTGGCCATGCGGCCGGCAAAGGCGTCCGGAAACCATGAGCCGACGAGTGGAACCGCAATCCAGCCCTTGCCGCCTTTGGGGTAGATTTCGAGAATGTCCGGCTCACCGCGCGGATAGTCGAGGTTGACGCCTAATTTGAGGTAAGCGGCGCCCTCGGTGCCGCAGATGCGGAATTCGCAAGCCTGGTGTTTTCGACCGAATTTGTGATCGTGGTTGATCGACAGCGCACAGCGCACGGTGTCGCCATAGTCGAGGATCGCGCTGGTTCGCGTTTGCGCAACCTTATGGCCGGGGTGGCCGAGTGTCTTGGCGTGAACCCCCTTGGGATCGCCGAGCAATTGCCGGATCAGGTCGAGATAATGGATCGAATGCATGGCGATCTCGACACGCGGCGCCTGCAACAGGAATTCCCAGAGCTGCCAGGGTGTCGCCAGCGCCAGCCATGCGTCGAAATCGACCACTTCGCCCAGCCAGCCCTTGGCGATCGCATCCTTCAGCGCCAGCATCATCGGCGCAAAACGGAGTTGGAAATTCACAGCGGCCCTGAGGTTTTTGGAGCGGCAGATTTCGAGGATCTCGGTCGCCTCGGTGAGGTCGCTGCCCATCGGCTTCTGGATCAGCGCCACCGCACCATCGGGCAGCGCCCTGAGCACGCCGGCGTGATTAGCCGGCGGTGTCGCCAGGTCGAAGACGGCGTCCTTGATTGACGCAGCTTCCTCGAGCGACCGGTAAGCGGTGACGCCCCATTTCTGCGCCAGTTTTTCCGCCTTGGCCAAGTCGGGGTCGAAAAGCCCGACAACCGGGAAACCGGCTTTCCCATAGGCCGGGAAATGCGCATCGCCGACGATCGAGCCGGCGCCGAAAATCAGGATCGGCCTGGGCTTCGAGGGCTGTAGCCAGGCCTGGGAAAACGAGGCAGGATCGAAAATGTCATCAGTCATAGTGGAAGACTTCGTCCATCGACGCCCACCACTCGCCCTCCTTGCGGGTCGGCAGCGGCTCCTGGCATGGCATGCACAGCGCCCACCATTCCTGCGTCGTGGGATCGGCAGCCATCTTGGCCATGTCGGCGGCATAGTCGGTGCCGTGGTACTCGAAGGTGCTGAACAAAAGGTGCTCCGGCTCCCTCAGATAGATCGAATAATTCTTGATGTTGCAGGCGGAAATCATCTTGAGGACGTCCGGCCAGACGGCAGCGTGAAGGCGCACATACTCGGCGACTTTCTCCGGCTTGAGACCGAGCACCATTCCCATTCGCTGCATGTCCGCCTCCTATTTCACTATCGCCATGGTGAATTCCGCTATGCTCTTCGACTTGATCGCATCCCAGTCCCAGTCGATGCCGATGCCGGGCTCGTCCGGCGCCAGCGCTCGCCCGTCCTCGATACGCATTTTCGTGCCGGTCAGCTCGTCGAGTTGGGGAATATACTCGACATATCTGCCGTTCTGAACGGCGCATGTCAGGCTGACATGCAGTTCCATCAGGAAATGCGGGCAGACCGGTATGTCGAACGCCTCGGCTGCATGCGCCACCTTCAGCCACGGCGTGATGCCGCCGATGCGACCGACATCGACCTGCACGATCGAACACGCGCCCTTTTGCATATATTCGCGGAAATGCCGGATCGAATAGAGCGACTCGCCGATGGCGATCGGCGTCGATGTGGCACTCGACAGTCGCACATGGCCGTCAATGTCGTCGGCCGGCAGCGGTTCCTCGATCCACGCGAGGTCGAGTTCACGCAAGCGCTCGGCCCGGCGGATCGCCTCGTCGACAGAAAAGCCCTGGTTGCAGTCGGTCATGATCTCGTAGGAGTCTCCAACCGCCCGGCGCACCGCCGTCAGCCGGGCAAGATCCTCGGAACCGTGCGGCTTGCCGATCTTGACCTTCGAGCCACGAAACCCCTTGGCCTTGGCGGCCAGCGCATCCTCGACCAGTGCCTCGGTTTCGATATGCAGCCAGCCGCCTTCGGTGGTGTAGAGCGGGCAGCGGTCCTTGGCGCCGCCGGCAAGCTTCCACAGCGGCAGGTTTTGCTTCCTCGCCCGCAGATCCCAAAGCGCAGTGTCGATGGCCGCCAGCGCGATTGCCGTGATCGCGCCGATCGTCGTCGCGTGGGTGGCGAACTCCAGCTCGCGCCAGATCGCCTCGATCATGTCGGCGTCGCGGCCGATCAGCCGCGGCGCAAGGTGGTCGGCCAGCAGCCGCATCACCGAGGAGCCGCCGGTGCCGATCGTGTAGCTGTAGCCGGTGCCGACCGCGCCGTCGGCGTCGGTGATGGTGACGATCGGTGTTTCCTGGCTGACAAAACTCTGGATGGCATCGGTGCGCTTGACCTTCGGCACCAAGTCGACCATGCGCAGTTCGACTTTCTCGATCTTTGCCATGATGTTAACCTCGCAATGTTTTGCCCGTTTCGGCAGAAAACAGATGGGCTTGCGACAGGTCCAGGCTCATCCTGACCCGGTCGCCGGCCTTGAGCGGCTTTGGATTGAGCATGCGGGATACCCAGTCGCTGCCGTTGAATTCGGCAAACACCAGCGTCTCGTTGCCAAGCGGTTCGGTGACGGTCACCGGCAGTTCCAACTGATGGACGTCGACATCTTCGCCGGAGCTGATGCCGTGTCCCGTCGGATAGATGTCGTCGGGCCTCAAGCCGAAGACGACCTTGTCGCCGGTACCGACATTTGCCTTGAACTGGCTGGGCAGAGGCAGTCTCTCGCCGCTGGCGAACAGCAGCTGTCCGTCGTCGACGTCAGCCTCGTGCAAATTCATCGGCGGCGAGCCGATGAAGCCGGCGACGAAGCGTGTCTGCGGCCGGCGGAAGACCTCGTCGGGTGTGCCGACCTGCTCGATGAACCCGTCACGCATGATGACGATGCGGTCGGCCAATGTCATCGCTTCGACCTGGTCGTGGGTGACGTAGATCACCGTCGACCGGACCTTGGCATGCAGTTTCTTGATCTCGGTGCGCATCTGCGTCCGAAGCTTGGCGTCGAGATTGGAAAGCGGCTCGTCGAACAGGAAGACGTCGGGATCGCGCACGATGGCGCGACCCATGGCGACGCGCTGGCGCTGTCCGCCCGACAGCTGCGACGGCCGGCGGTCGAGCAACTGGTCGAGGCCGAGAATGCCGGACGCTTCGGCTACGCGACGGTCCATTTCTTCCTTCGCGGCGCCGGCTATCTTTAGCGAGAAGCCGAGGTTTTCGCGCACCGTCATATGCGGATAGAGCGCGTAGGACTGGAACACCATCGAGATGTTGCGCGAGCGCGGCGGCAGGTCGTTGACCATGCGGCCGCCGATCTCGATGATCCCGTCGCTGATCGCCTCGAGGCCGGCGATCATACGCAGGGTTGTCGACTTGCCGCAGCCGGACGGCCCGACCAGCGCGATGAACTCGCGGTCGGCGACCTCGAGGTCGATGCCGTGCACGACCGCCACCGGACCATAGCTCTTGGTGAGTTTCTTGAGCGATACAGTTGCCATGTCAGCCTTTCACCGCGCCGGAAGTGAGGCCGCCGACGAGATGTTTCTGGACGATGAAGGTAAGCGTGAGCGCCGGTATGATCATAACCACGGCCAGCGCGCACATGCCGCGCCAGTCGATGGTGAATTCGGCCGTATAGTCGAGCAGGCCGACCGGCAGGGTCTTGGAGTTGATCGAGCGTGTCAGCTGCGAGGCGAGCGCGAACTCGTTCCAGGAGGTGAGGAAGGCAAAGATGCCGGCCGAGGCGATGCCAGGCCCGGCCAACGGAAACTCGACCTGCCAGAAGGCCTGCCAGCGCGTGCAGCCGTCGATCTGCGCCGCCTCGGCGAGGTCTTTCGGCACCTGGCGGAAAAAGCCGTCGATCAGCCAAACGGTGAACGGCACGTTGAGCGCGACATAGACCAGGATCAGCCCGAAATGCGTGTCGATGATGCCGAGCCGCGCAAAGACGAAGAACAGCGGCAGCGACAGCGCAATGCCAGGCACCGTGCGCGTCAGCATCAGGCCAAGGAACATCGCCGATTTGGCGCGAAAGCGGTAGCGCGCAAAGGCATAGCCGCCGGCCATGCCGATAACGATGGCGATCACCGTCGAGCTCACCGAGATGATCAGCGAATTGCGGAAGTAGTCGAGCACCGGAATGCCGCCCTGGCCGACGCCGCTGAACATGGCTATGTAGGCATCGAGCGAGAGTTGCTGCGGGATCCACACCGGCGGCTTGGCCATGATCTCGACGGTCGGCCGCAGCGACGACAGCACGATCCAGATGCCGGGCAGGCAGATGACCAGCATGGCCAGGAACAGTCCGATGCCGTGAACGATGCCGAGCGCTTTGTTGCCGACGCGATGCAGGCTGTTCTGGTCCATCCTCACCACTCCGCCGCGATCTGCGTGCGCGCCGCGGCGAGCTTGCGGTAGAAATAGACGGTGAACAGGATCGACAGCAGGATGGAGAAATAGGCCATGGCGTTGGCCATTCCCATCCGGGCATCGCCATAGGCAGTGCGGGCGACGAGCGTCCAGACCAGTTCGGTGCGGCCGGCAGGACCGCCGTCGGTCATGATCTTGACGATGTCATAGGCGCGCGCGACGTCGAGCGAGCGGATGGTCATGGCGATGAAGGCAAACGGCATGATGAACGGCCAGGTGACATAGCGGAATGTCTGCCACGGCGTGCAGCCGTCGACGCGGGCCGCCTCGACCGGTTCGCGCGGCATCGCCAGCAGCCCGGCAAGGATCAGGATCGCGAACACCGAGGTCGACGACCAGATCTCGGCGGTCAGGATGGCGATGAAGGCGAGATTGCCGTCGATCAGCCACGGGATGGCGCGGTCGGTCAGGCCGAGCCCCTGCAGGGCGTTGTTCACCAGGCCGATATTGTCGTTGAACATGAATTTGAACTGGAAGCCGACCAGGATCGGCGAAAACATCATCGGAAACATCATGATGGTGCGCAGAACCCGCTGGCCGCGCGATGCCTTTTCCACCAGCAGCGCCAGCCCTAGCCCGATCAGCATTTCCAGGTTGAGCGCCACCGTCAGCAGCACCACGGTGCGGGCAAAGGCGACCCAGAAAGCGCGGCTGGTCAGGATGGCGACGTAGTTGCGCGCGCCGATGAAGACCCAGAACGTCTCCGGCCTGGTCAGCCGGAACGGCGTGAAGCTGGAATAGAGCGACAGCAGCAGCGGCACCACCACCACCGCCGCCAGCACGATCACCGCCGGCAGCAGGAGCAGCAATGGCGGCGAAGGTCTCCAGCCTTTCATGGTGATCCGGTTCTGGTTGGTGCCCGGACGCCGAAGGCCGCCATTGGCGAGCTGGGATCAAGACAAAGCGTGTTGCGCATGGTTCGAAAAAAGTTCGGGGCGCCGCTCTTCAATGAGCGCGGCGCCCCCCTTGGTTGAATGATCAAAGCTTGCCTGCGTCCTCGAGGATCTGGGTGGCCTTGGCGGCAGCGTCGTCCAGCGCCTGCTTGGAGGTCTTGTCGCCAAGGATGGCGGCCTGCAATTCGGGATAGACGGCGTTGGAGATTTCGATCCATTCAGCTGTCTGCGGCACGGCAAAGGCGTGCTTTGCCTCTTCCTGGAAAGCGGCCAGCACTTCCTTCTTATAGGGATCGCTTGCCGCCTGCTGGATGTCCCAGTCCCACACCGCCGTGCGGGTCGGCAGTGGGCCGCTTGCCGCCTCGAGCTTCTGGCTGTCCTCATTGGTCAGGAACCAGACCAGCGACGCCGCAGCCTCCTTGTTGGCGCAGTTTTCGGTGACCGAAAATCCGTGGTGCCCCGACCAGCCGGTGCGAATGCCGGCCGATCCCTTCGGCGCCACCTTCACCCCGACATTGCCGGCGACCTTCGACGACTTCGGATCGTTGAAGAAGCCTGCCCAGCCCGGCCAGTCGAGGTTGATGGCGACGGTGCCTGAGGCAAAGCCCTGGCCGAGATCGTCCCACAGATAGTTGGTGGTGCCGGCCGGCACCGCCTTGGCCTTGTAGAGATTGACGAACCAGTCGAGTGCGTGCACGCCGGCTTCCGAGTTGAAGGCCGGCTTGCCATCCTTGTCGAGGTATTCGCCGCCGTCGGCGATGAGCATCTCGTAAAACCGGCCGTTGATCGCCTCTTCCTTGCCGGCGAACTGGGTGCCGTAGAAATCGGGCGGGCTGGCGAAGAATTCCGCCTGCTGGGCGACCTCGTCCCAGGTGTCGGGCGGTGTCAGCTCCTTGCCGTACTTGGCCTTGTAGGCGGCCTTCTTGGCTTCGTCCTGGTAGAGGCTCTTCTGGTAATAGAGCGCCGACACGTCGAACTGCGCGCGCGGCAGCATCACCAGCTTGCCGTCGAGCGTCGAGGCCTTGATCGTCGACGGCACGAAGGCGTCGATCTCCTCCTTCGGCAGCAGCTTGTTGAGGTCGGTGTAGATATCAGGATACTGCGGCGCGAAGGACGAGTGGTTCGACCCAACGCACCAGTTGATGCTGCCGGAGGCGATGTCCGACTTGATTTCCTTGTCGAGCTCGAAGTGGTTTTTCTTCGAGATCACGTTGACCTTGGCGCCGGTCAGTTTTTCCCATTCGCCGATGCGCGCGTAGAGCCCTTCATATTGCTGGCCGCCGATCAGCTTGGCGTCGATGGTGACGCCGTCGAATTTGCCTGGCAGGTCGGCAGCAAGGGCAGCACTCGCACCAAGTGCGAGCAGCGTTACGCCGGCCGACAGGCCGCAGAACAGTTTCGTCATTGGTATCCTCCCAAGAGCCTGCATCGATCGCGTAGTGAGGTCGATCGGCAGCTTCATTCATATACAAACAAAACATTCATGCGATCGTCAAGCCGAAAGTTCTTTCGGAAGCAATACCGTTATGCGTATATGAAAAATGCAATTCACTGGAGAGGCGGAATGGCAGAGGACGAGGAAGACGACCGCTATCGAGCCCCAGCGCTGGACAAGGGGCTCGACATCCTCGAGCTGCTGGCCGGTGTCGATGGCGGCCTGACGCAGGCGGAAATCGCCAAGAAGCTCGACCGCAGCCCGAACGAGTTCTATCGCATGCTGGACCGGCTGGTGCGGCGCGGCTATGTCACGCGGCCGGATGGTGACCGTTACTCGCTGACGCTCAAGCTGTTTGGTCTGGCGCAGCTGCACGCGCCGGTGCGACGGCTGGTTTCCTATGCGACGCCGCTGATGCGCGAGCTGGCCGAGACCACACAGCAGGCAAATCAGCTGGTCGTCTTCGATCGCGGCTCCGCCGTGGTGATTGCCCAGCAGGAAGCGCCGGATTACTGGGGCATCTCGATCCGCGTCGGTTCGCATATCAGCCTGTTCGACACCGGCTCCGGCCATGTGCTGCTGGCGTTCCGCCCGCCGGAAGAGCGGCAGATGATGATCTCAGAACATCTGCGCAGCACCGACAAGCCGCCGCAATCGCCGGAGTTCTTTGCCCGCCTCGACCAGATCCGGGAACGCGGCTACGAGATGATGGCATCGATGCAGACCGCCGGTGTCTTCAACCTGTCGACACCGGTTCTTGGCTCGGACGGCAGGGCAATCGCTGCGCTGTCGATCCCCTACATAACCCTGGTCAACGCACCCAAGGCGCCCGACATTACGAGGACGATTGAGCTGCTGCTGGCAGCGACCGAAAAGCTGTCCCAACTGGCGGGATCGACCGTCAAGCAATCGCGATGAATTCTTATTTGAATGAAGAATTTCTCCGTGAGATGATCGCGAAGTCGCCAAGGAGGAGCGCGCCACCATGATCTTTGACACTCATCTGCACCTGATCGACCAGTCCGCGCTGCGCTATCCCTGGCTGGCCGGCGTGCCAGCGCTCAACCGCGATTTCTCCTACGACGAATATGCAGTCCAGGCCCGCCGCGCCGGCATCGAGGGCGCATTGCACATGGAGGTCGATGTCGATCCTGCCGACATCGAGGCCGAGACCAGCCATGTGAAAACGCTGTCGCAGCAGAAGGGCAGCCTGCTACGCGGTGCAATCGCCTCCTGCCGTCCGGAAGAGCCGGGCTTTGCCGGCTATCTCGAGCGCCAGCGCGCCGATCCTTTCGTCAAGGGCTTTCGGCGTGTGCTGCACGTCATGCCGGATGAACTGTCGGAAGGCGCGCTGTTTCGTGAAAACGTCAAGCGGCTTGCCGGCACCGGCCTGACCTTCGACCTCGTCGTCCTGCCGCACCAGATCCCCAAGGCGATCGCACTCGCCGACCTCGCGCCGGATGTCCAGTTCGTGCTCGACCATTGCGGCGTGCCCGACATCAAGGGCGGTGCCGAGCACCCCTGGCGCGAGCACATGGCGGAGATCGCGCGGCGCCCGAACGTCGCCGGCAAAATTTCCGGTGTGGTCGCCTATGCGGATGCCGGATCCTGGACTGTCGAAACGCTGCGTTCCTATGTCGAGCACACCATCGAATGCTTCGGCTGGGATCGCGTCGTCTGGGGCAGCGACTGGCCGGTCTGCACGCTCGGCGGCGGGCTTGCGACCTGGGTGGCGGCAACGCACGCGCTGCTTGCCGGCACCAGCGCCGATGAACGGCAAAAGCTGCTCTCCGGCAACGCCAAGCGGCTGTGGAGTTTGTAGAGCATTTTGCAGCCAAGTTGGAATTACTTGGCGTCGCACAAATGCGGCTAAAACGAATAGACGGCCTCAGATGGTCGCCGATACGTGCCGCTCGCGACCGTAGAGCGAAACCAGGAGCACGATGACCAGGCCAAGTGCCGCCCAGGCCCACGGCAGCACCTTCTGCGGTGCGCCGTCATATTGCGCCTTCAGTTCGGTCGGCAATCCAGCAATCACGCCCGAAACGTCTTGAGCGCAGGCTATGGTCGTGAGCGATGCAAGTGCGGTTGCGGCCATAAGGCCGCGGATCAGCCTGTTCATGTTCTCCTCTGTTCGGTTGTTTCAGGCTTCTCCGCCGGCAACGCCGGACACCTGCCTCGAAAGGCACTCCCGAAACAGGCGATTGAGATCGGCAACGACGCGAGCGGCATTGTTCCTTTCGCTCAGGCCAAAATTGATGCGATCTGACGCCGCCTGCTGGAAGGCCATGTAGCCGTCGTGCCGCGGCCTGACCCAGGCACCTTCGAGCGTGGCTCGGGTGTCCTTGTAGAAATTGCCGCTGGCGGCATTGACGGCGGCATCCGCCCAGGCTGCCGCATGGCCGGGCTGGCCGCCGGCCGAGGCATAAGGGCCGCGCTGCACGTCACCGCTGGCGATCCAGTAAGCGAAGTCGATGGCGGCCCGCCTGGCCTTCGAAAAGGCCGACACGGCGATGCCGGTCCCGCCGAGCGCCGAGCCTTTGGGACCGACATTGCCCGCAGCAGGGATATCGGCGAAAACAACGCGGCTGGGCCGGAATCCGGCGATGGCATAGGAGACATAGCCATAGATCAGCGGCGCACAGGCGATCCGCGATCCCGATCCGGCCATTTGCTCAAGAACCGCGATCGGATCCATGCCAAGACAGGCCGGGTCGACGAGCCCCGCGATCTCGCGCATCATCTCGAAAACCTGCTTGCCCGTTGCAGGATCCACATGGTCGCCCGGGCCTTCACCGGCGGGCCGGCCGAGATTGCCGGCGAGCGTGTAGAACACCATCAGCGAATGCGGCGGCCTGAGCGGCAACAATACGCGGCCCTGCCGCGCCAGATCGAGCGCATCGGCCCAGCTCGCCGGTGCAGCCGAGAGCATGTCGGGGCGCCATGCCTGCACCTGGCTGGCCGCGTCGATCGGAAACGCCCACTGCCGGCCCTGCCAGTTGTAGCTGGCATAGGACCGGCCCACGCTGCCCGCCGTAAGTGCTTTACGTTCGGCTTCCCGGCCGGCGACATCGAGCGGCGTCAGGCAGTTCTCGGCGGTGATCTGGCCGACATGCGGATGGTCGATGACGATCAGATCATAGGCGCGGGCCAGTTCCTCGACCGGGAAGGATTCGAAATCCTGCAGCGAGCGCTTGTCCCATTCGATAGTGACGCCGGTCCGTTCCTTCCACAGCGCCGAACAGGCGACCATCGGGTCATAGCCGCGCGGATGGCTCCAGGTCATGCCTTTGAGCATGACGTCGCTCACAGCCCGAACTCCGCGCGGATTTTTGCGCTGTGCTCGCCGATGCGTGGCGCGGCCCGCTCGACCTTGGCGCGGATGCCGTCGACCCTGAGCGGCGAGCGCGTGGTAAGGATCGAAACGTCATCCTCGCGCGTCACCGTCTGCAACATGTCGAGAACCTGGAAGCCTTCGCTGGCCATCATTTCCGGCCAGGTCAAAACCTTGGCGCACCAGATGTCGGCAGGCTCGAGGATAGCAAGCCACTCGTCGACCGTTTTCGTCGCGATTTTTTGCGCGATGATCGCCTTGATCTCGTCGCGGGCAGTGAACCAGGTCGACGGCTGATCGCGGTAGGGCGCAAGTTCCTCGAGCCCGAGGAGATCGGCGAGTTTCGAGATCGGCGTCATGGCGATCGCCAGATAGCCGTCCTTGGCCGGATAGACGCCGTAGGGCGCCGACAGATAGGCGTGCGCGCTGCGGAAGCTCGACCGCCGCGGCAGCCGGCGCCCATCATTGAGATGCGTGGTCAGCACCTCGAACTGGAAGTCGACCAGCGCTTCGAGCAGGCTGGTCTCGACATGGCTGCCCTTGCCGGTCACACCACGCCGCACCAGTGCGGCGAGGACGCCTTGCGCGGCGGCCGAACCCGCCAGCATGTCGGCGATCGCCAGGCCGAAGGGCACCGGCCCCTGGTCCTCGTCGCCGTTCAGCCACATAACGCCGGAGCGGGCCTGCGCCAGAAGATCCTGCCCGGGCCGCTTCACCCATGGGCCTTCCTCGCCGTAGCCGCTGATCGAGGCGTAGACCAGGCGCGGATTGATCTTGCGCACCGCGTCATAATCGAAGCCCAGTCGTTCGATGACGCCGGGTCTGAAGTTCTGGATCAGCACGTCAGCCCTGGCCAGCAGGCCGCGCAGTGCCGCAAGGTCGGCCTCGTCCTTCAAGTCGATGGCAAAGCTTTCCTTGGCGCGGTTGATCGCGTGGAAGATAGTGGAATCGCCGCCGATCTCGGTGTCGCTGAGATAGAGACGGCGCGACAGGTCGCCGCCATCCGGCCGTTCGATCTTGATGACGCGAGCGCCGAGGTCGAGCAGTCTGAGCGAGCAGTAGGGGCCGGACAAGAACTGGCTCATATCCACAACGATGAGCCCGGTCAGCGGCAGTTCGGCAATGGCAGCCATTGCCTATTTCTCCGTCTTGCCGGCGAAATCGGCCGGATTGCGGTACTTCACCGTCTGCAGGTGCTCGCAATAAAGCACAAGCTCTCCTTCACCTTTGAAGACTTCATAGCTGGCGCGGATCAGCCCCATCTCCTTGTATTTGGGTTTCTTGTCGAGATTGGAGCGGATCGAATAGATCGTGTCGCCGATGAACACCGGCTTGATGAAGCGCAATTTGTCGTAGCCATAGGAAAAAGCGTTGATGCAGTTGGTGGCAACGAGGCCGAGCCCGGCCGAGAACACGAAGGCGCCGGCGACCAGGCGCTTGCCGAAGATGCCTTCTGTTTCGGCGAACATCTGGTCCTGCACGTATGGATGGATGTCGAGCACGAGCGTGTTGAAGAGATGGCTGTCGCCCTCGGCAATGGTCCGTCGCAGCGAGCGGATCTTCTGGCCGACCGGCCAGTCTTCGTAGAACCAGTTCTCCGCGTTCCAGACGGGAAGGTCGGCGTGATCCCTAGGCATGTTGGCGGGGTGTGTAGATGCCACGCCCACGGTTGGCGCGAAGCCGCTCATGACGACTTCCTCTGGGAGCGGGAATCGTCCATCAGGGCGCGCCGCAGACCAGCGAAATGCATGATCGATCCTCCCGTCAATCTTCTTTTGTGAATAGTATTTTCACATATGGGGTTGTGTTGCAAGCGAGTCTCGGCGAAATTTTGGCGGCTCCGTCGCGGCCCATGCCGGCGGAACATGGGAGGAAGTGATGCAGAATGCCTGTCTGGTTTTCGTCGGCAGCCTCAATCGCGACGCCCCATATTTTCAGGGCGCGCGCGGCGTCGGGCTGGGCGTCTACAGTTTCGACGAGGGGACACTGGAGACAAAGAAACTGGCCGAGACGGAAGACATCGACAATCCGACCTTCCTGTCGGTGACGCCGGACGGCTCCCACGTCTACGCCAATTCCGAAGTGTTCACCTGGCGCGAAGGTGTTGTCTCGGCCTACCGTTTCGACAGGCAGACCGCCACGCTGTCCTACATCAACAAGCAGCCGACGCTGGGCAGCATCACGGCGCATAACACCCTCACGCGCGACGGGACCAAGCTGCTGGTCGCCAATTACGGCATGGGCGAGGGCGGCCCCGATCGCTCGGTCGTGGTCTTGGGGCTGCGCGAGGATGGCGGCCTGACCGCACCGTTGTCGAGCGTCGCCCATAGCGGGACCGGACCAGACCCCGCACGCCAGGAGCGGCCGCACGCCCATAGCGTAACCGAGACGGTTGCCGGCGGCATGGCGATCGTCGCCGACCTCGGCATCGACCAGCTGGTGTCCTATCGCATCGGCTCAGACGGCAGTCTGACGAAGCTCGCCGAATCGGCGCTTGCGTCGGGGGCTGGTCCGCGCCATCTCGCGCTGCATCCGGACGGGCGCTTCGTGTTCGTCATGAACGAGCTGGACTCGACGGTCGTCTCGCTAGCGCTGGAAGACGGATCAGGCAAGCTTGCGGTGATCGGCAGTAAGCCGGCGGTGCCGCCCGAGGCACGCGACGGCAATCACTGCGCCGACATCCAGATCTCGCCCGACGGCCGCTTCCTCTATGGCTCCAACCGCGGCCATAATAGCATCGCGGTGTTTTCGGTCGACCAGCAAAACGGCAGGCTTACCCTTGTGGGCTATACGCCTTGCGGGGGCGCCACGCCGCGCAATCTGGCCCTGACGCCTTCGGGCGGCCATCTGTTCTCGGCCAACCAGAATGCCGACCGCATCTCGATTTTCGCCCGTGATGCCGCAACCGGCCGGCTGACCGATACCGGCCGATCCATCGGCATCGGCACGCCGATGTGCGTGAGAATCGTGCATTGAAGTGACCTCAGAACTCGAGCGCCTGCCTGAGTGCCGGGCCGCTCCTGACGCGCAAATCGAGGTCGGCCTCGATATGGTCGATGTGGTGCAGCATCAGGGCGCTGCCGCGTTCGGCATTGCCATTTTCCAGCGCTTCGAGGATCTGCGTGTGTTCGTTGTGGCCGCAGCTCGAGATACCCGAGCGGCCATAGAGTGCGATCACCAGCGATGAACGAGCGACCAATTCCTCCATGAAGCGCTGCAGGATGACGTTTCCCGCGACCGACGCCAGAAGCAGGTGAAAATCCCCCGACGCCTTGATCTCCGATCGCCTTGCGTTCGGTCCGCGTTCGGCGATGAAACGGCCTTCTTCGTCGAGCTGGGCCTTGAACGCGGCGACATGCGCCGGCGTCATCCGCCCGGCTGCGGCAGTCGCGATGCCGGGTTCGATGAGCCGGCGCGAAGCAAAGACTTGCCGCGCTTCCTCCGGCGACGGATTGGCGACGAAGGCGCCGCGATTGCGCTCGGTGCGCACCAATCCCTCGAAGGAAAGCATCTGCAGTGCGGCGCGCGCCACGGTGCGGCTGACATCGAACAGCGTGCCGACTTCGCCTTCGGAAAGCTTGGTTCCTGGCGCCAGCCGGCGATCGACGATCGCGTCGCGCAACTGGTCGCGGATCGCCTGCGCGCGATCCTCGTTGGCGGCCTCGATAGCAGGGGTAGTCTGGTCGGCAATGTTCATGGCAGTGGTCCTGCCTTCTTCTATCCTGAATCGCATCGCTTGGACGAGAGACAAAGTGAATACAGGAACGAAAAAGATTGCATACGATTTTTGCGAGGATCGGCGGCAATCGCCTATAATTTGTGCATTGCACAAGGATGCCGTATCGGCAGCCATATTGAGGCGGCCCTGATTTCTTCGAGGATTCAGTCGGTTGGTGCGGCGGTGCGCAACTGGCACGCATGATGCTTTGGCTAATCCGACCAAAGGGGAAGCTGGATGTCCAAAGCCGCCGAAATCGACATTGTGTCCGTTTCGAAAGTCTATGGCGCGACGACTGCCGTCGAAGGCATCAGCCTGAAAATCCCTGCGGGAACCTATTGCTGCCTGCTCGGTCCGTCCGGCTGTGGCAAGACCTCGACGCTGCGCATGATCGCCGGGCACGAGAGCATATCGAGCGGCGACGTGCGTCTCGGCAACACAGTGGTTACCGACCTGCCGCCGGCCAGGCGCGGCACCGCCATGATGTTCCAGTCCTACGCGCTGTTTCCGCATCTCGACCTGATCGACAATGTCGCCTTCAGCCTGAAGATGAAGGGCGTCGGCAAGGAAGAGCGCCGCGCCAAGGCACTCGACATGCTGAAGCTGATGCAGATGGAGGCCTATGCCAGCCGTCGTCCGGCGCAGCTTTCCGGCGGGCAGCAGCAGCGCGTTGCTCTCGCCCGCGCATTGATCACCGATCCCGAGGCGCTGTTGCTCGACGAACCGCTTTCGGCGCTCGATCCGTTCCTGAAGATACGCATGCGGGCCGAACTGAAGAAGCTGCAGACATCGCTCGGCATCACTTTCGTCCACGTCACCCACAGTCAGGAAGAGGCGATGGCGCTGGCCGACCTGATCGTGGTGATGAACGACGGCCGAATCGAGCAGGCGGCGCACCCGCGCACGGTGTTCGAGCGGCCGGCCACCGCCTTCGTCGCTCGTTTCATGGGCGACCACAATGTCATCTCCGGCCGCGTCACCGGTAATCGCGACGGCATGGTCGTTTTCGACGTGCCCGGCGGCGTCGCGCTCGCCGCCAGCGGGCAGGGCAGGGAGACCGGGGAGCCCATCGACATCGCCATTCGCACCGACCACGTGCGCATCGGCGAGCCGCCGGCAGCCGGGTTCGGTTTCACCGGCATCATTGCAAACGTCGAGTATCGCGGTTCGACCGTGAAGCTCTTGGTCAATGGCGCCGGCATCGAGGATTTCACGGTGATCGTCGACGACACCAGCTTCTTCGCCAGGCCGGTTGCCGTCGGCGACGCCGTGCCGATCGCCTGGGACGCCGAGGACGCGATCGTCCTTGGCCGTCTCGATTCCTGAAACCCAGCATAACCAACCAAAACCATAACCAACCAAAACAGGGGAACTGAACATGACCAAAACCACCGACAAGAAGACTGGAATATCGCGACGTTCGCTGCTCAAGACAGGTGCCGCCGCCGTCGGTTTCGCCGCCGGTTCCGGCGCCATATCAGGCTTTCCGACCATCTGGGCGCAATCGAACATCACGCTGCGCCAGTTCGGTACCGGCGTGTCCAATCTCAACGCCATCGCCGACAAGTGCAAAGCCGATCTCGGCATCACGCTGGAGATGACGGCAACCGATTCCGACGCCGCCGCGCAGCGCGCCGTGACGCAGCCCGACAGCTACGACATCGCCGACATCGAATACTGGATCTGCAAGAAGGTGTTCCCGACAGGCGTCCTGCAGCCGATGGATGTCAGCAAGCTGAAATATTACGACGAACTGGTGCCGCTGTTCAAAACCGGCAAGCTGACGCCGGACAGCGTCATTGCCCAGGGCACCGCGCCGCATACGGTCGGTTACGTCGAGGCGCAGGACAGCAAAGTTTTCGCCAAGGCGCCGACCAATTGGTTCACCATGGTGCCGACGATCTACAATGCCGATACGCTGGGCATCCGCCCCGACCTCGTCGGCCGCGATATCACCACCTGGGCCGACATCATGGATCCGGCCTTCAAGGGCAAGACCGCCATCCTCAACATCCCGTCGATCGGCATCATGGATGCGGCGATGATCATGGAGGCAACGGGCAACATCAAATACGCCGACAAGGGCAACATGACCAAAGAGGAGATCGATAAGACGATCGACTTCCTGATCAAAGCCAAGCAAGCCGGCCAGTTCCGCGCCTTCTGGAAATCCTTCGACGAAAGCGTCAACCTGATGGCTTCAGGCGAAGTGGTAATCCAGTCGATGTGGTCGCCGGCCGTGGCCGCAGTCCGCTCCAAGGGCATCGCGTGCCGCTTCCAGCCGCTCAAGGAAGGCTACCGCTCCTGGGGTGGCGGGCTTGGCCTGGCAGCCCATCTCTCCGGCGCCAAACTCGACGCCGCCTATGAATACATCAACTGGTACACGTCAGGCTGGGTGGGCGGCTATCTCAATCGCCAGGGCTACTACTCGGCCAACATGGTGTCGGCCAAGAAGTTCATGTCCGAGGACGAGTGGGGCTACTGGATCGAAGGCAAGCCGGCAAAGGGCGACATCCTGTCGCCGGACGGCAAGGTCATGGAAAAGGCCGGCGCCGTGCGTGACGGCGGCTCGTTCGAAGAGCGCATGGGCAAGGTCGCCTGCTGGAACTCGGTCATGGACGAGGACCGTTACATGGTGAAGCGCTGGAACGAGTTCATCGCTGCTTGATGCAGCCGGGCAACAACTGAGATGCCTCATTCCTTCCCACCCCCCTCTGTCCTGCCGGACATCTCCCCCGCAAGGGGGGAGATTGCGCCGTCATCTCTGATTTCGCCAATCTCCAATGCTTCAAGAGGAGAGCTAGCAGCCAAATTGCCGATCTCCCCCCTTGCGGGGGAGATGTCCGGCAGGACAGAGGGGGGTGGGAAGGATCACGGCGTGCCGGACTATCGGCCCTTTGCGACACCCCAGGGCTGTTCCAGATGACAGTGGCACTCGATCAGCCAGCAACCATTGCCACAAAGCCTGCCAGACGTAGGCGCCCCTTTGCCGGCGTCGCACCCTATCTCCAGGCGGCACCGCTGGCGCTGATCCTCGGCGCGTTCCTCCTGCTGCCGATCCTGATGATCGCCGTGGTCTCATTCTGGGACTACGATTTCGCGGCGATGTACCCGGATTTCCTGACCACCAACTACGCCGACACGCTCGGCTCGTGGGTTACCTGGAAGACCTATCTAAATACGCTGAAATACGCCGCCATCGTCTGGGCGCTGACGCTGTTCATCGGTTTCTGGGTCGCCTATTTCCTTGCCTTCCATATCAGGACCACGGCCATGCAGATGGTGCTGTTCCTGGTCTGCACGGTGCCGTTCCTGACCTCCAACATCATTCGCATGATCTCGTGGATTCCGGTGCTTGGCCGCAATGGCCTGGTCAACTCGACGCTGGTGCAGATGGGACTGGTCCCGAAGCCGATCGAATGGCTGCTCTATTCCGAATTCGCCGTGGTGCTGGCCATGGTGCATCTCTACACGCTGTTCATGGTGACGCCGATCTTCAACACGCTGATGCGCATCGACAAGTCGTTGATCGAGGCCGCGCGCGACGCCGGCGCTTCCGGCTGGCAGGTTCTGTGGAACGTCATCATCCCGCTTGCCAAGCCCGGCATGGCGATCGGCACCATCTTCGTCGTCACGCTGGTGATGGCCGACTTTTCGACGGTGCAGGTGATGTCCGGCGGCCAGAGCGCCTCCGTCGCGCTGATGATGAAGAACCAGATGTCGCTGCTGCAGTATCCGGCGGCCGCTGCCAACGCGGTCGTGCTCCTGGTACTGGTCCTGCTGATGGTCGCGGGCATCCTGCGCATCGTCGACATTCGCAAGGAGCTGTGAGACTTTGAGCCACGACAAGCGCACCCTCGAATTCTATGTGCTGGCGGCGTTCTTCGCGGTTTTCGTGCTGTTCCTCTACGGCCCGCTTTCGGCGATCCTGATCCTTTCCTTCCAGGGCGAGAACGGCGGTCTGACATTTCCGCTGAACGGCGTCTCGCTGCACTGGTTTGCCAACCTGTTCGAGCGCCAGGCGGTCGGCGACTTCGGCGGCAGCTTCAAGCGCTCGCTCGTCCTTGGCCTGATGGTGATGGTCGTCACGGTCGCCGTGTCGCTGCTCGCCGGCCTTGCCTTCCGGCAGAAATTTCGCGGCGCAACCGCACTGTTCTATCTGGCCGTCGCCAGCCTGGTCGTGCCCTCGATCATCATCAGTCTCGGCATTGGCGTCGTCTTCCAGCAGATCGGCTTCCGCCCCGCCTGGTACACGTCGGCTTTCGGCGCCCATCTGACCTGGACCTTGCCTTTCGGCGTGCTGATTATGTTTGCTGTCTTCAACCGGTTCTCGCCGGCCTACGAGGAAGCCGCGCGCGATCTCGGAGCATCGTCGTGGCAAACCTTCGCGCATGTCGTCCTGCCGATGATCGCACCCAGCCTGATCGGCGTCGGCCTGTTTGGGTTTACCCTCTCTTATGACGAGTTTGCTCGCACGCTGATGACGTCGGGCACCTTCAACACGCTGCCGCTCGAAATCTACGGCATGACGACGAATGTCACGACGCCGGTGCTCTATGCGCTAGGCACCGTGACGACCGTGTTTTCGTTCCTGGTGATCTTGCTGACGCTCGGCGCGATCGTCTATGTCGGCCGCCGCCGCGAGCGTGCCTGACAGTGCAGATCCTCGTCGTCAATCCGAACACCACCGCCAGCATGACCGAGACTATCGCGGTCGCCGCCCGATCGGTCGCTGCTCAATCGACGAAGATTGTTGCCGTTACCTCTACGATGGGCCCGGTGTCGATCGAAGGCTATTACGATGAAGCGCTTGCCGTTCCCGGCCTGCTGGTCGAGATCGCCACCGGTGAGCGCTTGGGCGCACAGGCCGCGATCGTCGCCTGTTTCGACGACACCGGCCTCGATGCCGCGCGCGCCATGGCCAACATTCCGGTCATCGGCATCTGCGAGGCATCGCTCAGCACGGCCTCGTTCATCGCCCAGCGCTTCACCGTCGTCACCACCACCGGGCGTTCGCGCGTGCCGGTCGAAGGCCTGGTGCAGCGCTATGGCATGGCGCGGCGGGCACGCGTGCGCGCTGCCGACATTCCGGTCCTTGCCCTCGAAGATCCGGCGTCGGATGCACTGCTCAAACTGCGCAACGAGATTGCGCGCGCCATCGACGAGGATCGCGCAGAGGCGATCGTGCTCGGCTGTGCCGGCATGGCCGATCTGGCGGCGGCGCTGCAGCCGGAATTCGGCCTTCCGGTCATCGACGGGGTCGGTGCCGCGGTCAAGCAGGCCGAGGCCTTGATCGCGCTTGGCCTGACGACATCCAAGCGCGGCGCCTATGCAAGCCCATTGGCAAAGCCCTATCATGGCGCGTTGAAGTCCTTCGCGCCTGGTGCCGCCGAGTGATCGCAAATGCTCAGAACGATCCGAACACTCGCACTTGAAGAGGTGGAAACCCTTGTCGATTGGGCGGCGGCGGAAGGCTGGAATCCCGGCCTCAACGATGCCGCTCTGTTCCAGGCAGCGGACCCGCAGGGCTTCATCGGCGCCTTTGTCGATGGCGAGATGGTGGCTGGTATTTCAGCAGTGGCCTACGGCGACGATTTCGGCTTCATCGGCCTCTACATCTGCCGGCCGGACAGGCGTGGCCAAGGTCATGGCAAAGCGGTCTGGGATGCCGGCATGGCGCGGCTCGGCAACCGCACGATCGGACTCGACGGCGTCGTCGAACAGCAGGCCAACTACCGCAGCATGGGTTTTGCACCTGCCTACCGGACGATCCGGTTCGTCGGATTGCCGGATGTTCCGGCAGCCGTCGGCAGTGACATTTGCGCAATAGGGCCGGACCTCGTGCCGGACATACTGGACTATGACCGCCGCTTCTTTCCCGGCCCGAGACAGTCCTTCCTGGAACACTGGCTGCGCCCACCGCACTCAGCGCTTGCGGTCGTCAAGCACGGCGCCATTGCGGGATACGGCGTCGCACGCCGATGCCGCGACGGCTGCAAGGTCGGCCCGCTCTTTGCCGACAATCTGGACACGGCAAGCCGTCTCTTCGCCACGCTTGCGCAGATGTGCGGCCCCGGAAACGTCCATCTCGACGTTCCCGAAACCAGCGGGCAATTTGCAGATTTGCTGTCATCCGCAGGTCTTCAACCGGGCTTCGAAACGGCTCGAATGTACAAGGGAAGCGCGCCGCAGCTCACGCAGTCCGGTGTCTATGCGATAACGACCTTGGAGCTTGGTTGAGACGGTGCAAGTCGGCTTCTGAGCGCGCAAGTCGGGGAGCAGAAATGTCTACTTTTCCTGAACTGAAATGCCGGAATCGTCGATACGAAGTTCCACGCCTTTCGGCTTGGTCTCCTCGCGATAGACGTAAATGCCCAAGGCAATGACGGCGACGACCAAAGCGCCGATGATGAGATAAAGATAGTTCTGCTTCATCCGCTGTCGTTAACAACATGATCTGAGCGAGTCTAGCGGTTCGGTATCAGGACGGCGGACGGACACGCACGTCGATCAGCCATCCAGCCGATCGCGCAGCATGCTTAGGGGAAGCAGCATGTTTGGCGCATGCCGCGTCAGGCCGTGGAACGGGATCGGCGACGGCGGCGCAAACGGCAGCGGCAAATCCTGAGGCTTTGTTCCGTCAGCCCAATCCGCGAGCACCTTGCCCATGCTCGTCGTCATGGCGATGCCGCGTCCGTTGCAGGCAAAGCCCGCGATCAGGCCGGGGCCGAGATCGACAAGGCGCGGCAGGAAGTCGGGCTCGACGGCAGCCATCCCCGACCAGCTATATTCAAGCGGCGGGATCTCCGGGAGGTCGAGGTGTTTTGCCAGGCGCCGCCAGATCGCCCGCGGCACCCGCGTGTCGGCACCGGGGCCAAAAACATGCATGCCGCCGGTGATCAGCCTGTTTTCGCCGTCGAAGCGGAAGGTGAAGAGATTGCGTCTTGTGTCGCCGACGCCTTGCCCGCCAGGAAGCAGGCGAGTGCGTATCTCGCGCGGCAGCGGCGCTGTCGCGATCTGGAAGATTTTCAGCGGGAAATAGGTTCGCCGCAGCGCGCGATCCAGCGGCCCGCCATAGGCGTTGGTGGCGACCAGCACCTTTCCTGCGCGTACCGAGCCGGAGGCCGTCTTCAAAGCCCAACCATCGCCTATGTGATCGATCGAGGCGACACGCGTATGTTCGAAAATGCGCGCGCCGGCTTTCTCCGCCGCATCGGCGAGGCCGCGCGCATATTCGACCGGATTGAGGACGCCACCCGACCGATCCATCCAGCCGCCGAGATAGCCGCGAACGCCGGTCAGCTCCTCGACCGCCGGTCTATCCAGCGCAACAGTCGGTCTTCCGCGCCGTGCCCATTGTTCGACACGCGATCTGGTCTTTTGCAAAGCTGTCGGTGAATGGGCTGGCTGTATCCAGCCGCTCTGGACGGCATCGCATTCGATGGCATGCCGCTTGATCAGGTCGAAGACGAGGTCGGCGCTGCCGGCGGCGAAATCGACAAGGTGTTCGCCGCGTTCGGGCCCGAGTTGGGCAATGATATCTTCGGGATCTCTTTTCGCGAAATTCGGCACGACAAAACCGGCGTTCCTGCCGGACGCGCCCCAGGCGATGGTTTCCGCCTCGAGGACGGCGACCGAGATGCCTTTCTCGGCGGTGTGCAGCGCGGTGGAAAGGCCCAAGAATCCGCCGCCGACAATCGCCAGATCGACCTCGAGTGCACCTTCGAGGGCGGGTCGTTCTCGGCGGTTGCGGCCGACGGCGTGCCAGAGCGAAAGGCCGCGTGGCACTGCAGCGCTGCTCATCACCGTGCCGCGCTCTCGTCCGGAGCCGCTTTCGCGCCCTTGCCGAACCTTGCGCGCCGCGGCCTGTCGCCGAACAGGCCGTTCGGCCTGACCAGAAGGATGACGCACAGCATCACGCCGATCGCCACGATCTGCAGCGAAGCGGCACGAGCCTGCTGTTCCGGCGAGAACAACACACTGGTCAAGGCTCCCGATCCGGCCCATATCGCCCAGACCAGGATGCTGCCGATGACGGCGCCGATGTTGCTGCCGGCGCCACCGACGATCAGCATCACCCAGACCTGGAAAGTCAGCGCCGGCAAATAATTGTCCGGAGCGATGAAGCCGGTGAAATGCGCCTGCAACGCGCCGGCCAGTGCCATGATGGCACCGCCCACGGCAAAGGCCTGGACGCGGTAGAAACGTGCGCTTTTACCTAGGGATATCGCGGCCCGCTCGTCCTCGCGAAGCGCCTTCAACACGCGCCCCCACGGGCTGCGCGACAGATGCTCCAGCGCGAGATAGACGATCAGCGTCACCACGAAGACGATCGCAAGGTTCGAAAGGTTGAACAGCAACGGCGTTTCCGCAAGACCGCCGAACGGACGCGGAATGAAGCCGATGCCGAAAGGGCCGCCGGTCAGCTTCTGGGCATTGAGCGCTACCAGTTGCACGACGACGGCGACGCCGAAAGTAGTGATCGCCAGATAGTCCGATCTCAGGCGCAGCGTGGCAATGCCGGTAAGGGCGGCCGCGGCGCCGCCAACGACCATTGCACCGAGCCAGCCGACAAGGATCGGCAGGCCGAAGCCGCCGAGGCGCGCGGCATCGTCGGGCGTGGTCAGCAGTGCCGAGGTGTAGGCGCCGATGGCAACGAAGCCGGCGACCCCGACATTGAAAAGCCCGGTCAGCCCCCATTGCAGGTTGAGCCCGAGCGTGACGAGCGAAAAAATCAGCGCGGTGGTCAGGAAGAAAGCGCCGTAGCCGAGCAGATCCATCAGCGTTCCCTCACTCCGAAAAGTCCGATGGGGCGCACGAACAGCACCGCCATCAGGATGATGAAGGAGACGGCCGTCCGCCATTCGGCGCCGATCAGCTGCACCGCGCCGGCTTCGGCCAAGCCGATGATCAGGCCGCCGAGAACGGCGCCGGGCACGCTGCCGATGCCGCCGAGGATAGCGGCCGCGAACATCGGCAGCAGCATCTCGAAACCCATGAATGGGCGGATCTGGATGAGAATGCCGATCATGACGCCGGCGACGCAGGCCAGCGCCGCGCCGATCATCCAGGTAACGCGCACCACCTTGGCGACGTCAATGCCAACGATGCGCGCCAGTGCCGCGTTCTGGCTCAATGCCTGCATCGAACGGCCGGTCTGGGTGCGGGTCATCAGGAGGTGCACACCGAGCACCAGGACGGCCGTCAGCAGCAGCAGCGCGATCTGGTCGGGGGTGATGCGAATGCCGAAGCCGACGGGTATGGCGATCTGGATGGCCCGGCTGAAATAGGTCGGACGCGAGGTGAAGATGAATTCGAGCAGGCTTCTCAGCGCCATCGAGGCGCCGAAGCTGGCCATCACCACGATGATCGCCTGGCCCTTGGCCCGCAGCCGCGCGAACAGCACCAGATCGAGCGCCAGTGCCAGCAGGCCGGTAACCGCCATGCCGATGATGAGCGCGGCGATCAGCGGCCAACCGAAGGAGAGGGGCGCGATCGGCGCGATCTTGCCGAACATCGCGCCAATGGCGCCAACCACGGCCAGCGTCGCATAGGCGCCCCAGGCCATGAAGTCGCCATGGGCGAAGTTAGAGAAGCGCAAGATCGAATAGGTGAGTGTCACACCGATGGCGCCGAGGCCGATCATCGAGCCTGCCAGCAGTCCGTCGACGACAAATTGCAGGTTCATGCCGCGCCTCCTTTCCCAGAGTCGGGGCGGCGCTGGCCAAGGTAGAGTTCGGCGACGACCGGATCGTTCCAGAGCTCGGCGGCGATGCCCTGGTGCCGGTCCTTGCCCTCGACCAGCACGTAGGCGCGGTCTCCAACGGCAAGCGCTGCCTTCGCGTTCTGCTCGACCAGCAGGATGGTGACGCCGGATTTGCGGATGCCGGCCAGCATCTCGAACACCATCGATACGAATTTCGGCGACAGGCCGGCCGACGGCTCATCGAGCACCAGCACCTTGGGATGGACGATCAATGCCCGCGCGACGGCCAGCATCTGCCGCTGTCCGCCTGAGAGATTGCCCGCGGCTGTTCTGCGCTGACGGGCGAGATCGGGAAAGACCGCATACATTTCCTCAATGCGGGCGGGGACCTCGCGCGGCCTCAGAATGCCGCAGGCGACCCTGAGATTGTCCTCGACCGACATCAGCGGGAAGATGTTCTCTGTCTGCGGCACGAAGGCAAGGCCAAGGCGGACCATGGTGTGGGCGGGCGACGCCGTGATATCCTTGCCGTCCAGCAGCACCGTGCCGCCGGTGATCGGGACGAGGCCGGCGATGGCCTTGATAAGGCTCGACTTGCCGGCGCCGTTGGGACCAAGGACGACGACGATCTCGCCCTTGTCGACGGTGATCGAGGCGCCGCGCACGATCGGAACGCCGGGCTCATAGCCGGCTTCGAGATCGCGGACATCGAGTACCCTTTGGCTCATGCCGTGCCTCCGAGGTAGGCCTCGATGACGCGTGGGTCACGCGCCACCTCGTCCGGAGTGCCTTCGCGCAGAAGCTGGCCGCTCGCCATGACCAGCACGCGGTGGCAGAGTCGCGTCACCATGTCGATATTGTGCTCGATCAGCAGGAAGGTGATGCCGCGCGCATTGATGTCGCGGATGCGGTCGATGATGATCTCGAGCAGGGTTGCGTTGACCCCGGCCGCCGGCTCGTCGAGCAGGATGATCGCCGGGTCGGCCATCATCACGCGGGCCAGCTCGAGCAGCTTGCGCTGGCCGCCTGAAAGCACGCGCGCCGGCTCGTGCGCAAGGTGAGCGATCGTGACGAGCTCGAGTAGTTCGACGGCTCTTATCTCGGCAGCCCGTTCTTCGGCAGCGACCCGCCGGGGCGTCAGGAAATTGGCGAGCAGTTTTTCTCCGGCCTGCCCTTGCGCGGCCAGCATGACGTTTTCGATCAGCGTCAGGTTAGGCAAGGGCCGGGGGATCTGGAACGTGCGGCCGAGGCCGCGGCGGATGCGGCGATGGGCAGCTTCCCCCGACACCGATACGCCGTTGAGGAGGATTTCGCCGCTGGTCGGCAGAATGCTGCCGGCGAGCAGGTCGAACATCGTGGTCTTGCCTGCGCCGTTCGGGCCGATAAGGCCAAGTATTTCGCCCGGCCGGACGTCGAACGAGACATTGTTGACCGCAACGAGCCCGCCGAAGCGTCTGAGGACGTTCCTGGCCGTGAGGACCGGCGTGCGGATCTCCTCCTGCCGTTCCGTCGTGTCGCTCATCAATCCCTCTGGCCGAAAGCGATCTTCGTCGCCTATGATTTGATTTGTGATCACACTTGCTTTGATCACGCTATTCGGCTTTAATTTCTTCCGCAAGCCGAAAACGGCCAAGACCGGAATTGCCAATGCAGAAGGCCGCCGTCGAAAAGAACAAGAACAATGAGGTGATCGCGGCCCAGCTTACACCGGTCGGCCGCGAGACCGTGCAGGATCGCGTCTATTCGGAGCTTCGCCGCGCCTTGATCGGCGGCCTTTTCGAGCCGAGCCAGGTTCTGACCATCCGCGGCCTCGCCGACGCGCTGGTCACCAGCACCATGCCGGTGCGCGAGGCGCTCGGACGGCTGATCACCGAGAAGGCGCTGGAGGCGCTTCCCAACCGTTCGGTGCGCGTGCCGCCGATCACGCTGGAGCGTATCGACGATCTCTTGCGGGCTCGGTCGCTCATAGAGGGCGAAGCGATAGCACTTGCCGCCACGCGCATGAACCCGCGCCAGATTGCTTCGGTCGAAGCCATGCTAGGCGAGTGGGACGAGATGCGGGCACTGAAGCACAAGAAGGATATCGATCGCGAGGCGACGCTCAACCAGAGCTTCCATTTCGAGATCTACCGTTGCTGCGGTTCCGCCGTGCTGATCCCGATGATCGAGAGCCTTTGGCTGCAATCCGGACCCTGTATCCGCGTCGCCATCTACGCCTTTTCCGACGCCGGCGAGGTCGACACCGCCCACTATCACCGCAGCATCGTCGCCGCGCTTGCCAGGCAGGATGCGCAAGCGGCGCGCGAGGCGCTGGTGGCCGACATCAGCCGGCCCTTCGCCTTTCTGCGCGACAAGCTCCAATCCACAAGCAAGGAAGGATTGAGGGCATGACGGCGCCTGGCATCAGCATCACCGAGCCGCGCTCACAACTTTCGGTGACCGCCCTGCTGTTGCCTGAAAAGGCGCCCGACAACGCCGCCTTCCTGCTGGCCTATCTCGAGCAGCCGCGCGTCGTTGCCGGCATCCATGCGATGTGGACGGGGCCTGAGATTTCCTGCCCGGTTCCATCAGCCGATCTTGAGGGCCAAACCTATGCCAGGCCCTTGCCGGCGGAGAATGCAACGCTGACGCCGCAGCCGGGCGACATCGTGTTGTCCTACGTGCCGCCGCGCATGTGGGGCGGCAATCCGAATGCTATTTTCGACATCGGCTTGTTTTATGGACAGGGTGCGCGGCTGCTGTTCCCGATCGGCTGGCTTGCCGGAAGCGTCGTCGCGCAGGTGCTGCCTGAGGATCGCGATAAATTCGCAGCCGCTTGTGGCGTGATCCGCCGCAACGGCGCCTGCGACATCACCTTTACCCGGGTGGAGATCTGAATGGCTGAGCAAGACGACAGTTTCGAACTCTTCGACCTTCGTGTCGAAGCGGTTATCCCTGAGGGCAAGCCGATCTATTGCGGCGCCAAGGCCGGCGACTATTTCGAGCTGAAGGGCGAGATGCTGTCGATGCCGGCGGGCCAGGGTTTTTCGATCTATTCGATATCAGCCGTGCTGCCGCTGCTCGCGGCAAAACAGCGCCCGACCCACAGGAATGACTGGATGACATCGGACGCCGAGATCGCTTGTCCAGATCCCAATTGCGCCAGCCGGCTGCGGATCATCAGGACCGGCAAGCGGCGGTTCAGCCATGCCGAAACCACGGCGGTGCCGCTGCCGAAGGAGAGTGACCGAAGATGACCGCCAAGGCATTCGAGCTCAGCCCCGGCTACACGATCTCGCGCGTCATTCGCGGCGGCTGGCAGCTTGCCGGCGGGCACGGCGCGATCGATCGCCAACAGGCGGTGAGCGACCTGATCGCCACGTTCGACGCCGGCATCTGGACCTATGATTGCGCCGATATCTATACCGGTGTCGAAGAGCTGATCGGCGCAGCGCGCCTGCGCCTTGCCAACGAGCGCGGCCTCGACGCCGCCGCCAAGATGAAGGTGCACACCAAGCTGGTGCCTGACCTCGAACGGCTTTCCACGATCAGCCGCGACTACATCAGCGGCATCGTCGACCAGTCGCTGCGGCGGTTGAAGACTGAGCGCCTCGATCTTGTGCAGTTCCATTGGTGGGACTATTCGGTGCCCCGCTATGTCGATGCGATGGGCTGGCTCGACGAAATCCGCAGGGAAGGCAAGGTGCGCAATATCGGCACCACGAACTTCGACACGCCGCGGTTGGCCGAGATCCTGGCCGCAGGTGTGCCGCTGGTCAGCCAGCAATTGCAATACTCGGTGCTCGACCAGCGGCCGGCCAACAGCCTTGCAGCACTCGCCAGCCGGCATGGCGTCAGTTTCCTCTGCTACGGTTCGGTGGCGGGCGGCTTCCTCAGCGAAAAATGGCTTGGCGTTACCGAGCCGCAGACGCCGCTCGAAAACCGGTCGCTGGTCAAATACAAGCTGATCATCGATGATTTCGGCGGCTGGGAGCTTTTCCAGGAGTTGCTTCGCACGCTGAAGGCCATCGCCGATCACCGCGGTGTCGACATCGCCACCATCGCCAGCGCCTGGGTGCTGGAGCAGCCGCAAGTGGCGGCCGTCATCGTCGGAGCCCGCAACCAGGCGCACGCCCTTGCCAATGCCAGAATCATGGACGTCGCGCTCGATGCAGACGAACGGGCGAGGGTCGCTGCCGTAGTCGCGCAAAGCCGGGGGCCGCTGGGCGACGTCTACGCATTGGAACGCGACCGTCACGGCCGCCACGGCTCGATCATGCATTACAATTTGAATGCAGGCAGGAAATGAACGCGGCCATGGACGAAAACCCCTCCTTGCTTTCCCGCGCCAGCGCCGAGGTGGTCGATCTCCACCGCTTCTTCGTCGACTGGTTCAATGCGGCGAGTGCGGACAATGCAGATTTCAGGCGCTTCGAAAGCGTCATGGGCAAAGGCTTCCAGATGGTTGCGCCGGACGGTCAGGTCCTCGATCGCGATGCTGTGCTTGACCATGTCAGCGCAAGCCGCGCCAGCTGTGACGGCGATTTCAGTATCTCGATCGAGGATATCCGGGCCGGCTGGCAGGCCGGCGACACGATCGTCGTCTGCTACGTCGAGGCACAGCAACGCGCCGGCAAGCACAGCCGCCGTCGCTCGAGTGCCGTTTTCACCACCAGTTCATCGGGGCCTAACGGCGTCGAATGGCGACATCTGCATGAAACCTGGCTGCAGGTGCCGGAAGGCTGAACAGGCTCAAGCGTGAATGAGAGTCGTGTAACGAAAGGGGAACAACAATGACAAAGACCATACTTCAGATCACCACCGCGCTCGCCTTGCTGACAGCGGCCGGCGCAGCGCAGGCCGCCGACTGCAAGATCACCGTCGGCCTCGTCATGGAACTGACCGGCCCGGCCGGCGAATACGGCCAGGCCGGCGCCAAGTCGGTCGAAATGGCCTTCCGCGACATCAACGATGCCGGCGGCGTGCGCGGCTGCGATCTCGCGACCGACACCCGCGACAGCCAGAGCCAGGGCAACATTGCGGTCGACGCCGCAACCCAGCTCGTGCAGGTCAAGAAGGTGCCGGTGATCATAGGCGGCATCATCTCCTCGGTGTCGATCCCGATCCTGACCTCGGTCACCGCGCCGGCCAAGATCGTCCAGGTGTCGCCGGCTTCGTCGTCGCCGACGCTGACGGCGCTCGGGCGCGACGGCAAGACCAACGGCATCTTCTTCCGCACCATCACCTCGGACGCTCTGCAGGGCGTCGCCGCCGCCAAATATGCCATCGACAAGGGCTTCAAGAAGCTGTCGGTCATCCACGTCAACAACGACTTCGGCGTTAACATGGTGGCGGAATTCTCGCGTGCCTATAAGGCGCTCGGCGGCACCATCGTCTCCGACACGCCCTACAATGAAAAGCAGTCGAGCTATGCCTCTGAAGTGACCGCGGCGATGGCCGGCGAGCCGGACGGGCTTTATCTCGTCAGCACGCCTGTCGACGGCGCAACCATCGCCCGCACCTGGATTTCGCAGGGCGGCGTCCAGAAGTTCCTGCTCAATGACGGCATGAACAGCCCGGATTTCATCGAATCCGTCGGCGCCGACTATTTGAAGGATGCCTATGGCACTTCCTCGGGCACCAGCCCGACCGCATCGACCGAATATTTCACCAAGAACTACAAGGAATTTTCGGGCATTGAGCCGTCGAACCCGGCGGCCGACCGTTCCTATGATGCCGGCGCCATCGTCGGCTTGGCCATCGCCATTGCCGGCTCCGAGGATCCAGCCAAAATCAAGGACGCGATGTACAAGGCGGTCGATCCGGCCGGCACGCCGATCTATGCCGGCAAAGACGAGTTCGCCAAGGCGCTAGGCCTGATCAAGGACGGCAAGCCGATCCGCTACGAAGGCGTCATCGGGCCGGTCGCCTTCGATAAGTACGGCGACATCACCGGCCCGTTCCGGCTCTGGAAGATCGTCGACGGCAAGGTGACGACCGATGGCGAAATGACGACGGATGACGTCAACGCCTTGCAGGCGAAGCTTCAGTAAGCCCCCTATGTCTTGTCCGGCATCGATCCCATTTCATTGAGGTTGATGCCGGACGCTTGCATGTCCTGTTGCTGGTTAGGCCGGCCTGGAAACGACCACCGCACAGCCGTCGGCATGATCCAGGGGCAGGCATAATAATCGGTGATGCGATTTATGGTCCCGCCAGCGGCTTCGATCCGAACCGGATGGGCCGGCCTCCAACCGTCTTCGCCATGGTGGAGCAGGAGCAGCACCGCCTCGCCATCGATCATGCCAATCGCCATTTTCCAGGCCGTCGAGGCTCTTTCATATTCAACGAAGTAAGGTGATTCCGACAGCCTGCCCTTGAAGCAATCCGCGACCCGCAATTGTGCGTCGGCGCTGGTCAACGCCCGAACCCCGTCCCAGTCGCGGCGGTTGAACAGTTCGACATAGCGGCTGAGCAATTCCAGAAGTTCCGGATCGCGCTGGGGCTCCGAACGCACGATTGGCTCACCTGACAAGGCGGCCAATTTGAAGCGGCCACGGCTCAACGCGGCCTTGACACCACCCACGGTCGAGCCGACGAGATCGGCGATCTCTTCCAGCGAATAGTCGAAGACGTCCTTGAGCAGGACGCAGGCGCGTTCCTTGGGCGGCAGGTGGATCACCAGCCGTTCCATCGCGCGATCCGCGCCCTGGGCCGCCGGCTCGACCGGCAAGACTATCTCGTCTTCGACGAAATTGGCCTCCGCATGCTGACGCACCTGCCGGCTTCGCAGGAAATCGATGCAGCGATTATGTGCAATGCGAAACAGCCAAGGGCGAAGAGCAGTCGCATCGTCCAGCTTCTCGATCTTCCGATAAGCCTCGAACAGCGCCTCTTGCATCACGTCTTCGGCGTCGAGCGTCGAACCGGTCATACGTGCACAGTAGCGGTGCAGCCGTCCACGCAAATGCGCGACTGTCTCCAGGAAGCCGGCGTAGCGGACGTCGAAAAGCCCGGTCGGGTCAAGTCTTGGCTGCATCTTCATTGGCATTCGATTCGGCGGCGGATCACAGCGGGGCATAGGTCAGCGTGATCACGCCGTTCTTGAAACGGTGCGTATCTATAGCTCCAGCTTGACCAGGGACGGGTCGACATCCTGGAAAGCGCGTTTGCCATGGCCGACGCGGGTCGGCACGATCGAGAGTTGATACTCATCGACAAGCCTGTTGGCGAGCAGCGTCTGGTCGAGATTGCTCACTCCATACTTCAATATGTTGCCGCCGGTTTGCTGCTTGATTCCGGCGATTTCGGCAGCGACGTCGCCTTCGATCAGCGACGCGTTCCAGCTCACTGCCTTGAGGCTGCGCGAAGCGACGAGCTTGTTCAGCCCATTCATGCGGTCCATGTACTTGCTGCCTTTGACCTGCGGCCAACGCGCCGAAAACATTTCATAGGTGATGCGGCCGAGCAGGAAAAAATCCGCCTCGCCGGCCTTTTTATATGAGTGTTCCTTCATCTCCTCGTCGAAGAAGGGCGAGGCCCATTCCATTGGTGCTTCGATGACGCCGTCCAGCGAAATGAAGCTGCCTACGATTAATTTTCTCATCGCGTGTCTCCGGTTGCGCAACAGGCATCCCGTCGGATCCAAGAACCGGCGCAAACGAACCGGCCCGACGGATGACCACAGGATGCAGTGCCTAAGACGTATCCGGTTCGACTTTGGATACGCGTGAGAATCGTATGAGCTAATAAAGCGGCTTGGCCATGTGCCGGGGGGTCGGCCATTCCGTCGTTATCCCCGGCTGCACCGGCCGCTCGAGATAGGTCGACAGGACCACATAGCTTCGGGTCGAGGTGACGCCAGGCGTTTCGTAGAGGCGCGACAACAGGCCTTCGAGTGCCCGCGTGTCCTCGGTGCGGACCTTGATCAGCATGCATGTGTCGCCGGCCACCGAATGAATCTCCTCGACTTCGGGGTGTTCGGAGATTGCCATCAGCTCCGGCGTCTTGCCCCACCCCTTGGTGTCGATATGGACGAAGGCAAGCAGCGGTTTGTGCACCGCTTTTGGATCGATGATGATCGCAGTGTTGCGGATGGCGCCGCTGCGCCGGAGGCGCTTGACGCGTTCATGGGCTGCCGGCGGTGAAAGGCCGACCCGGTCGCCGAGCTCGGCATAGCTGATCGTGGCGTCGTCGACCAGAACGCTTAATATTTTTCGGTCGGTTGCATCGATATCGCGGGCGGCAGGCCTGTTCTGCGGAATGCAATCTGTTTCTTCATCCATAATGAAATTCCCTATTGATGCAGAATTTAATACGGCCATTATCGCCCTATGTCGAATAGTGATCAAGTCGCAACATTTACGGCAAGGCCGCCTATCCCGGCGCTCGCTTACCTCCTCACCGGATGCATTGCCGTGATCGGCTCGAACTCGCTGGTGCTCGGTCCGATCGCACCGGCGGTGGCCGCGTCCTTCGGCACAAGCGTGCCGGCGGTTATGATCGCGTCCGCCGCGTTCGGGCTCGGTACGTCGGCGAGCGCCTTGTTCCTGGCGCGCTATATCGACCGGCTTGGTGCCCGCCGCATGCTGCAAGGAGCGTTGCTGCTGCTGGCGATAGCGCTCGTCGCCAGCGCTGCTGCGCCGACGGTGACGGCGCTGGTCGCGGCCCAGCTTCTCGCCGGCATCGCTGCAGGTGTCGCCATGCCGGCAATCTACGCCAGCTCCGCCGCGATTGCACCGCCCGGCCGCGAAAGCGGCACCATAGGCGTCGTGCTGACCGGCTGGACGCTGAGCATGATCGCCGGGGTTTCGCTGTCGGCCGTACTTGCCGACCTGGTGCATTGGCGCGCCGTTTTCGCGGCGGTCGCGGTGCTCGCAGCACTCGCATTGGCAAGCCTGACGCTGACGTCGCTGAGCGATGTCAGGAAGAGCGGCCCGGCGCCGACGCCGCTGGGCGCCTTGAGCGTCCCCGGCATAGTGCCGCTTCTGGTTGCCTGCGCCGCATTCATGACCGCGTTCTACGGTGTCTATGGCTATCTTGGCGATCACCTTCACAATGGCTTGGGACGGCCGGTCAGCGCCAACGGGTTGGCCGCGCTCGCTTATGGCGCCGGATTTGGTGCGGCGGCACTTCTTGACGGCGTTATCGATCGCCTGGGCGCGCGGCGTATCATGCCATTTGCCTACCTGCTCGTCGCAGCCGTCTATGTCGCGATTGCCGCGGCGAGCAGTAGTTTCCATCTGACTATAGCGATGATAGCCGTCTGGGGCCTTGCCAATCATTTCGGGCTGAACGTCCTGGTGATGCGCCTGTCCGCGCTCGATCCTGCGCGGCGCGGCACGATCATGGGCTTGAACAGCGCGGTGACCTACCTCGCCGTGTTCGTCGGCACCACGGCGTTCGGACCGCTTTATTCCACATTCGGTTTTGCGACGTCGGCGGTGGTTGCAGCCCTGCTCATGCTGATCGCTGCTGTGGCAGCGGCGTGGCGTTCGCCGAAGCTATAGCGCAGCAAGGCTTGCGTCTCGGCCCCGTCCATCGATAGATGCTTGGTGGATGGACAATACAACGCTTGAGACAACCGCCGATCCCTTGCCGCACGAGCTGGCTTTTCTCGGAGAGCGGCTTGCTGCGTTCAACGACAGTGATGTCGGCGCCTCCCGCAGGAAGGCATTGGCCGTGTTCGTGCGCGATGAGCACGGCGTTATTGTCGCCGGCATCTCGGGATACACCGCCTGGGGCTGGCTCTATGTGCAATGGCTCTGGGTCGATGAAAAACTGCGCGGCCAGGGCATGGCCGGCAGGATGCTCGAGGCGGCCGAGAGGGAGGCGATCGCGCGCGACTGTCACGGCGCCTGGATCGACACGTTCAATCCCAAGGCGGCCAAGGCCTATGAGCGCCACGGCTACCGGCCGTTCGGTGCGCTCGCCGACTTTCCCATCGGCCGCAGCCGCATCTTCTTACAGAAGAACCTGAAGCACGACTAGCCGGCGAGCCGCCCTCCGCGCATCGGCTGCGGCACGCCGGTCGTGCTGGGGAAGCTGATCGGCAAGCCCCTAAGCACGCGCACTGCCAGGAAGGCAAAACACTCCGCCTCCACTGCATCGCCCTTCCAGCCCATCGCCTCGGCCGGCACGGCCTCGACACCGGCGCGGCTGGCAAGCATGGCCATAATCGTTGGATTGTGGCGCCCGCCGCCGCTGACCACCAGCCGCTTCGGCCGGCGCGGCAGAAGATCGAGCCCTTTGCCGACCGCGGCCGCGGTGAAGGCCGTCAGCAGTGCTGCGCCATCCTCGGCATTCATCCCGTTCGCCATCGAGGCGTCGAAATCGAAACGGTCCAGCGATTTCGGGTAAGGCTTGGTCAAATACGGGTGCTGCAGGAGCTTGGCCAGCCGTGACTCGTCGACCGTCCCGGCGCGGGCCAGCGCGCCGTCGCGGTCCATTTCGCCAAGACCCTTCGATTTGATGAAGTCGTTCAGCGGTGCGTTGGCGGGTCCGGTGTCGAAGGCAACAACATTGTCCGTGCCGTCCCACCAGGTGATGTTGGCGACGCCGCCGAGATTAAGCACCGCCGTGTCGCCGCTGGCGTCGGCTTCGCGCAGCAGCGCAGCGTGATAGGCGGCCGAGAGCGGCGCACCCTGGCCGCCGGCGCGCATGTCGGCCGAGCGGAAGTCATAGGCGACTTTGGTGCCCAGGATGGCATGCATCAGCTCGCCGTCGCCGAGCTGGCGGGTCTGGCCCAGTCGGCCCACTTGCGGGGCACGGTGCAGCACGGTCTGGCCATGGAAGCCGACGACGCCGATATCGGCCATCGTCAGCCCGTGGCGTTCGACCAGGTCCTTGACTGCCTGAGACTGGGCGCGCGTCAGCGCCTCCTCTGCCTCGTGGAAGATTGCCGGTTCCGGCCCGGTGAAATTCCAGCTCCTTGCCTGCCTAAGCGTCTCTTCCAGCAAGGTCCGGATCGACGGCGGGTAGGGGGCCAGCGTGTAGGTGCCGAAATCCGCGATCCGTTCGCCGTCGGTCTTGATCAGCGCGACGTCGATATTGCCGTCCAGCACGGTGCCGGTCATCAGGCCGACGGCCCAGATTGGTTCGCCATTCTTCGGATTCATGATTGTCAGGCTCCGTTGACGAGATCGCCGACCGCTTGGCGAAGCGCTGCGATCCCGCTGTTGAAATGACGTGTCGGATGGATCCGGTTGGTGAGCAAGGTCCATGCTCTGCCTTCGTCGAAGTCGATCCACAGCCCGGTGCCGGTGAAGCCGGTATGGCCAATTGTGCCGGGGCTGCACAGCCGCCCACCGGACCAGCCTTCGTAAGGCCGTTCCCAGCCATGGGTGCGGGTTGCCGACAAGGGCGTGCGCATCAGCGCTATTGAACGCTCGGATGCGCCGCTCCCGTCCTGCAGCCCTAGCGCAAAATCGAGGATCGCGGCCGCCGTTCCGAACAGCCCGGCGTGACCGGCCCCTTGCAATGCCGAGCAATTGTCGTCGTGGACCTCGCCGCTGAGAACACGATGGCGCCATGTGCAGTCTTCTGTGGCCGCCGCGCGATCCGGTTCGGTGGAGAACGCGAAGCCCGGACCGGGATCCATGTCGCGAATGGTCTTGCCGGACAGGCGCTCCAGGACGAAGCCGAGCAGAATGAAGTTGATATCGGAATAGACCGGCTCCCCGGCCTGCCACTCGCGCTGCAGGACAAAGGCGCGTAACAGCTCGGGATCGCGGCCATAGGTGTAGATTGGAGCAACGGCGGGAAACGGCGTCTGATGACCGAGACACTGGCGAAACGTCACCTTCCGTTCCCAGGCTTTTTCCTCATATTGGCGAAGGTCGGGCAGGACCGAAATCAGCGGCGCGTCGAGGTCGATGACGCCTTCTTCCGCCAGTGCCAGGATACGCGGCGTGGTGAAGATGACTTTGGTCAGCGACGCCAGATCGAACCATGTTTCGATATGCATCGGCCTGACCTTCGGCACGACTTGGGCCGAGCCGATTGCCCGGACGATGCGTTGACCGTCCCGGTCGGCCATGCCGAGCACGCCGCCAGGAATGCGCGACGCAGCCACGGCCGCTTCGAGCGGGGCGAATGCGCGGTCGAAGAGATCATGGTCGATCAATTGCGGCCTCCGTCTGAAAAGCAGCGAGGGGGCTGTCCGTCTGACTCTGCATGCTTTCGAGCGACAATCATCACGCTTCCACCCGTGCCCTATGATCCGGCCCGAATTGCTGCCAATTGGCCGGGCCCGGCTCAAATCCCAGCGGACGCACGAGCGAGGGGACCTGGCGCGTGTCGAGCTCGAAACGTTCATGCCGCCGGTCTATGGTGGGAACGGCCGCGATAAGCTGTTTGGTATAAGAGTGCTTCGGCTCCGAGAGCACCGATCTGGCATCGCCGATCTCGACGATCTGACCGGCATAGATGACCGCAATGCGATGGGCGATCCGCTCGACGACAGCCATGTCATGCGAGATGAACAGGTAGGCCAGCCCGAATTCACGCTGCAGCTCGACCAAAAGCTCCAGCACCCTGGCCTGCACCGACACATCGAGCGCCGAAACCGCTTCGTCGAGTACGACAACCGAAGGACTGAGCATCAGCGCGCGAGCGATGCACAGGCGTTGCCGCTGGCCGCCGGAGAATTCGTGCGGATAGCGCTGCAGGCTGTTTTCCGGAAGGCCGACGCGTTTCAGCAGCGCGGCCATTTTCGCCTGCGTTTCAGCAGTTATCCGTCCGCCGGTAGCGATCACCGGCTCTGCGAGGGTGCTTTCGATGGTGAGTCTGGGATTGAGCGAGCCATAGGGATTCTGGAACACCATCTGCACGGGAAGGGCGCTCTGCCCGGCGACGGCCTTGCGCGTGCTGGCCGAAATTGTGCCGTGCGTCGGGCGCACCAGCCCCAGAATCGCGCGGGCGGTGGTGGACTTTCCGGAACCGCTCTCGCCGACGACCGCCAATGTCTCGCCCGGCATTAGCTCGAAATCCACCCCGTCCACTGCGTGCACGGCACCGCTGACGCGGCGGAAAAACCCAGCCTTGACCGGAAACCGCACCACGAGGCCATTGACCTTCAGCGCCGGCTCGGCAGCTTTTTGCGTTTCGCGTTGCACGTCCTTGCGTGCGGCATTGCCGCCGGCGAAATGCGGCACCGCATGAAGCAGATGCCGCGTATAGGGATGCTGCGGATCGTCCAATATCTGGTTCAGCGCGCCCTGCTCGACAGCTTCTCCGCTTTGCATCACCATGACCTTGTCAGCGATGCCTGCGACCAGACCGATGTCGTGGGTGATGAAGATCATCGACATCCCGGTTTCCTGCTTCAATTCGGCGAGCAGCGCCATGATCTGCGCCTGCACCGTAACATCCAGCGCCGTCGTTGGTTCGTCGGCAATGAGCAGGCGCGGGTTGCAAGCGAGCGCCATGGCGATCATCACCCGCTGCAACATGCCGCCCGAAAGCTGGTTGGGCGTGTATTTCAGTCGCCGTGCAGCGTCGGGAATACGCACGCGGTCGAGCGCGTCCTTGGCCGCCACCGTCGCTTGCCGGCCGGTCAGGCCGCGATGCAGGCGAAACGATTCCTCGATCTGCCTGCCGATGGTCAGCACCGGATTGAGCGAGGTCATCGGCTCCTGGAAGATCATGCCGATTTCACCGCCGCGGATCTTCGTCAGTTGCGGCTCGTCCGCGGCGGTCAGGTCGAAAATGCTGTTGTCGACCCGCTTCAGCGTGATCGAGCCTGCGGTGATGCGGCCGCCGCCATAATCGACAAGGCGATTGATCGACAGCGCCGTGACCGATTTGCCCGAGCCGCTTTCGCCGACGATTGCCAATGTTTCGCCGTCGGCGAGATCGAAGCTGACGCCGCGCACAACCTCATTGGCTTTCGGGTTGCGGCCGAAGCCGACGCGCAATCCGCTGACGGACAGCAGCGGGATCATGCGATCGATCTCCGCATCTTCGGATCGAGGACATCACGCAACGCATCGCCGAGCAGGTTGAAGCCGAGGATGCTGATCATGATCGCCACGCCCGGGAAGATCATCAGCCAGGGAGCTGTCTCCATCAGATTGCGGCTGTCGCTCAGCATCAGGCCGAGCGAGGCGGCGGGCGGCTGCGTGCCGAGCCCGAGGAAGCTTAAGCCGGCCTCGGTCAGCAGTGCCCAGGCCAGCGCCAGCGTCACCTGAACCGTCAGTGGCGCCACCAGATTGAGCAGCAGATGGCGTGTTACGATGTAGCCCGCACTGCTGCCGAACGTGCGGGCCGCGTCGACGAACTCGCGCGCCTTGAGCGACAGAGCCGGACCTCGCACGACGCGCGTGAAGATCGGCGTGTAGACGATGGCAATGGCAATGACGCTGGTCGAGGTTCCCGGTCCAGCAACCGCGACGATCAGCAGCGCCAGCAGGATCGCCGGGAACGCCAGCACAACGTCCATGATGCGCATCACCAGGCCGTCCCAGCGGCGCCCGAACCAGGCTGCCGCCAGCCCGAGCACGGTGCCGGCCAGTGTCGCGAAGGCGACCGAAAAGAAGGCCACGATGAAGGACTGGCCGATCCCGGTCATCAGCCGACTTGCGACATCGCGGCCGAACAGGTCCGTGCCCATCAAGTAGGTGCCGTCAGGCGCATGCAGTCGCTCGACCCGGTGCTGCGTCAGCGGATCGTGCGGCGTCAGCCCCAGCATGCCAAGCACGGCAAGCAGCAGATAAAGCGCAACGATGGCACCGCCGATGCGGCCGCTGGGATGCGCAAATATAGCCCGCAATGTCGCCATCAGTGCTCGCTTAGCCGGATACGCGGGTCGAGCGCGACATAGGCGAGGTCGACGAGGAGATTGACGATCATGAAGTTGAAGGCGATGAACAGCACGCTTCCCTGCACCAGCGCGTAGTCGCGCTGCAGGATGGCATCCAGCACCATACGGCCGAGACCGGGCAGCGCAAATATCTGCTCGACGATGACTGCCCCGCCCAGCAGATAGCCGAACTCTATGCCGCTCAGCGTCACGACCGGGATGAGCGCGTTGGGCAAAGCATGCCGCCAGATGACGCCGCGCGCCGAAACGCCTTTGCTGCGCGCCGTCCTGACATAGTCGTCGCTGAGCACATCGAGCATCGCCGAACGCGATATGCGGGTCACCGAAGCCGCGAAGGCAAATCCAAGCGTGACCGCAGGCAGCAACAGCTGGCCGAGATTGCGCAGCGGATCCTGCCACAGCGGCGAAAACTCGCCCATCGCCGGCAAAACGCCAAACCCCGCCGACAGCGTGTAGATGATCAGCAGGGCAAGGACAAAGTTCGGCGTCGACTGCCCGATCATTGCGACAACGCGCACGCCGAGGTCGGACAGCTTTTCATTATGGGTGGCGGCAAAAATCCCGGCCGGCATGCCGACAACCAGGGCGATGACCATCGAAAGCAGGGCGAGCTCCAACGTTAGCGGGAAACGCTCGAGGATGACGACGAGCACCGGCCTGCCATAGGTGGACGAAATGCCGAGATTACCTTGGAAAAGACCAAGCAGCCAGCGCCAGTACTGGATGAACCAGGGCTGGTCGATGCCGAAATAAGCTGCAAGCGCATCGCGCTGCTGCGGCGTCAGCAGGCCGGCTTCGGTCCCCAGCATTGCCGTGATCGAATCGCCCGGAACCATCCTGATCGCCAGGAACACGACGATGGACACGCCAAGCAGGACGAGAGGGAAGGTTGCCAGTCGCCGCATCAGATAGTTCACGCGAAGAATACCCTCTCGTCTGGCACCAAAGCAGCTACTGGATCGTCACCTTGGCGAGGCTGAACAGCGAGCCTGTCGGCACCGGTTCGAATCCTGCGATATTCTTCTGCTGTGCCGTGTAGCTGTAGGACGTGTAGAGCCAGATCCAGGGCGACATCTCAGTGATGTGCTTCTCGAAGTCGGCGAAGATCGCTTTGCGCGCTGCCGGGTCGGTCTCGCTGCGGCCCTTCTGCATAAGACTGTCCAGCGTATCGTCGATATAGTTCGCGACCTTCTGCAGATTGCCCGTCTTGGTCCAGTAACGGTTGTACATAGTGTAGGGATCGGCCCTGCCGCCGTTCAGGGCGATGGCCATGTCGAAATCGCCCTTCAGCCAGGCATCGACATAGACGTTGAGCTCCATCATTTTGATGTCGAGCTTGACGCCGATTTCTGCGAGTTGCGACTGGATGACCTGGGCTTCCGCCGCCGCTGTCGGCGGCTCGCCGGTGGCGCCGATCACGGTCGCCGAAAAGCCGTCGGCGTAGCCCGCTTCGGCCATCAGCTGCTTGGCTTTCTCGACGTCGCGCTTATAGCAGAACAACTGGCTCGGATCGGTCGCAAGGGCCGGGATAGTCAGCGGGCCGGTGACTTTGCCTTCACCGAGCGAGGCGGTGTCCAGCACTTCCTGCCGGTCGATGGCGCAGGAAATCGCCTGACGCACCTTGAGTTCGGTCATCGGCTTGCGGGAAGGATTGAGCTGCAGCACGTGATAGGCAAGCACCGGCACACGGTTCAACTGCAGACTGGCTTCCTTGGGCACAAGGGTGGCGACAAGCGGATCGTTGAGCAGGGCAAAATCGATCTGCTTGCTGCGCATCGCCGCCAGGATCGCCGTCTCGTCCGGCAGCACGCTGATCTCGATGCCGTCGACGCCGGTCGTGCCGCCCGCCCAATCCTTGTTGGCGACAAGCACTTCCTTGGAATTCGGATCCCACTTTTCCAACTTGAACGGACCCGAGCCGATCGTCGTCGTGCCGATCGAGCCGGCCGTGATTTCGCTTGCCGGGACGATCGCGGCGTTGACGTCGCTCATCGCCGTCAGGATCGGCACATCCGGCTGCGAGAGGTGGAACACGACGGTGGCTGGATCGGGTGTGTCGATGCTGGCGATCGAGAGAAAGTTGGCGCGCGCGGCCGCGCCGGTCTTCTCGTCGAGTATGCGCTCGAACGATGCCTTGACATCGGCCGAGGTCACGGCGGCGCCGTTCTGGAATTTTGCTTTCTGATTGAGTTTGAAGCTCAGCTCCTTGCCGTCCGGCGAGAACTGCCACGAATCGGCAATCGCGGGCGTGATTTGCAGGTTTGCGTCGAGCCGCACCAGTGGCTCATAGATCAGTTCCAGCAGCCGCAGTGAGGAGAATGCCGTCTGCTTGTGCGGATCAAGACCGGTGGCGTCCTGCGACCACGCCATATGCAGCGTCGCCGCACTCGCCTGCGCCGGTAGCGCGGCGATGCCAACCATTGCCGCAAGGGCCATGCCGGAAAGCAGTTTCTTGCCAATGTGCCGTACCATTGTCGTCTCCCATTATTGTTAAACCTGATGCCTTGCAGTTCCCCGGACCGCTTCAAAGGGACACACGTCCCGGAACATCGGCCCAGTATCCATGCGGTCTTACACCGTCTTTTCGCCTATCGCCTTGCGCAGGAAACCTCCCGCGTTGGCAAGCGCCTTACGTGCTTCCTCGACGCCCATGCCGGTGATCGTCACCAGGATTGCCAGTTTTACATCATTGCCGGTCTGGTCGAGTGCCTGTCGTGCCTGCTGTGCCGCGCAGCCGGTCGTCTGCATCACGATCCTGACCGCCCGGGCGACAAGCTTCTTGTTGCTTGGATTGAGGTCAACCATCAGGTTCTGATAGCTCTTGCCGATGCGGATCATGCTGGCGGTAGACAGCATGTTGAGCACCAGCTTTTGCGCGGTTCCCGATTTCAGTCGGGTCGAGCCGGTGAGAACCTCCGGGCCGACCACCGGAGAGATGGCAATGTCGGCTATGCCGGCAATGGTCGATCGCGGATTGCAGGACAGCGCCACGGTGGTCGCTCCCACCTGCTTGGCATAGGTCAGGCCACCGATGACATAAGGCGTGCGCCCGCTGACAGCGATGCCGACCACCACATCGTCGGCGGTCAGCTTGATGTCCTGCAATGCCTTTACACCCTGTTTCGGGTCATCCTCGGCGCCTTCCGCGGAGCGCACCAGCGCGTCGTCGCCGCCGGCGATCAGGCCCACCACCATGTCCTCGGGTACGCCGAAGGTCGGTGGACATTCCGCGGCGTCGAGGACGCCGAGCCGGCCGCTGGTGCCAGCGCCCACATAGACAAGGCGCGCACCCTTCTGGAACGCGCTCACGATCCGGTCCACGGCAGCAGCAATCTCAGGAATGACCTTCTCGACGGCGGCCGCAACGCCTTTATCTTCGTCATTGATCTTGCGCAGCACCTCAATGGTCGGCAACAGGTCGATGTCGATGGTTCTCGGGTTGCGGTCCTCGGAAACCAACCGCTCCAACTCCGACATCAACCCGTGTTCGACCACTTGCTTACTTTCAATCTGCCGTGAGCGGGAAACGCGATGCCGTGCCGGGCAGGCGCCCGGCTGTCTTGTTTCTGCTTAGTTAACTTTTTAGAATTCGGTATTCCCAGTGTCAACGGACTGTAGGAATAAAATATTCCTCTTTGAGTAGCGCGTTACTCGCCGCAAAGCGACTTTCTGGCCAGGATTATGGCTCCCGAAACCGCATCGCCGTCGGCCGGCTTCAGCCGTCGGCGGACGTCGGGAGCGAGCCATGGCTCAAGCGGGCTGGACAACCCTCCGAGCAACGTAACCCGCGGCGCGCCTTTTTCGAACAGCACCCGCACGAAGGTGTCGATCTGCTCGGCAGCGCCTTGCACGATCCGCCGACCGGCCGGATCGCCCTGGTCGGCATGGCGGATCACCATCGGCGCCATGGCGGCATAGTCCGTCGCACTGGCGCGGTCCATCCAGGCCACCGCCTCGAACGGGTCGTCCTTGAAGCGCTGCATCACCTCGGCCAGCAGCGCGGTCCGCTCGTGCCGGCCGTCATGGGCGCGCAAGGCGAACTGTACCGCTTTCAACCCTAGATCGGCACCGCTTCCCTCGTCGGAAATCGGAAAACCGTAGCCGCCGACACGCAGGTCGCGCCCTTCGACAAAGCCGAGCCCGATCGAACCGGTGCCGGCTATGACGATGGCGCCGTCCTGGCCCGAATGCGCGCCCAGGCAAGCCGCGACGCCGTCGCTGACGAAGTCGAGACTTGCAAAGGGATGGGAGATCGCACGAAACGCCTCAAGCGACCCCTTGCGGCCGATGCCGGCAAGACCGACGCCGGCACGGATCCTGGCGATTTTCGTCGCCGTGAACCCTGCCTCTTTGATCGCAGCACCAAAGGCTTTGGCAACGGAGGCCCAGGCCGCCTCTATACCGAGCCGCGTTGTCGCCGGACCTGAGAGACCTTGCCCGAGCACGGTTCCCGCCTCGTCTTCGATACGCGCCCGACAGCCGGTTCCGCCGCCATCGACGCCCAGGAAATAATGCGAAGACGCCGCGCCGGCACTCATCCACTTATCCGCTCGATCTGGGCGCCGCAAAGCCGGAGCTTGCGGTCCAGCTGCTCATAGCCGCGATCGAGATGATAGACGCGGTTGATCGTCGTCTCGCCCTGGGACACCAGCGCTGCCAGCACCAGCGAGACGGAGGCGCGCAGGTCGGTGGCCATCACTTGCGCGCCCTTCAGCTTCTCGCCTCCGCGCACCAGCGCCATGGTGCCTTGCAGCTTGATGTTGGCGCCGAGCCGCATCAGTTCAGGCACATGCATGAAGCGGTTCTCGAAGATCGTCTCACGCAACAGCGAAGCGCCCTCGGCACAGCACATCAACGCCATGAACTGCGCTTGGAGATCGGTCGGAAAGCCCGGATAGGGCTCCGTCGTCACATCGACGGCTTTGAGCGGCCCGTCTCTCGATACGATCAGCCCGCGGTCGCCCGGCCAGATTTTCACACCGGCTGTTTCGAGCAGCTGGACGACGGATGCCATGTGCTCGAGCCGCGCGTGGGTCAGCTCGAGCTGACCGCCGGTGATAGCCGCCGCGACGGCATAGGTGCCGGCCTCTATCCGGTCCGGGATGATGTCGTGCGTGGCGGCGCGCCAGCCTGTGCTGCCCGCGATCAGGATACGGTGCGTGCCGGCGCCCTCGATCCGCGCGCCCATGGCGTTCAAGCAGGCGGCAAGATCGGCCACCTCCGGTTCGCGCGCCGCATTGAGGATCTCGGTTTCGCCCTTTGCAGCCGTCGCTGCCATCATCGCCGTTTCGGTCGCGCCGACCGATGGTGAGCTCAAAACGATACGCGCGCCTTTCAGTCCGCCCGGCGCGGACGCGACGATCAGCCCGTTTTCGATCGCAATGTCGGCGCCAAGTGCGGCGAGTGCGGCGACATGCATGTCGACCGGCCGTGCGCCGATCGCGCAGCCGCCGGGCAGCGAAACCCGGGCATGGCCGAAGCGGGCAAGCAGCGGGCCGAGCACCAGCACCGTCGCGCGCATGCGCCTGACGGTATCGTAGCTTGTCTCCCTGGAAGCGGCAGCACTGGCATCGATTGTGGCGGCATGCGCCGATCTGGTGACTTCGGCCCCATGAAGGCCGACGACGCCAAGCATGTTTTCGACGTCGGTCACCGCAGGCAGGTTGGTCAGTTGCAGCGGATAATGGCTGAGCAACGCCGCCGCTATTTGCGGCAAGGCCGCGTTCTTGGCGCCGGAGATCGTCACCGCGCCCTCAAGCCTGTGCCCGCCGGCGATCCGCAATTTGTCCATGGCTCTGACCTAATCCCGAGCTGTCGGTGTGTCTACGATCTTGCATGGCCGAATCGTCGACATGCCCGACGGCTGGGCCACATCCGCACCAGTCGAGATTTGATGGATCATTCTTGGCTGTCAATCAGAGACGGAATAATTTATTCCATGGGTTGGCATTGTCGATGACAGGCAATGGGGGAACGCATGTCCGTCCTGAAGAAGATCGAGGCCAAGCTCGAAGTCATGGCGCCCGGCGACCGCGAGATCGGTCGGTATATCGTCGATAATCCCGACCAGATGCTGCGCCTGTCGACGGCGGCGCTTGCCGCCGAGATCGGCCGCAGCCAGTCGAGCGTCGTCAAGTTCAGCCAGAAGCTCGGCTATTCCAGCTATCAGGAGCTTAAGCTCGCCGTCAGTGAGGCCAAGTCGCAGGAATGGCACGTGCCGGCCGGCATGATCCACGGTTCGATCGAGGTCGGCGACAGCTATCTGGTCATCCTGCGCAAGCTGATCGGCAGCAAGCTTTTGTCTATGCAACAGACCGTCGCGGCCAACACCGAGCAGGAAATCGGCAAGGCCCTCGAAGCATTGAACGGTGCGCGCCGCATTCATTTGGCCGGCGTCGGCGCATCCTCGCTGGTGGCGCGCGATTTTTCCTACAAGCTGATGAAGCTCGGCCGCAACGTGCTGCACGACAGCGACAGCCATGTGCAAATGGCCAATGTCTCGACGCTTGGACGAGGTGACGTGCTGTTCGCGCTCTCCTATTCCGGGGCGAGCATCGAAACCCTGCGGATAGCTGAACTTGCCCGCAAACGTGGCACCACCGTTATCGCCGTCACCGGACTGAGCGACAATCCGCTGAGCCGGGTTGCCGACATTCGCCTCCACACGATCGCCGATGAAGAGCGCGCGCGCTCGTCATCGATAACTGCGCGTGATGCACAACTGACGGTGACCGACCTGCTGTTCATCCTGCTCGTGCAGAAGCAGCCTGACGCCAACGAATACGTCCACAACAGCGAATTGGCCGTCTCGGTGCTGAAGGCTTAGCGCTCTTCGCCGTCTCGTTAAGGCCTCAGTTCCTCCCCGGCGCTGCACGCCGACAAGAGCAACTTTCGTCCTCCTTGGTGAAATAGCTTTCTTCAATGTGCTCACCCGCTTTCTTCGTCCGGCTGGCAGAGAGTCGCGGGAGCGCCGATTGGTCAAATGCCGCCGGTCGAAACAAATGTTGACAATGTCATCTGTTGTTGCGAAAGCGTTCAGCTTCGAATTTGACGGCCGGGTGAGACAATGGACGACCTTGGAGCACAGGAACAAGCGGTTCTCGACCTCATTGCGGCGAACCCATTCGCCGGCCAGCAGGACATAGCAACGGTGCTCGGCATCGCCCGCTCGACGGTCGCGGCCCACATCGTGCAACTCGTCAACAAGGGATACATTCTCGGCCGTGGTTACGTCTTGCCGACGTCCAAGCGCATGGTCTGCGTCGGCGGCGCGGTGCTCGACCGCAAATACCACGCCAAGAAGGATCTGATTTTCGAGACGTCGAACCCGGTCGACGGCTATCGCAGCTTCGGCGGGGTTGCCCGCAACGTCGCCGAAAACCTTGCCCGCCTCGGCGTCGACATAAGCTTCGTCTCGATCGTCGGCGACGATGAAACCGGCCGCTCACTGGTCCGGCATCTGCGCGACCTCGGCACCGATGTCAGCCAGATCATCACCACCACGGAACGGCCGACGGCGGAATACGCGGCCATCCTCGACCGCAACAACGACCTCGTGCTCGGCATTGCCGACATGGAGATCTTCGATCTGTTTTCGTCGTCCTATCTCGACCGTTTCTGGCCGCATCTGGCTTCGGCGACATGGGTGTTCATCGACTGCAATCTGCCGGCCGCGACCCTCGCAGCACTGATGTCGCGCAAGCAGGGTGCGCGCTTCAAGCTCGCAGTCGACACGGTATCGGCGCCGAAATCAGCGCGCCTGCCGAAGGACCTGACCGGCATCGATCTTCTGTTCACCAATCATGACGAGGCCAATACGATGCTCGGCATGACGGATGCCGACAGGCGGCTGACGCCGGAGGAAGCAGCGGCAGCGCTGCGCGCGGCCGGCGCCAGCGAGGTGGTCGTGACCGTGGGCGCGCATGGATTTGCGGTTGCGACCGAGAGCGGTGTGACGACCATGCACTCCGTCCCGGCGCAGCCCGTCGATATCACCGGCGCCGGTGACGCGATGATCGCCGGCACACTGTACAAGGTGCTTTCGGGTGAGCCGGTCGCTCATGCCGTGCGCACCGGCGCGCTGCTTGCCACACTGACCACCGAGAGCGAATCCAGCGTCCATCCCGATCTGTCGCCGCGCTTCCTTGCCGCCGGCATGTACCGCATTCCTGCCTGAAAGCGAGATGATATGAAACCTTTCCTTGTCCACCTGAACGATGAAGTCGCTGCTGCGCTTGATGAAGGCCGCGCGGTGGTGGCATTGGAATCGACGATTATCACCCACGGCATGCCATATCCGGCCAATCTGGAAACTGCCCGTGGTGTCGAGACCGTAGTGCGTGAAAACGGCGCCGTGCCCGCCACGATCGCAGTGGTCGCCGGCAAGATCAAGGTTGGCCTCGACGACCGTGAACTGGAAGAGCTGGCAGCGGCAAAGGGCGTGGTCAAGGCTTCCGGGCGCGATCTCGCCGCCATCATGGTGCGCGGCGGCTCGGCCGGAACCACCGTCTCGGCGACGATGCGGATCGCCGCTTTAGCCGGGATCGGCATTTTTGCGACCGGCGGCGTCGGCGGCGTGCATCGCGGCGCCGAAACCACTTTCGATATCTCCGCCGACCTGACCGAACTCGGCCAAACCGGCACGACCGTCGTCTGCGCCGGAGTTAAGTCGATCCTCGATATTGCGAAGACGCTGGAATATCTGGAAACTCAGCGCGTGCCGGTGATCGCCTATGGGAGCGATGATTTTCCGGCTTTCTACACCCGCTCCAGCGGGCTCAAGGCCGATCATCGCCTCGACACGCCCGACGAGATCGCGCGAGCCATGCTGCTGCATGACGAGATGGAATCCGGCACCGGCATTCTCGTCGCCAACCCTATCCCCGAAGCGGACGCGCTCGATCCGGCGTTCATCGACGGCACGATCGCAGCGGCCGTGGCTGAGGCCGAGAAGCGCGGCATCGGGCGCAAGGAACTAACGCCGTTTCTGCTCGCACGCATCAATGAGCTTTCGCAAGGCCGCAGCCTGAAGGCCAACATCGCGCTGGTCCGCAACAACGCCGCGCTTGCTGCCCGCATTGCGGTGGCGCATGCGGAATTGAAAAGCGCGACCAGATAGAGACAGCATCCGGCCAGCGCTACCGGCCTTCGATTTCAGCCCGGCGCGAGGTCGAAGATGCGCCCGGCATTGAGGATGTTGTTCGGGTCGAAGGCTGCTTTCAGGCGGCGCATGGCCGCGATCTCGGCGTCGCTGCGCACAAGGTGCAGCCATTCCTTCTTGTCGAGGCCGATGCCATGTTCGGCCGAAACGCCACCGCCGGCGGTGGCAACACCGCGGTACACGATGCCGTATGCGGCCGCCGGATCCGCGGTGCGGACCTGATAATGCAGATTGCCATCGCCGAGATGGCCGAAGACGTAGATGTCGGCGCCAGGGTCGACGGCCCTGATGGCGGCTTCTGTTTCGCCCAGGAAAGTCGCCATTCTCGCCAGTGGGATGCTGATATCGACGCCGATCAGGCCTGCCATCGAAAACAGGAAACGGTTGGCCTCTTCTCGCACCGCCCAGAGCGCCCGGAATTCGCGCGGCGATTGCGAGACGACCACGTCGTCGATCACGCCATCTTCAACCGCCTGCATCAGCACCGCGGCAAAACGTTCGCCGTCGCGGTCGGGCTCGCTGCCCTGTATCTCGGCAAGCACATAGACGGGCGAGCCGGCGGGCAGCGGCGCCGGCGCCTCCATGCCGGCGATCATGGCGCCGTAGAGCGGTGCGAAATTCACCTCATAGGCCGAGAGCAACGGCCCAAGCTTCTGCCGGAGCAGCGCAAGCAGCGCAATCGCCGCGTCGAGCGATGGAAGTGCGCAGAAGGCATTGACCTCGGTGGCAGGCTTGGGATGCAGCCGCAGGCAGGCGCGCGTGACCACGCCGAGCGTGCCTTCGCTGCCGATGAAGAGCTGGTTGAGGTCATAGCCGGAATTGTCCTTTGGCAAGCCCTTGAGCGACGTGAGCACACTGCCGTCGGCAAGCACCGCCTCCAGCCCAAGCACCTGCGCCCGGTACATGCCGTAGCGCAGCACGCGGATGCCGCCGGCATTGGTGGCGACATTGCCGCCGACGGTGGCCGTGCCGCGCGCGCCGATGTCGACGCCGAAAAGCAAGCCGGCCGCATCGGCCGCGTCCTGCACCATTTGCAGCGGCGCGCCGGCCTCGGCGACGATCGTCGCCGCCTCGCGGTGGGGCGCCGCGACCGCCGTCATGCGCTCCAGCGACAGCACCGCCTCGCCGGGCTGGATGCGCGCCGCGCCCGCAAGACCGGTGCCACCCTGGACGACGAGCCTCTGCCCGGCCTCGTTGCACAGGCGCAGAATGTCCGACACCTCGCCGGTCGTGCGTGGACGCAAGACGATCGCCGGCGGCGCGCCGTCCTTGCCGTCGGGATCTTCCCGGTAGCGTGGTCCGGCCTCCTCAGCCGAGACAATCGCTGATCTGTCCAGCCGCTTTTCCAGCCGCGACAGAAGCTCGTCAATCTTCTGCGACATGTGGCTCAAGGACATGAACGGCCCGGGCGCATCGACGCGGCCGGGGAGGGAAGGGCGAGGGCTGTGAAAGCGGCCGTGGCTGATTTCTACTGTTCAAATGTAGGGAAAACCCGCCAGGAATACAGCCGGTTGCCTTCGCCATGCGTCGCTCCTGTAACCGGTCGACCATAGGCGCGGCCGGCTATTTGTCAAACCTTTGACCGCAAGCGCTTGCCCGCGGGCGGCCCGGTATTCTGGACCGAGGCAAACGCTCACTCATGCATCCCAGGCGCCTCAGCCTCGGCGCGAATGAGCTTGATGTCGGCTCCCGCCGCCCAGGCGCCGATATCCTCCCGCCGCAGTGCCGCCGCCATCATGTCCGGAAACAGATCCGGCGTGCAGGCGAAGACCGGAATGCCAAGTGCCGCGACCGAACCTGCCATCGCTGGATCATAGCCGGGCCGTCCCTGATCGGTCAGCGCCAGAAGCACGACGACATTGACGCCGGATCGAACCAGCGCCGCCAGCCGCCGCAGCAGTTCCTGGCCATTGCCGCCTTCAAAGAGGTCGGTGATCAGCACCAGATGCGACTTGGTGGGCCGCTCGATACGGTCGGCGCAATAGGCGACTGCCTGGTTGATGTCGGTGCCGCCGCCGAGTTGCACGCCGAACAGCACTTCAACAGGATCGCTGAGTTCTTCAGTCAGGTCGACGATTGCGGTATCGAAACAGACGAGCTTGGTGCGCACAACCGGCAGCGAGGCCATGACCGCTGCGAAGATCGAGGCATAGATCACCGAACTTGCCATCGAGCCGGACTGGTCGACGCACAGAACCACCTCGTCGAGATCGACCAGCCGTCGCTGCTTGCGTATGAAACCAACCAGCTTCTCCGGCACGATAGTCTTGTGTTCGGGTTGGTAGTGGCGAAGGTTCGCCGAGATGGTGCGCTGCCAGTCGATATCGCGCGAACGTGGGCGGTTGGTGCGCCTCGACCGGTCGAGCGCGCCTCGGATTGCCTCGGCGGTCTTCTGCTCCAGCTTCTGCATCAGCTTGCCGACGATATCGGCAATGATCGTCCGGGCAATGTCCTTGGTCTTGGCCGGCATGACCGAGCGCAGCGAAATCAGGTCGGCGACGAGATTGACGTCCGCCTCGATCGCCTTGAGGAATTCCGGTTCCATCAGCATCTGCTTCAGGTCCAGCCGTTCGAAGGCGTCCTTCTGGACGATCTGGACGACCTGCGCCGGAAAGAAGGAGCGGATGTCGCTCATCCATTGTGCAACGCGCGGCGCCGACCGGCCAAGGCCGCCACGCCGCTTGCGCGGGTCGGCAGAAGCGGCGCTAATGCCGTCGCCGTAGAGAGCGTCGAGTGCCGCCGAAAGCCGTTTGTCGTCGCTGGAAAGTGCCCCAGACGTTTCATCATCGGCGCCGATCGCCAGTCGCCAGCGGCGCTCCCTTCCGCCATCGGAAGTGAACGGGCCGGGTTCGCTCATTTCGGCCTCGTCATCCATTGCCGGTTTCTCCGGTGAGCAATGGTCCAAGCAGCCCCAGGTGCCGGCGCCATGCCTCGCCGCCATCCGGCGTCGGCGTCACGCCAGCCGGTAAGCGCGCCGCGCGGCCGAGGACCGCTTCGATCAGCCGGCGGCGTTCCATGCGATCCAGATTGGAAAAGACGCGGCGCAGCAACGGCAGGTGCGCAATGAAAGCATCTTCGTCAAGGGATCTGAGCCACCCATCGACCGCACCGCGCAGACCCTCGTCATAAATCAGCCGTTGACCGGCTGTGCTGAAGAAGCCTTCGAAGAACCCGGCCGCGTCAGTGACAGGCGTCCCCGGTGACAGGCGTCGCCCGAGCAGCCCGGCGGCGGCTTCGGCGGACGGGCGACCAGCTTCATACAGCAGGTGTGCGGCGCACCCGGCCAGCAGCGCCGTCGACCGTGACGCCTCCAGTACGGCCGCCAGCCCGTTGCGCCATCCGTCCAGCACGTCTTGCCCGGGCTCGACCAGTCTGATCGCCTCATCGGCCTTGCGCATCGCACCGACCAGCGTCGCGGCGGCTTGCTCATCCAGATCGCGTACAGCATACGGAAGCGCGATCGCACCTTCGACGATCAGCCGCTCCATGAGACCGGACAGCCGGTTCGTCTCCGTTTTGCGGGCCTCGCCGTAACGGATGATGTCGGCGAGGGGCGGCACAGACGCCAGGATCTCCAGGCATTCGCTGCTGCGCGCCGCTCGCGCTTCCAACGCCGCAAGGCCGGCAGTCGATGCTTCCGACAGGCTTGCCGTGATCGCGTTCTGCACCAATGCCGCAAGCGTATCGAGCGTCGCCGCCGTTTCGATCATCTGGATCAGGCGGGCATTGGCAGCCTTTTCGATGGTCGGCCCGTAGATCAGGTTCTCGACCAGACGAACGGCATATTCCGGCTCCCACGCCAGGGTCCACCGCTCGCGGAAGGTGCCACGGCTGCGACCGGCATCGGTCAGTCTGCCCCAATGCACACCAAGCACGCTCAGCCGATGCAGCAATGTCGAGCGAAACAGCCCGCTTTCGCTGCGCAGGTCGACCGACAGTTCCCGCTCCAGCGCCTCGGGCTTCAGGCGCGCCGCCTTTTGGCTACGCTGCAGATCCTCGATCAGCGGCGCCAGCGGTGTGTCGGGCGGAATTTCGCCGACGTCCGCACCCAGAAGCAACTCGGCCTCGACCAGCCCCCACAGCAACGCTTCGCCATTGAACAGGGCCGCGATCGCGGCGTCGCGCAATCCTCGAACCCGGGCTTCGGCCGTTCGCGAATGGCGGCGAGCGCGCGGGCGAGCCGCTCCGCTTCGATCAGCGAAGCGGTCGAGACCAGATGGCCCTTCGCCCGCAGCAGCGCCGCGATCATGGCAAGCCACAGGGTTGCCGCATCGCGCCGACCGCGCGTGCGCCAAAGATGCTTGCACCAGCCGGGCGCGACGACGCCCGCGCCATAGCCGTATCCCAGCGCCAGGCGCGGTCCGGTCCACGGTGCCCATGTCATTGTGCTCTTGCGCCGGGCAATTCCCTTGATCAGGACCTGATCGTTTTTCTGAGTTTGGGTGGCCTGCAGCGTCGGCACATGCCATGCTCCGCAGACGACGGCGATCGGCCCCTCGAACTGCTTACGCGCCTTGGCGATTTCGAGCCGCATATGCGCCTCGCGCTTGGCTTCGAACTGCGCGATCGGACCCTCACCATTCCGCAGTGTCGTCATCGCATCGGCGATGGCCGCAAATATCGGGCCGGGTTCCGGGTTCTGTTCAATGATGTCCGACCACCAGCTTTCGCCGTCCTCATAACCGGCGGCGTGCGCCAGCATGGCAATCGGATCACGCGGAAGCGGAGCCGCGTCACCATCCTCGGGGGCTTGGGTAGCTTCGGTCGCATCGGTGTCCTCCGCGCCACCGATCGCAGCAGTGGTGAACCGTGCCGACGATGGCAGGTCGATAAACTGCAACGTCGCCTTATTGCCCACAGCCCAAAGCGCCGCCTGGTATTCGGGCGAGAACTCGGCAAAAGGCCAGAAGCTTGTCGAAGCCGGATCGTCTTCCGGATAGCAAAGGAGCGCCACCGGCGGCTGCATTTCGGGGCGGGCCAGCATGGGCAGAAGCTCAGAGGCGTCGATCGGCCCCTCGATCAGCACGGCGACCGGGTTCAAATCCTGCAGTGCCTGCACCAGGCTGTCGGCGGAACCCGGCCCGTGATGGCGTATCCCGAAATAGGCAATGTCGCCGTGGCTCATGGCGTCAGATCGCTGCGTTCAGCGCCGCGTAATAGCCGGCATAGTCGGGGCGCTTCTTGAGCACCGTTTCCAGATATTCCTCGAGCACCACCTTATCCTGCACCGGATCCTTCACGATCGCGCCGACAAGGCTGGCGGCGAGACCTTCGGCGCCGAGCTTGCCACTGTCGAACCACGCCGCCTGGCTGAGCCCGCCAACCATCGTGGCGATCGCTTCTGCGGTCGACAGCGAGCCGGAAGGAGTCTTCAGCGTCACCTTGCCGTCGGCAGTCGCGCCGGAGCGCAATTCGCGAAGGATGGTCAGCACACGGGCGATCTCCTCGCCGACATTTTTTGGCACCGGCAGGTCGAGTCCGCCAGCCATCTCATCGACCCGTTTGGAGACGATCGCCACCTCTTCGGCCATGTCTTCCGGCAATGGCAGCACCACGACATTGAAGCGACGCTTGAGCGCCGAGGAGAGCTCGTTGACACCTTTGTCGCGGTTGTTTGCCGTGGCGATAATGTTGAAGCCGCGCTGGGCGTAGATCGAGGTGTTCAATTCCGGGATCGGCATCATCTTTTCGGAAAGCACGGTGATCAGCGTGTCCTGCACGTCCGAGCCCATGCGGGTCAGTTCCTCCAGCCGGCAGAGCTTGCCGTTCTGCATGGCTCGGTAGAGCGGCGTCGGCACCAACGCTTCCTGGCTCGGGCCTGTTGCCAGCAGCTGCGCATAGTTCCAGCCATAGCGGATCTGGTTCTCGTCGGTGCCGGCCGTGCACTGCACGATCAGCGTCGAGTCGCCCATGATGGCGGCGGCAAGATGTTCAGATACCCAGGACTTGGCGGTTCCGGGAACGCCGAGCAGCAAGAGTGCACGGTCGGTGGCAAGCGTCGCTACCGCGGTTTCCATCAACCGGCGGCGACCGACATATTTCGGGGTTATCAATGTGCCGTCGCTAGCCTTGCCGCCGAGCAGATAGGTTAGCACAGCCTGTGGCGACAGGCTCCAGCCGGCAGGTTTTTGCCTGTCGTCACCGCGCGCCAGCGCCTGCAATTCAGAGGCATAGGCCTGCTCGACCGGGAGACGGATGGCAGCGTTCATATGAATTCTCCGGATTGATCATGTGTCGGTTCGAGACTGATGTTCGGCCAGCGCCGCATTGAGACGCAGGACACTGAGTGATGGGGCGGCGGGCGGCATACCGGCAGCGACGACCTCGTCGATCAATTTGGCTGCTGTGGTCGCTGTGGCAAGGTAGCCGATCGTTTCCAGTATATCGTCAGCGCCCCGCCGCACGGCTTCGTCGTTTCCCGCAACGGCGGAACGCAAAGCGGGAAGAGCTGACCCGTTCGAAAGATCGTCCCATTCCAGCCAGCCAGCATCAATGCCTTCCGCCAGATTGATCGCGCTGAGGTAATTTGCTTGCTTGAGGATCAGCCGGACGAGAGCCCGTTTCCTGCGGCCGTCCAGACGCGGCACAAGGTGCAACACGAACAGCGCCGGTTTGCCGCCTTCGGTGACAAGCATGTCCGCCATATGCGTCACCGCCGCGTCGCTCCCAGAAGCGGCGACCATTCGGGCGATCAGGATATCAGCGTTGTTGTCGGCGCCGAACTGCCAGGCTCCGATGAATTCGGGTTCCGTGATGCCGAACCGTCTGGCGAGGTCGACCAGATTGCAGGTCTCGAACAATTCGGCGCGGCGCTTTTCCTGCGCCGGGATTTGAGTTTCGCCGGCGTGTAGGTGGTCCGGCGGCGGATGAAGCCGGATTTGCCTTCGCCGATGAAGACGGCGAGTTCGACTGCTGGATCCTCCGCCCCGCCTTCGCTCGAATGGCCGTGCTCGCCCAACCTTGCCAGCAACCGGCCAGCCAGGTCCTGCACCTTGCCGGAACGGTCGGTGGCGAGGCTTTTCAGGAACGGCGCGTCCTCGGCATTGAGGCCGAAGCGCATAAGTTCGATGAGCGCAAGCCTGACCTCCGCAGGTTCGCCCGAGGCCTTGGCCTCGATCAGCATTCGCGCCGCGGCCGGTTCGCGCCGGCGCATATCGGCCAGCGCGATGCGGCGCGCGGCGGGATAGAACTCATCCCAATTTTCCGCTGTGAGTTTCTCTTGCGGGTATGTCTTTCTCCATCCACACTGGCTTGCCAGTCGATCCATGGAGCGTAGACATCCGGGCTGTTCTGATCCGACGAGGGCATCCAGTCCATTGGGTGGAGCACGAAGCCGCGGCTGGCGACAAGCGTCACCACGCGCGTCTTGCGCCTTGCGTCGGCGGCTTGTTTCAGGGCGGCGCGCAAAAGCGGCCGCAACCGCTCCGGCAGCATTGGCAAGGCAAGCCCGGGCAGCGGCGGCCGCCGCTTGAGCGTCTTCGGCGCCGCCGGCCGCAAGGCGACGTCGAGCGCTTGCGCTGCAATTGCCAGGAGCCGGCGCTCCTGCTCGTCGGGACTTGCGCCGCCTGCGATTGCCTTCCAGGCGGCCGGAGCCAGATCGAAGGTGGCTCCGCCGGTGATCCAGCAATCGCGCATGGTCGCCAGGCCTGTTTGCTCGCCCTCATTCACGACAGGTCAAGCCTCCCGAACCCGCTTTGAGCCGCCAGAAGGTCAAGCCGAGCGCCGTCCCAGAGCGCTGCCGTGGCGGCAAGGTCGAGGCCGAGCAATGTCTGATTGACGGCGCCACTGATCGGCAAGGCGAGCCCTTGCGGATCATCGGCGGCCTGCCACCAGGCTGCGCCCCGATCGTCGACCAGGATCGGACCAGGCGGCAGCATGAGAGGGCTATCTGTGAGCCAGGGAGCGGCATCCTGATGGCACACATGCGCAGCCAGCGGATCCTTGGCGACGCCCAGGGTAAAATCGGGCCACGGGCCCGATGCGACGTCGCCCATGCGTTCTGCCACCAGCGCCCGGAGTGGCCGGTGTGATGGATAAAAGACCAACCGGGCATTGAAGCGATCGCCTGGCGAGAAGGCGTTGGATCGGCGTCCGGCCGAGGCGGGAAAATAATCGAGCAGCAGGGCAAATTGTGGTGTGGAGCTTTTCAGATCGAGCAGCCATGTCGAATGGCTGACCAAACCATCGCGCCGGGTCTCGATCTTCTCGCCGACAACCTCCCAGAGACTTTCGACTTGCATTGCATCGGGATTGGCCAGCACCTGTTCGCGGGTTTCGGATGTCGATACAAGCCGCTTCAGCTCGGGATCATCAGGCGCCGACCGCCAGGCCTTGGCCAGCAGCACGAGCTTGCCGAGTTCGCGGATCGCCGCATCCGGTCGTTCTTCGCTGCGCAGCGCCATCAGCCGCGACGGAATCTCGTCGATACGGCCGGCGAGCGCCGCTGCCTTCATATCGACCAGCCGCGCAGCAATCCGCCGGCAACGGTCGCTGCTGGCGTCGACAAACCCGGAAAGACCGAGCCTCAACTGGTCGGCAATCCACTGGTCGAGTTCATCGAGCGCCGCCGACACTGCTTCTCGTGTGCTTTCCGCCCGCTTGCGCTGCGCCGCCTCGCGACGCTCGACCGTTGCGTTATCTTCAACGGCGGCGCTCTCGTCCGCCCGTGCGGCTTCGCCAATGCTCTTGGCTTCCGCGCCCGGTGCCGGTTGCTGCACCGGCTGTGACGCCGTCTTCCGGCGTCGGCCAAGCCAGTCGTTCACCCATTCCAGCGTGGTATCGGCCGCGGCAAAACTGGCTGGCGCGGTGGCGGCAATCCACATCAGGGCCAGCGTGTGCTTGCATGGGAATTTGCGCGAAGGGCAGGTGCATTGGTAGCCGTGATCACCCGTGTCGACCACCACTCGATAAGGATTGGAGCCGGAGCCCTGGCATTCGCCCCAGATGAGCGCCTGCTGCTCATGCTTTTCGAGCCGCGGCCAGTTCGTTCGTTTGGTGAGCTTGGAGGCGGCGCTCAGCGACGCCTGATCGGGAGCAAGCGCCTCAATGGTCTTCAGATCGAATTCCAAGCCGCGCTTCTCCCCGCCCCGACGCAGTATAGATAGCGGTTTGTGACGAATTATTATAGCTCTGGCATGGTGAAGATTGGGCATGCCTTGGCCCTGTTTGATGGGCCAGGACATGCCTCAGACGCAAATGGGGTCGACTGTTATTCGGCAGACAGAACGGGCTTTGGCAGCCGGCGGCCTAGGCGGAAGCGTTCAGGCTCTGCCCTTCAGGAACTCGATCACCATCGCCGCGGTCCAGGTGAAGCGATTGCCGCCGAGCGGCTCGCCGCTGAGGGGACCGTAATATTCGGCAAAACCGCTCTCGGCGATCAGGTCGAGACTGGATTGCGTGATCCGTTGTGCGATTTGGCTGTGGCCGGCGGCGGCAAGGCCGTCGGCGATCATGTAATTGACCACCAGCCAGACCGGGCCGCGCCAGTAGCGCTTTGGGTCGAAGCGTCCATCGCCAGGATCGTGCGAGGGGACGATGTAACGCGCTTTGCCGGCGATGCGCTCGATCGTTGCAGCGATGGCCGCTGCCCGGCTTTCCGGAATGGCCGAAAACACCGGCAGAATGCCGCCGACCGACGCGCTGTCCACGAGCTTTCCGGCCACTCGGTCGAAACAAATGTACTGGCCATGTGTGTCGCTCCACAGCCGTTCCATCGTCGAAAGCCCCTTTTCGGCACGGGCGCGATTGGCTTCTGCGATTTCAGTTTCGCCAAGTGTATCGGCGAGATCGGCAAGGTCGGCGGCGGAACGGATCAGGATGGCGTTGAAGCCGGGATCGACGACCTGGAAGGGCGAGGCATCGTGCAGCCGGGTGTTGTCCCAACCAAGTTCGCGGAAATGCTGCAGCAGCCAGATATAGCGATCGTACTGGGCCCTGGTCGGTCGATGCGCAGGGTCGGCGTGCAGGATGTCGCGGCGGGTGTAGGGCTCGACGCCTTCGGTCGGCACGCGCTCGAACGCCTCGTCCCAGTCGATCGAGTTGTCGCGGCCGGACTCCCATGGGTGAATTATGGCGACCAGCCCTTCACCGTTCGGGTCGCGATTTTCGTAGAACCAGCGGTGCCAGGCGTCGATCTTCGGCAGCAGCGCGCGGGCGCGCTCGGCCGCCAGTTTCTTGTCCTTGGCCCGGTCGAACAAGCGGCGCACGGCAAAGCCGGCGACTGCCGGCTGGGTGATGCCCGAGGTGGCGGTCGGGCGGTCCGTTCGCCAGACCTCCGGCCCGGGGAAATAGCCGTCGCTCCAGACATGGAAGACGATGTGCGGCACCATGCCGTCCGGCCACTGGTGAGCGAACAGCGTGTCGATCTCGGTCCAGGCTCGGGCCTCGTCATAGTGGGCAAGACCGAGGGCGGTCAGGCAGGAATCCCAATTCCACTGGAACGGGTAGAGGCCTTTGGTCGGTATGGTGTAGGTGCCTTGGTCGTTTTCCCTGAGCACCTCGACGGCGCGGGCGATGGTTTCGTCAATGGCAAGAGATATCATTGAGGCGTTCGTGCTTTCAGGATCGAAGGAGGAATCAAAGGGCGTTCGTGGTTTCGGGATCGAACCAGCGGATGCGGTCGGGTTTGGGAGCAAGCCGAAGATGATCGCCGACCGCGACCGTGGCATTCGATTCGAGGATGGCGCGAAACAGGCCGCCCTCGACATCGCAAGTGACCAGCGTGTGCGGTCCGAGCGGCTCGACGACGCGCACGGTGGCGTTAATACCTTCGTTGCCGGCGTCCACATCCTCGGGGCGAATGGCGAATTCTATTGTCTGCTTGTCCGATTTGGGGCCGGGCAGCGTCACCCCGGCGACGGTCCAGTTGCCGTTCGCAGTCTTCGTCGCCGGGATGAAATTCATCGGCGGGTTGCCGATGAAGGAGCCGACGAAGCGGGCCGCCGGATTGCGGTAGACCTCTACCGGCGAGGCGGCCTGGACGATACGGCCCTGATGCATGACAGCGATGCGGTCGGCGAGGCTCATCGCCTCGACCTGGTCGTGGGTAACGTAGATGGTGGTGGTCTTGGACGCCGCCAGCACGCCCTTGAGCTCGGCGCGCATTTCGAGCCTGAGCAGCGCGTCGAGGTTCGACAGCGGCTCGTCCATCAGGATCACATCGGGCTCCATGGCGAGCGCGCGGGCGACGGCCACACGCTGGCGCTGGCCGCCGGAAAGCTGGCCCGAATAGCGCTTCAAAAGCTGCTCGATATGCATGAGCTCCGCGGTGCGGTTGACGCGCCCGTCGACCTCCTGCTGCGGCAGCTTCTTCATGCGCAGGCCGAAGGCGATGTTCTCGAATACCGTCAGGTGCGGAAAGACCGCGTAGTTCTGGAACACCATGGCGATGCCGCGGTCGCGCGGCGGCAGATGGTCGACGCGACGGCCGCCGATCCAGACCTCGCCCTGGCTTGGCGTTTCCAGCCCGGCGACGATCCTCAGCAGCGTGGTCTTGCCGCAGCCCGAGGCGCCAAGCAGCACCATGAATTCCTGGTCGGCGATGGTCAGGTCGATCGAATGCAGCGCCGTGAAGCCGCCGAAACGTTTTGCCACCTGCTTGATGACGATCTCAGCCATCGGCGTTCTCTTTTGTGCGCGTCATCGATTGGCGATCCCCCACATGGCGAACAGATATTTGCGGACGGCGAAGATGAAGATCAGCGCCGGGATAACCAAGGCAGCACCGCCGGCGAATTTGAGGTAGAGCGGCGATTCGCCAAGGCTCTGCAGCAGGAAGGCGGTCAGCGTCCGGTTCTCTATGGTGAGCACTGCGGCGGCAAACACCTCGTTCCAGGAGATGGTGAAGGCAAACACCGCCGACGCCGCGATGCCCGGCAGCGCCAGCGGCAGAATGACTTTTCGGAATGCCTGCAATCTCGTGCAGCCGAGCGTCCAGGCAGCTTCCTCCAGCTCGACTGGGATGCCGGAGAACAGCGAGAAGGTGATCAGCACCGCAAACGGCAGCGCCAGCGTGGTGTGGACCAGCGCCAGCCCGATCGCGGTATCGTCGAGGCCAGTGCGGATGAACATCACCGCCAGCGGCAGCGCCAGCAGCGGCAGCGGGAAGGCGCGGGTCATCAGCACGAGGAAACGGAACGTTTCCTTGCCTGGGAAATCGAAGCGCGACAGCGCGTAGCCCGCGGGTGCGCCGAAGCCGATCGAGAGGAGCATCGTCAGCGTGGCGACGAGAACGGAGTTCCACAGCGCCTTGGCGACACCGGCGAAATTGATGAAGAAAGAAAGGCTGCCGAAATCGAATGACGGGAAGAAGCGCTTGGGAAAGGCGGTCACCTCTTCCGGCGACGACAGCGCGTTGACGATCAACAGATAGATCGGCAGCAGCACCCAGACGCAAAGCAGGATGACGGCGGCGACAAGCAACCAGTTGCCGGCTTTGCGGGCCTCAGGCGCGGCGATCGAGAGCTCCGCGACCGTGCTCATATCCGCGCCTCCTTCGGCACACGCAGCACCCGCAGGAAGAACAGCGTGAAACCGATCGAGATGGCGAGGATGAACAGCGCCATGGCGGCGGCGACATTGCGGTCCTGCAGCGTGAACTGCCAATTGTAGGTCTCGCCCATCAGCACCGGCAGATTGGTGCCGCCGAGTGCTGCAACCACAGCAAAGACTTCAAAGGCAAGGATGACGCGCAGGATGATCGCCGTCTGCAGGCTTGGGCGCAGCAGAGGCAGCGTGATCTTGATGAAGCGCTTCCACGGGCTAGCGCCAAAAACCTCCGCCGCCTCGTAGTATTCCCGGGGGATCAGCCCCATGCCGGCGACCAGAATGACCATCATGATGGCGGTCGCGCGCCAGATCTCGGCCAGCGCCACGGCGATGAAGATCGTCAGCTTGCTCTGGTAGCCGAGGAACATAACCGGCCTGTCGATGACGCCGAGATTGGAGAGCAAGGTGTTCAGGAAGCCGGACTGGTCGAAGATGGCGAGCCAGATCAGCCCGGCGGCGAGATCGGAGATGCCGAGCGGAATAGCGAAGATGTAAAGCGCGGTGCTGCGCCCGGTTTCAAGCCGCGACACCACCGTTGCCATTAGCAGCGCCATCACCAGTTGGATCGGCACCACGATGGCGCTCAGCAGCAGCGTGTTGCGGACCGTGACCGGAAACTTCCAGCTGCCCGCCATGGTGCGGAAATTGTCGAGCGTAAAGCCGCCGTCGCGGGTGAACGCCTCGAAGGCGACCAGCGCGAACGGGTAGAGGAAGAAGACGCAGAGGAACAGCGTCGCCGGCATCAGCAGCAGATAGGGAAGGGCCTTGCCGTGCATGGAGCGCTCTCTATTCGACGCTTGAAAACGGGTGGGCGCCCGGCGCGCTGGAAATCCGGACGCCCAGGGAGGATTCTTAGTCGACCGGGCAGGCGCCTTGCGATGGCTTGTCGGGCGCCCAGCACGGCGCCTTCGCCTGTTCGATGATCGCTTTAAGCGCCGTCGCCTGTTCGTCGAGCACGCCGTGCACATCCTCGCCGCCGAGCACGATGCGCTCGAAGCTGTCGGTGTAGATCTGATTGAACTTGCCGCCGAGGCCGCCAAGTCCCATCGGCAGCAGCGCCGGCAACGCATCGGGAGCTGCTGTCATGGTGGCGATCACTGGGCTGAAGGCCTTCACCGAGGCCGGCATGTCGTCGGGCAGCTTGACGTCGACGATGGGGAAGAAGTTTGTCGCCTTCAGCGTCGCGATCTGGGTTTCCGGTTTCAGCATATAGGCGACCAGCGCCTTGGCCTTGTCCATGTCAGGCGAGGTCTTCGGGATAGCGACACCGGCCACCACCGGCATGTAGCCGCGGCCTGCCGGGCCAGCCGGCGCCGGGAAGGCGACAAACTCGTCCGGTTTCTGGTTGAAGGCGTCGGCGAGGCGCGCCACGTGATCGAATGCCACCCAGACTTCGCCGGTCAGCAGCGGCTCCTGCATGAAGGCATAGTTGGGCGAATTCGGGTTGGTGTACTGCCACAACTCCTTGAATTTGTTCCACGCCGTCTCGGCCTCCGCCGAGCGGAACTTGGTCACCATCGAACCGGTATAAGACGGAAGGAGAAAACCCTCGAAGAAACGATGCTTCAGCCCTTTCGGGCCGGCCGGAAAACCGAACTTGGGCGAACCGGTCTTTTCAGCGATGTTTTTCGTCCACTCGATCAGTTGGTCATAAGTGATGGTGTTGAGATCGGTGCCGGCCGGCAGATATTGCAGCGCCTGTTTGTTTGCCGCCATCAGAAAGGTGGCCTGCATCCATGGCAGGTACTTCTGCTCGCCGGTGCCGAGCATGCCGAGCTTCTTGTAGGTCTCGTTGACCCTGACGCCACCGAGATCGACGCCAGAGAGATCGACAAGGTTCGCGCCCACGGTGGAGAAGTCTCCGTGCAGGCCGCCGAGCACACCTATGGTGCCGGAGCCGGCCTGCAGTTCGGCCTGAAGGCGGGTGAGCCAGGGCCCGTCCTCGGCGACCTGATAGTCGACCTGGCCGTCAAACCCCTTCAGCACTTCGCTGCGCATCTTCTGTGTCTCTTCCACTGGTCGCGCCTGTGTCGACCAGAACAACACCTGCTGGGCTTGTGCTGCGCCGGCAGCAAGCGACAACGCCAGCACCGCACCTGCCAATGTCCTCAACGCATTCATCGTCATCTTCCTCCCTGGTTGTGCGCCGCTAAGGCGTCAGTTCCGTCCTGTAGGTGCCGGGCCATGGCTTGCCCGCGAGACAAGTGTCGGCCGCACCAGCCGCGTCAGCGGCGTGGTCGGCCTGTCGCCGATGACGGTCAGCAGCATCTCGCCGATCTCGCGCGCGCACTGGCGGATCGAGGCGTCGAAAGTGGTCAGCCCCGGCGGCGCATAGGCGGAGGCGGCTATGTTGTCGAAGCCGATCACCGACAGGTCGTGAGGAATGGCAAGTCCGGCGCGCCCCGCCTCTTCCATGACCGTCAGCGCCAGCTCGTCGAACAGCGCGACAATGGCCGTCGGCCGCTCGGCAGCGTGCAGCAGCCGGTTGATCGCCTGGATGCGGGCACCGCGATCGAAACGCGGCGCCGTCGCCACATCGAGCCTGACCGACGGATCGCCCCGGCGGGCGATCGCGGCGGCGAGCCCATCCTGCCTAAGATGGCGAAACGTCATCGGCTCGGAAATCGTCACCAGGCCGAAATGCCGGTGTCCGAGGTCGTAGAGCATGTCGAAGGCTTCGCCGAAAGCATGTGCGCCATCGGTATCGAGCCAATGGTAGGCAAAGTCGCCGTCGAGCAGCCTGCCATGCGCGACGAAAGGGAAATTGCGTTGGCGCAAATAGGCAAGCCGCTCGTCGACCTCGGCGATACGGGTGACGACGACCCCGTCGGCGCGGCCCGATTCGACGACATGGCGAAGCACGGAAAGTTCCGACTGGCCCTGCGCCGCTGCGGCCAGGATCAGGTCGGAGCCGTGCGAAACCAGCCCTTCGCCGAGCCCTGTGACGAATTCGCCGAGGAAGGAATCGACCAGATTGGGGCCGCGGATCGGCAGCACCATGCCGACAAAGCCGCTGCGGCCGGAGACCAGCGTGCGGGCTGCGGTATTCGGCACATAGCCGGCCAGGCGCGCGGCCTCGGTGACACGTTGGCGCGTTTTCAAGGCGATCTGCTCGTGGCCGGCAAGGGCCCGCGAAACGGTGGTGATCGACAGGCCGAGCTGCGCAGCAAGTTCCTTGAGGGTGGTAACCCGGGCCGGCATCGTTCCTCCCGAACGAAGTTTGAAACGTTTGTAATCACTTCAAGCGAAATTGCAAACGTTTTAAATGACGCGCGATCGGTTTTGTTTCTTGCTCGTTGGGTAGCGCGGCCCTATCGACCCCGGCCCGCAAGCTCCTGGTCGGCGATTTAAACGCAGCGGTTGCTTGACTCGGGCGACGCCTTGTGAAAAATTTTGCAGCAACTGATAAAAATATCAAAGGGCGGAAATGGTTGGTTTTGGCAACGGCCTGCTGCGCGACGATGAGACAGGTATGGCAGCCCGTGCCGCCTGGCTTCACTATGCCGGCGGCCTGACCCAGTCGGAGGTCGCCAAGCGGCTCGGCCTGACCAGCCTCAAGGCGCATCGCCTGATCACCAAGGCCAATCAGGAAGGCCTGGTCAAAGTCTATATCGACGGCGAAGTCTCCGAATGCGTGGAGCTTGAGGACGAGTTGTCCGGCCGCTACGGCCTCGACTATTGCGAGGTAGTTCCGGACTTCGATGCCGAAGACCTGCCGCTCAAGGCGCTCGGCATCGCCGGCGCGCAGTTTCTCAAGCGCGAGATCGAACGCGGCGAAGAGGCGCTGATCGGCGTCGGCCACGGCCGCACGCTTGCCGCCTGCGTGGAGTATCTGCCGCGCATATCGGCCGGCCGGATCCGTTTCGTCTCGCTGCTTGGCGGCCTGACGCGCAAGTTCTCGGCCAATCCGCATGACGTCATCCACCGCGTCGCCGAACGGACCGGTGCGGAGGCCTATGTGATGCCCGTACCGATGTTCGCCAACACGGTCGAGGATCGAACCGTGTTGCTCGGGCAGAAGGGCGTCAGCGATGTCTTCGACCTCGCCAAGTCCGCCGACTTGCTTATCGCCGGCATCGGCACCGCCGAGCGTGAGGCCTCGCTTGTCGCCACCGGTATGATCGAGAAGGGCGAGATGGAGGAGATCCGCCGTAATGGCGGCGTCGGCGAACTGCTCGGGCATTTCTTCGACGACGCCGGAAAGGCCGTTGCGACGACGCTTTCCGACCGGGCGCTGGCGCTGGCGCGCGAAGACATCAGCAACCGCAGGATTGTCGCCGTGGCCGGCGGCAAGGTGAAGGTTCGCGCCATCAAATCAGTGCTGGAGGGCCGCTATCTCAAAGGCTTGATAACTGACGAGCGGACGGCGCGATCGCTCGTGGAACAGACGCCGGTCGGGTAGCCGGCAACCATTTCGTTGAAACTACCCTGTGGAGGAGAAGAGAAATGCATGAGAAAGAGAAAGACCTCATCGACGCGTTCCTGCGTGGACAAGTCGACCGCCGTGGGCTGATCAAGGGCCTCGGTGCAATGGGCCTTGCCGCCAGCACCGCCGGCACACTGCTCAATTTCGGGCAGACCCGCGCCCTGGCGGCTGATTTCGACTGGCAGGCGCATAAGGGCAAGACCATCAAGCTGTTGCTCAACAAGCATCCTTACGCCGATGCGATGATCGCCAACCTCGACAATTTCAAGCAGTTGACCGGCATGAATGTCGTCTATGACGTGTTCCCCGAAGACGTCTATTTCGACAAGGTTACCGCCGCGCTGTCGGCCAGCTCGCCCGAATACGATGCCTTCATGACCGGCGCCTACATGACCTGGACCTATGGCCCGGCCGGCTGGATCACCGACCTCAACGAATGGATCAAGGATTCGGCCAAGACCAACCCGAAATATGCCTGGGACGACTTCCTGCCCGGCGTCAGGAAGTCCTGCGCCTGGAACGGCCAGCCTGGCGGAGTGCTCGGTTCCGACGACGCCAAGCAGTGGTGCATTCCGTGGGGCTTCGAACAGAACAACATCACCTACAACAAGGGCATGTTCGACAAGGTCGGCGTCAGCGTTCCCGGCAATATGGATGAGATGGTCGCTACCGCGGCGAAACTTACCAAGGATGTTGGTGGAGGCGTCTACGGCATCGGCGTGCGCGGCTCGCGCTCCTGGGCGACCATCCATCCCGGCTTCCTCTCGGCTTACGCCAACTTTGACCAGAAGGACCTGAACGTCTCGGCTGACGGCAAATTGTCGGCCGCAATGAGCACCGCCGAATCCAAGGCTTTCCACAAACAGTGGGTCCAGATGATTCAGGAGAGCGGCCCCAAGGACTGGTCGACCTACACCTGGTACCAGGTCGGCACCGATCTCGGTGCAGGCGCCTCGGCGATGATCTACGATGCCGACATTCTCGGCTACTTCATGAATGGCGGCGATAACAAGATGGCCGGCAAGCTCGCCTTCGCGGCGTTCAAGGCCAATCCCGCCGCCAAGGCACCGACGCCCAATATCTGGATCTGGTCGCTGTCGATGTCCAACTTCTCCAAGGACAAGGACGCCACCTGGTACTTCATGCAATGGGCATCCGGACCCGAGCATGCACTGTTCGGTGCGACCAAGATGGACTTCGTCAATCCGGTCCGCCAGTCGGTCTGGAACGACCAGATGTTCCGGGACAAGTTGAACAAGAGCTATCCCGGTTATGTCGAGATGTTCGACGTCTCGGCGCCGGGCGCCAGCATCAAGTTCACTCCGCAGCCGCTGTTCTTCGATCTCACCACCGAATGGGCGGCGACGCTGCAGAAGATGGTGGCCAAGGAAGTGCCGGTCGACGAGGGCCTCGACAAGCTGGCCGAGAGCATCAACGGCCAGCTCAAGGAAGCCGGGCTCGGCTAAGCCGCGGCAAAGGCTGGCCCGTCGCGGGCCAGCCTTTGAGATGTGATCGTTTGCGACGCGGTCCCGAAAGGTGCCGCCTGCTCGCCCGACCGGCCGCCTTGCTCCCTTGGGCGGCCGGGACGGCGAAGCAACAGGATGACGGAGCAGCAGATGACTGCGGCGACAATACAAAGAAACAGGCCGTCGGGCTTCAGGATCAGCAAGCGTGTGCTGCCTTACCTCCTCAGCCTGCCGGCCCTGCTGGTCTGCATCGGAATCCTGATCCCGTTCCTGACCTCGGTGGTCTATTCGTTCCAGCGCTACCGGTTGAGCCAACCCTGGGCGCGGCAGTTCAACTGGGGCGACAACTATATCTCCTTCTTCACCGACCCGAAGTTCTGGAACACGCTGGAGATTTCGCTGCTCTACGCCGGCATCACCGTCGTGCTCGAACTGCTTCTCGGTCTCGGCATCGCCATGCTGCTGCAGAAGCGCTCGACGTTAAACAACTTCATCTCGATCATGCTGTTGATGCCGCTGATGACGGCGCCGGCGCTCGCCGCGCTGATGTGGAAGCTGATGACCAATCCCGGCTTCGGTGTGCTCAGCTATCTCGCTAGCCTGATCGGGCTGCAGGATTTCCGCTGGGCCTCGTCTCCGTCGACGGCATTGCTCACCGTCGTCCTTGTCGACATCTGGGTCTACACGCCTTTCATCATGATCCTGCTGCTTGCCGGACTGCGCAGCCTGCCGACGCAGCCCTTCGAGGCGGCCGCACTCGACGGCGTGCCGCGCAGCTTCGTCTTCTTCCGCATCACCCTGCCGATGCTGACCCCCTATATCCTGACAGCGACGCTGTTCCGCCTGCTCGATTCAATCCAGCAGTTCGACATCATCTACGCCATGACCCAAGGCGGGCCGGGCGATACGCTGACCGTCTTCCAGGTGGAGGCCTATCTCAACTTCTTCCAGTCGACCAATGTCGGCCGCTCGGCAGCACTGATGATCATCCTGTGGGCGATCACCTATTTTCTCTCGAACATTTTCATCAAGAACTGGCTGCGGCTGCGCGAACGCGCCCGCGGCCATGCATAGGAGGCTGGCATGGAACACACCTCCCTTCTCGAACGCATCCTGCGTGGCATAGCCCTGGCGCTGGTCGTGATCTTCTTCATGTTCCCGATCGTCTGGATCCTGATGATGTCGTTCCAGACCAACGAGACAATCCTGCGGATCCCGCCGCAGCTTGTCTTCGAGCCGACGCTCGCCAACTACACCGCCTTGATCACAGGCAAGCTGATGACGGCTGCCGGCACGCTCGACATCGCCTTCATGCGCAATCTCTGGAATTCCGTCTTCCTGTCGGTCACCTCGGTTGCCGTCGCGCTGCTGCTCGGCGTTCCCGCAGCCTATGCCTTTGCCCGGCACAAATTCCGTGGCTCGGAGGACATCGCCTTCACGCTGCTGTCGTTCCGGTTCGCGCCGGCGCTGCTGGTGCTTTTGCCGCTCACTCTCTATTTCCAGAAGCTCGGGCTGGCCAACACCTATATCGGGCTGATCTGGGTCTACCAGCTGATCTGCCTGCCGCTGATCCTGTGGATCGTGCGCGGCTATTTCGAGGATATTCCGGCCGACATCGAATACGCCTACCGCATCGCCGGCCATTCCTGGTTTGCCACCTTCCGCAAGATCGCGCTGCCGCTCGCCGGGCCGGGCATTGCCGCTGCCGGCCTGCTCGCCTTCATCTTCGCCTGGAACAATTTCGTCTTTGCGCTGGTGCTCGCTTCGGCCGACAAGCAGCCGGTGACGGTCGGCGCCCTGGCTTTCATCACCTCCTCCGGCATTCAGTACGGCCAGATCTCAGCCGCGATCGTGCTGTCGATCACGCCGACGCTCGCGCTCGCGCTTTATGCGCAGCGCTATCTCGTCGAAGGCCTGTCGCTTGGCGCGGTGAAAGGATAGTCCGATGGCAAGCCTCGAACTGCGAAACATCGTCAAGCGCTACAAAAGCCAGACCGTTCTCGACAATCTGTCGCTGACCGTCGCCGACGGCGAAACGCTGGTCCTGTTCGGGCCGTCCGGCGCCGGCAAGACGGTGCTATTGCGGCTGGTCGCCGGCGTCATCGACCCCGACGAGGGAAAGATCCTCATCGGCGGCGAGGACATGACCGACGTCGACGCCGAGTTCCGCGGCGTCGGCATGGCGTTCCAGAACTTCGCGCTGTTCCCGCATATGACGGCGTTCGACAACATCGCCACGCCGTTGCAGGCGAAGCATTCGTCGCAGGGCGCGATCAAGGCCGGCGTCGAGAGCGTCGGCAAGCTGTTGAAGATCGGCCATGTGCTCAGCCACAAGCCGCGGGCGCTGTCCAACGGCCAGAAGCAGCGCACCGCGCTTGCCCGCGCCCTGGTCGGCTCGCCGCCGCTTCTGCTGCTCGACGATCCCTTGCGCAACGTCGATGCCAAATTGCGCTTCGAAATGCGGCTCGAACTGCCAAGACTGCTCGCCGATCGTGGCGCAACCGTTGTCTACGTCACCCAGGACTACAAGGAAGCGATGGCGCTTGGCGATCGCATCGCAGTGATGTCGCAAGGCGTCGTGAAACAGCTCGGCACGCCCGAACAGATCTATCGCGAGCCGGCCAACGTCGAGATCGCCCGACTGTTCGGCGACCCGACCATCAACCTGCTCGACGTCAAGCCGTCCCGGGATGCCAAGGGCGTCTATGTCGGCCTGTCCAATGTCCAGGTCCATCTGGCCGGCGCGCATGAGGCGGCGGTCGGCCGTGACTGCGTGATAGGCTTGCGGCCGGAGGCGCTGGCCTTTGTTGACGAAGGCACGTCCGGCGCCATCCCGGTGACGGTCGAGGCCGAGACGCCGCTCAACGAGAAGATCGTCACCCTGGTGCGCACCGTGCGCGGCCGTGAAATCCTGGTTTCGCGTCCGTCCGGGATACCGGGTCAATCCGAGGGTAGGGCGCATATCGCTGTCGACAGCAAAAGCGCCCTGCTGTTCGATCGTGCAAGCGGCGAGCGCATCGGCTCGAAAAATGTCGTCAATTTGCGCAGTGGAGAAGCGGCATGAGCTCGAGCGCAATCACCATTTCGGGCGTCGACAAGTTCTACGGTCCGATCGACCGCGGCGTGCACGCAGTCAAGAACCTGACGATGGAAATCGCCAAGGGCGAGATCGTGGCACTGCTCGGCTCATCCGGCTGCGGCAAGACCTCGACATTGCGCATGATCGCAGGCTTCGAAGAAGTCTCGCGCGGCACAATCTCGGTTGCCGGCCGCAAGGTGCACACGTTGCCGCCGGTCAAGCGCAACGTCGCGATGGCCTTCGAGGGCTATTCGCTCTACCCGCCGCTGACCGTGCGCGAGAACATGGCCTTCGCCCTCAAGGCTGCCAGGCTGGCTAAGAGCGCGGTCGATGCAAAGGTTGCTCATATCGCCAAGCTGCTTGAGATCGAGGACATTCTCGAGCGCTATCCGAGCTCGATCTCCGGCGGCCAGCAGCAGCGCGCCAGCCTCGGCCGGGCGCTGATCCGCGAAGCCAACCTGCACCTGCTGGACGAGCCGATGGGCCAACTCGAGCCGCAGCTTCGCGCTGTGCTGCGCGGCCGCATCAAGCACTTCATCAAGGAGCGCGGCCTGACCGCGATCCTGGTCACCCACGACCAGACGGAGGCCAATGCGCTGGCCGACCGTATCGCCGTTATGGAAGGCGGCGTGCTGCAGCAGTTCGATACGCCTGACAGGATCAAGGAGCGGCCGGCAAACCTGTTCACCGGCACCTTCGTTGGCGAGCCGCCAATGAATGTCTTCGAAGCCTATGTCGGCACGACTGACGGCAAGATCAGTCTCAAGCTGCCCGACGGGCTTTCGCTCGACTACGACAAGGATGCCTTCAGCGGCCCGGTTCGCGACGAATTGCTCAACCGGCAGCGCGTCGTCATCGGCGTCAGGCCTTATGCTGTCCGCCGCTCCAAGGACGGCGTGCCGGCCACGGTTTCGGCCAATCAATGGCTCGGCGATCAGACCCATATCGCCGCCGATTTCGCCGGCGGTTCGCTGGTTCTGGTCGAGCATGACCGGACCCGCCTGGAGCTCGGGGCGCCGATCAAGGTCAGCATCGATCCAAAAAACCTGCACGTCTTCGATCAGGCGAGCGGTGACGCCATATCGCATGGCACGGAGCTTGCCTGATGCGGGATGTGCTGATCGGCGTCGACGCCGGCACGTCTGTCATCAAATCCGTCGCCTTCGACACGGCGGGCAGGCAGATCGCGGCCGCCTCGCTGCCCAACAAGTACGAGACACTGCCGGGCGGCGGCGCCGAGCAGGACCTGACACGCACCTGGGCCGATACCGCGACGACCTTGCGCGAGCTTGCCAACAAGGTGCCGGATCTCGCCAGCCGGACCATTGCCATCGCCGTGACCGGGCAGGGCGACGGCACCTGGCTGATCGACAAGGATGGTGAGCCGGTGGCCAAGGGCTGGCTGTGGCTCGACGCGCGCGCTGCAGCGGTCGTAGAGGAGATCCGCGCGCGGCCCGAGGACCGGCTGCGCTTCGAAAAGACCGGCAGCGGGCTCGCTGCCTGCCAGCAGGGATCGCAGTTCGTCTTCATGAAGCGCCACATGCCCGCGATGCTTGCCAATGCAGCGACGGCCTTCCACTGCAAGGACTGGCTCTATTTCAAATTGACGGGCCAACGCGCCACCGACCCGTCCGAGGGCACCTTTACCTTCGGCGACTTCCGCACGCGCGGCTATTCAGATGATGTGCTCGAGGTACTCGGAGTCACCGATCTCCGGCATCTGCTGCCGCCCATCGTCGATGGCACCAGGCAAAGCACCTCGCTGTCGGCGGCAGCAGCCAAAGCGACCGGTCTGCTCGCCGGCACACCGGTCGTTCTGGCCTATGTCGATGTCGCCTGCACGGCGCTTGGCGCCGGCCTGTTCGATCGCGAGCGCAAGCCGGGATGCTCGATCATTGGCTCCACCGGAATGCATATGCGGCTTGCCGAAACGCCGGAGGAGGTTCTGCTCAACGAGGCTGCAACCGGCTACACGATGACGATGCCGGCGCCGGGCGTCTTTGCGCAGATGCAGTCGAACATGGCGGCAACGCTCAATATTGACTGGGTCCTTGGCCTCGCCTCCGGCATTCTCGCCTCGCAAGGTATCACACGGACCAACGGCGAGATGATCGCGCTGGTCGACCAGTGGATATCGTCGTCCGAGCCAGGCTCGTTGCTCTACCAGCCTTATGTCTCGGAGGCCGGCGAGCGCGGCCCGTTCGTCGATGCCAATGCCCGGGCCGGCTTCATCGGCATTTCATCCAGGCACGGCTATGCCGACATGGTTCGTGCGGTGTTCGAGGGACTGGCTTTCGCGGCACGCGATTGCTACGCCGCCATGGGGCCGCTGCCCAAGGAAATCCGCCTGACCGGCGGAGCGGCCAGGAGCCCGGCGCTGCGCAATATCCTGGGTGCTGCGATCGGCGCCGACATTCGCACCAGCGAGCGCGAGGAGGCCGGTGCGGCGGGCGCCGCAATGATTGCTGCGGTCTGCGTCGGCCAATACGCATCGATGGACGATTGCGTCAGTGAATGGGTCACACCTTTGCTCCGTGCGGCCGAGCCCAGCGACCGAAAACTTGCCGCTGCCTATGAGGCGATGACTCCGTCCTACACATTGGCGCACGAGGCGCTGCGGCCGGTCTGGCGTTCGCTGGCCGCGTCCAGGCAAACCGACGTGAATTGAGAAGAGCATGCCCAAGAAAATTGCGATCATCGGCGACCGCTTCATGCTTCCGGACGTGTTTCGCGAGAAAATCGAGGCGGCCTGCGGCGACAATCTCGACATCCGCACCGTTGAGACCGCTTGGCCCGACGAGCCGATGCAATTCGGCAATGCGGCGCTCGGCCTCGACAAGGTCAAGGAGTATTTCGGCGATCCGGACGAGGTGGTCGATTTTATCGGCGATGCCGAAATTTTTGTTACCCAGCTTGCGCCGCTCTCCGAAGCCATGATGCAGCGCCTGCCCACACTCAAGTTGGTTGCGGTGTCGCGCGGCGGGCCGATCAACATCGACATGGCTGCCGCCAAGGCCCATGGCATCACGGTGGTCAATGTGCCCGGCCGCAACGCCAGCGCGGTGGCCGAGTTCACCATCGGCGCCATTCTCGCCGAAACGCGGCTGATCCGCGTCGGCCACGAAGCCTTGCGCAAGGGCGAGTGGCGCGGCGATCTCTACCGCGCCGACCGCACCGGCCGCGAGCTCAACGAAATGACCGTTGGCGTCATCGGCTATGGCAATATCGGCACCAGGCTGGTTCGGCTGCTGCGTGCTTTCGGCTGTCGCATCCTGGTCTGCGATCCCTATGTGCAGTTGAGCGTCGAGGACCGCAATGCCGGCGTCGAGCTGGTAGCGCTGGACGGTCTGCTGTCGCGCTCCGATGTGGTCACGCTGCATTCCCGGGTCACCGAAGAGACGCGCGGCCTCATCGGCAAGGACGCTATTGCCCGGATGAAGCCAGGCGTAATCTTCGTCAATACCGCGCGCGGACCGCTGGTCGACTACGATGCACTCTACGAGGCGCTCGTCTCGGGACAGATCGGCAGTGCCATGTTGGAGACGTTCGCCGTCGAGCCGGTGCCTGCCGACTGGCCCTTGCTGCAGCTGCCGAACGTGACACTGACGCCGCATATCGCCGGCGCGTCGGTGCGCACGGTGACTTATGCGGCCGAGCAGGCGGCCGAGGAAGTGCGCCGCTTCATCGCCGGTCTGCCTCCGGTCAATCCATGCTGACGACAGGGCATCGAGCGAGATGAACGGCGAAACCGAAATCGTCGACCTCTTCGTCATCGGCGGTGGCGTCAATGGCGCCGGAATCGCGCGCGATGCGGCGGGCCGTGGCCTGTCGGTCATTCTCTGCGAAAAAGACGATCTCGCCGAGGGCACCAGTTCGCGATCAGGAAAGCTCGTTCATGGCGGTTTGCGCTATCTCGAATATTACGAGTTCCGCCTGGTGCGGGAGGCGCTGATCGAGCGCGAGGTGCTGCTCGAATCCGCGCCGCACATCATCTGGCCTATGCGCTTCGTGCTGCCGCACAGCCCCGATGACCGGCCGGCCTGGCTGGTCCGGCTCGGCCTGTTCCTCTACGATCATCTTGGCGGCCGCAAGCGGCTGCCGGCCACCCGCACGCTGGACCTGCGCACCGCACCCGAAGGCGCGCCGATCAAGGACGCCTTCAAGCGCGGCTTCGAATATTCCGACTGCTGGGTCGACGACGCCCGCCTGGTCGTCATCAACGCGCTCGACGCCGCGGAGCGTGGGGCCAGGATATTCACCCGCACCGCCTGCATTGCCGCCCGTCGCGAAAACGGCCTGTGGTCGGTGGAGATGCGCGACGGTCGAACCGGCGTCAGGACCACAGTCCGGGCACGGGCGCTGATCAACGCCGGCGGTCCCTGGGTCAACGACATCGTCAACCGCGTGGCCGGCCAGAACTCCAAGCGGAACGTGCGTCTGGTCAAGGGCAGCCACATTGTCGTGCCAAAATTCTGGGAAGGGCGACAGGCCTATCTCGTCCAAAACAGCGACAAGCGCGTGATCTTCATCAATCCCTACCAGGACGATCTGGCGCTGATCGGCACCACCGACATCCCCTATGACGGGCGGCCGGAAGACGTGACCGCGGATGCCGGCGAGATCGATTATCTGATCAAGGTGGTCAACCGCTACTTCAAGCGCCAGCTTGCGCGCAGCGACGTCGTTCATTCGTTTTCCGGCGTCAGGCCGCTCTATGACGACAATGCCGACAATCCGAGTGCGGTGACCCGCGATTATATTTTCGAACTCGACGCTTCGGCAGGGCAGGCGCCGCTGCTTTCCGTCTTCGGCGGCAAGATCACCACCTTCCGCAAATTGGCCGAGCACGCGCTGGACCGCATCGCCCCATTCTTTCCGAAGATGGGCAAGCCGTGGACCTCGAAAGGGCATCTGCCGGGCGGCGATATCGCCAATGCCGATTTCGAGCAGTTCCTCGGTGACCTCGGCCACGAATATCCCTGGATGCCTGCCTCCCTGATCAAGCATTATGGCCGGCTCTATGGCACAAGGACGCGTGATCTGGTCGGCGCGGCCGGTTCGCTCGCCGAACTGGGCCGGCGATTCGGCAAGGATCTTTTCGAGCGCGAAGCCAACTACCTGCTCGAGCACGAATGGGCCGAGACCGCGGCCGATATTCTCGAACGACGCACCAAGCACGGCCTGCATCTGTCCGCCGCGGAAAGAGAAGCGTTCGAGGACTGGTGTTCGAATCGGCTGGCGAAGGCCGGCTGATGGCCTTTACGCTGACCCTCAACACCAATCCGCTGGTCAACCGTTTTGCCGAACCGGACGACCTGATCGATACGATCGCCTACGACATCGGCATCCGCGACGTGCAGCTCACGCATGAGTTCATCAATCCCGGCTGGCCGGCGGCAACGATCGCCAAATTCACCCGCCTGTTCCGCTCCGCTCTCAATCGCACCGGGGTGCGCGTGACCTCGGCGATGACCGGCCCTTACGGCCGGCTCAATCATTTCGGCCATCCCGATGCCGACGTGCGGCGCTACTACGTCGACTGGTTCAAGACCTTTGCCGAAATTTCGGCCGAGCTCGGCGCCGGCGGCATGGGTACGCAGTTCGCGATCTTCACCCACCGGGATTACGACGATCCTGAACGTCGCGCGCGGCTTTTCGACATCGCGCTGGCGTGCTGGCGTGAGGTTGCCGAGCATGCCCGGGCCGCCGGCTTGATCTACCTGTTCTGGGAGCCGATGTCGGTCGGCCGCGAGTTCGGCCATACGATCGAGAGCTGCCGGACGCTGCAGCGCGAGATCGATGCCGCCGGCATGGCGATCCCGCTCAACATGATGGTCGACATCGACCATGGCGACGTGACGTCGAGCAATCCGGACGACATCGACCCTTATGCCTGGGCCGAAGCCTTTCCAAAGCAATCGCCGATCATCCACGTCAAGCAGTCGTCGATGAACAAGGGTGGCCATTGGCCGTTCATTGCCGCCCACAACAAGGACGGCCGCATCACGCCGGAAAAGCTGCTGGAGACGGTTCGCCGTGGCGGCGGCGTCGACAACGAGATCTGCCTCGAATTGTCGTTCCGCGAGCGCGAGCCCGTCGACCACCAGGTCATCGCCATGATCCGCGAGTCGGTCGACTATTGGGCGCCCTTCATCGAGACCGGCAGGGCCGATCTTTTGCCGCGAGCATGATGGATGAGCAGGAGCCGATCCGGCCCCTGCTCATCCAGAACACATCAGCCGAATTTAGGGTCGAGGCTGCCGGATTTATAGCGCCTGGCCATTTCCGATAGCGGCAGCGGCTTGATCTTCGGCGCGTTGCCAGCGGTGCCGAATTGCTCGAAACGCTCCTTGCAGAGCTTTCGCATGGCGGCCATCGCCGGCGTCAGATATTTGCGCGGGTCGAATTCGCTCGGGTTCTCGGTCAGCACCTTGCGAATGGCGCCGGTCAGCGCCATGCGGTTGTCGGTATCGATGTTGATCTTGCGCACGCCGTGCTTGATGCCGCGCTGGATCTCCTCGACCGGCACCCCCCATGTCGGCTTCATCTGGCCGCCATATTTGTTGATGATCTCCTGCAGCTCTTCCGGCACCGAGGACGAGCCGTGCATGACGAGATGCATGCTCGGCAGGCGGCGGTGAATTTCCTCGATGACGTTCATGGCGAGCACAGCGCCGTCGGGCTTGCGGCTGAACTTGTAGGCGCCGTGGCTGGTGCCCATGGCGACGGCGAGCGCATCGACACGGGTGTCGCGCACGAATTGTTCGGCCTGCACGGGATCGGTCAGTAGCTGGTCGTGGCTGATGACGCCCTCGACGCCATGGCCGTCCTCCTGCTCGCCGCCGCCCATCTCCAGCGATCCGAGAACGCCGATCTCGCCTTCCACCGAGACGCCGCCCCAATGCGCCATGTCGACGACGCGGCGGGTGATGCCGGAATTATAGGCGTAGTCGGCCGGTGTCTTGCCGTCTTCCTTCAGCGATCCGTCCATCATCACCGACGTGAAGCCGTGCTGGATCGCGGTGACGCAGGTCGCTTCGTTGTTGCCATGGTCGAGATGCATGCAGACCGGGATATCGGGATGGATTTCGACCAGCGCGTCGATCAGCTTGGCCAGCACCACGTCGTTGGCGTAGGCTCGCGCACCGCGGCTCGCCTGCAGGATAACCGGCGATTTGGTCTCCTCGGCTGCCTCCATGATGGCGAGGCCCTGTTCCATATTGTTCATGTTGAAGGCAGGCACGCCATAGCCGTATTCGGCGGCATGATCGAGCAATTGTCTCAGTGTGATGCGAGCCACTCAGTAGTCTCCCGTATCCGGTTTCGAGCCAGTGTTTGCGGGCTGTTCGGTTGTCGTCGAGCCCCTGATGCTTCTGGCCGGATTTCCGCGGCACCGCAACCGCTGGGCGCTCGGCCGGCAGCAATTCTTGTTACAGCACGCGACCAGAAGCGTCATGATATCCCATAGAGATATAACATTATCACAAAAAATTTGGTGGCTTGTGCGACGTTTGCTGTTATATCTCGGAACCGGGGTCTACGAGGAAGCCGCGGAAATGAAGAGCGACGGCCGTCGGCAAGGCATCATGGATTTTCTGATGGACATCGGCACCGCCAGTGTCGACGATCTTGCCTCACGCTTCGGCGTGTCGAAGATGACCGTCCACCGCGACCTCGACGAGCTCGAGGAAAGCGGCTTCCTGCGCAAGGTGCGCGGCGGCGCCTCGATCCAGCCGAGCAGCCTTTTCGAGAGCGATTTCCGTTACCGCCAGAGATTGGCTGGCGACGAGAAAAAGCGCATCGCCGTCGCCGCCGTGAGGATGATCGAACCGGGCCAGACGGTGATCATCGACGACGGCTCGACCGCGGGCGGCGTTGCTCGGCACCTTGCCGATCTGCGTCCGCTGACGGTGATCTCGAACAACCTGGCTGTCATCCAGGATTTGGCGGGCGTTGCCGGCATCAACCTGATTGCGCTTGGCGGCCAATACAGCAAGAAGTTCCACGGCTTCTTCGGCCTGCTCGCCGAAGACACGCTGAAATCTTTGCGCGCAGATGTCGCCTTCCTGTCTTCATCGGCCATCCATGGTGCCTCTGCCTTTCACCAAGATCAGGAAGTGGTCCAGACCAAACGGCTGATGATGGCCGCAGCAGCGCGCAAATATCTGCTGGCCGATCACGGCAAGTTTGGCCGCACCGCCTTGCACTTCCTCACCGATCTCAAGGCCTTCGACATGGTCTTCACCGGCCGCGAGCCGCAGCCGCAGATGCGCGCCGCACTGGATGGCGCTGGCGTTTCGCTGACGGTGATCGCAGAGTAGGAGGGCGCGTATGGTTTATTGGGTCGGCACCAGCTGGAAAATGAACAAGACGCTCGCCGAGGCGATGGCTTTCGCCGAGGCGCTGGCGGAGTTCGTCCCCGGTTTCGACGAGCGCATTCAGCCTTTCGTCGTCCCGCCCTTCACCGCGATCCGCGAGGTCAAGAAAGCGCTGTCGCCGACACGCACCAAGGTCGGCGCGCAGAACATGCATTGGGCCGACGCCGGTGCCTGGACCGGCGAGATCTCGCCGGTAATGCTGAAAGACTGCGAACTTGATATGGTAGAGTTGGGCCATAGCGAACGGCGCGAGCATTTCGGCGAGACCGACAAGGCTGTCGGGCTGAAGACTGCAGCGGCGGTGAAGCACGGTCTCGTGCCACTCATCTGCGTCGGCGAGACCTTGGCTCAACGCAACAGCGGGCAGGCCGCTGCGGTACTGGCCCTGCAGGTGCACGGCGCACTGCAGTTTCTCGAAGGGGCGGCGAAGGCGGCGACGATCCTGTTTGCCTATGAGCCGGTCTGGGCGATCGGCGACAAGGGTGTGCCGGCCAGTTCGGATTATGCCGACAGGCAGCAGGCGCTGATCAAGAAAATCGCCCGCGACCTGCTGCCCGTGGTGCCACCGGTGCTTTATGGCGGCAGCGTCAATCCGCAAAATGCCGCCGAATTGGTCGGCCAGCCCAATATAGACGGCTTGTTCATCGGCCGTTCCGCCTGGCAGGCGGAAGGCTATATCGACATCCTCAAACGCGCCTCGGCGGCGATCTGAAGCATCGAACAGGAAGGAAACCGAACATGAAAATAGCCATTGGAGCCGACAGCGCCGGCAAGCCGCTGCTCGACGTCATTGCCGCTCACCTCGCCACCAAGCCCGGCCTCACGGTTAGCGACCTCAGCCAGGCCGGCTACTATGCCGACCTGTCGCAGAAGCTCGCCCAGACCATCCTGGACGGCGAGAACGATCGCGGCATCCTGTTTTGCGGCACCGGCATCGGTGTATCCATTTCCGCCAACAAGGTCCCCGGCATTCGCGCCGCACTCACCCACGACACCTATTCGGCAGAGCGCGCGGCGAAATCCAACAACGCCCAGATCATCACCATGGGCGCGCGCGTCATCGGCCCGGAACTGGCCAAGTCGATCGTCGACGCCTGGCTCGCATCGGAATTCGATGAGAGGGGACCATCGGCCGGCAATGTCCAGGCCATCGACAGGCTCGACGCAGCGAAGCGGGGCTAAGCCAGACTGTTCCGCATCGCCCTGACGATCGTCACGGCCGACGCGGCGCCAGGATCGACGTGGCCGAGCGAGCGCTCGCCGAGACGCGAAGAGCGGCCCTTGGTGGCGATCATGTCCTTGGTCGCCTCGGCGCCGCTTTCGGCCGCGGCAAGGGCCGCATCCAGGCTCTCGGACAGGCTCTTGCCGGCTTCCTGTGCGACACCCGCTGCCTGCGCTGCCGGCAGCCAGGCGTCGACCATGGTTTTTTCGCCGAGCTCGGCCTTGCCGCGATCCTGGATTCCTTGCGCCATCGCGCGGAACATGGCGATGACGTCAGCGTCCTCCAGAATTGCCTTGCCTTTCACGGCGGCGGCACCGCGCATGAAGGCGGTCGCATAGAGCGGGCCCGACGAGGCGCCGACTGCGTTGAGAAACGACTTTGCCGCGGTGTTGAGCAATGCCGTCGGCTCGGTCGACGCATCGATCTGGTCCAGCGCGTCGCGCACAGCGCCGAAGCCTAGTGCCATGGCGATGCCATGGTCGGCGTCGCCGATGATGCCGTCGAGCCGGCAGAGCCTGTCCTTGTCGGCGTCGATCGCCGCGGCGATCGCATCGAACATTCTTTTCAATTTGGCCGTATCGGTGGATTTCATGATGCTCTCTCAGCCGGCGCGGAACATGGCGCAGTCGCAGGGATGGTCGAGCATCGCCTGCAATTCGCCGTCGAGATGCATCAGCGTCACCGAGGCGCCGGCCATTTCGAGCGACGTGCAATAATTGCCGACCCAGGTCGCGTGGACGGAAACGCCGATGTCGTCGAGCCTCTGCTTGACGCGCCGATTCATGATGTAAAGCTCCATCAACGGCGTTGAGCCGAGCGAATTGACGAGCACGGCGACCTTATCGCCGCGCGCCGGCGCCATCTCGTCGAGGACCTTGTCCAGCATTTCGTCGGTGATCTCGTCGGCGGTTTTCAACTTTCCACGCGCGGTGCCGGGCTCGCCGTGGATGCCCATGCCGATCTCCATCTCGTCCGGGCCGATCTCGAAATTGGGCCGGCGGGTCTGCGGCAGCGAGCAGGGCGACAGCGCCACGCCCATCGTGAAGGTGTGATCGTTGGCCTTCCTGGCGATACGCTCGCATTCATCGAATGACAGCATCTGGTCGCATGCGGCACCGGCGGCCTTGAAAATGAAGAAATTTCCGGCGACGCCGCGCCGCTTCTGCCTCTGGTCGCGTGGCGCCGAGGCGACGTCGTCGGTGGTCAGCACGGTGCGCACTTCGATGTCGTCCATCGCCGCCATCTCTGCGGCCATGTCGAAGTTCATCACGTCGCCGGCATAGTTGCCGTACATGAACAGCACGCCGGCGCCGCCGCTGGCCGCCTTGGCGCATTCGAGGATCGGGTCCGGCGGCGGCGAGGCGAAGACATTGCCGATTGCGGCGGCGTCGGCCAGCCCCTTGCCGACGAAGCCGAGGAAGGTCGGCTCGTGGCCGGAGCCACCGCCGATGACGAGGCCGACCTTGCCGGGGCGTGGGCCGTCGCGGGCGATGATGGAGCGCGGACTTCCCTCCGCACTTTTGAGATGGCGCGGATGCGCAGCCAGGATGCCCTCCAGCATCTCGTCGACGGAGCGGTTACCGTCATTGATGATCTTCTTGGTCTGCACCGGCATCCTCCTTGGTTTTCGTGAGATACTACAGCGCCTTACCGGGATTTCCACCCGCGACGGAGATTTCATGCCGCGATGCGTTCGCGTGCCGCCAGCAGTTGCACGCAGGCACTGGCCGCCTCTTTGCCCTTGACCTTGAAATGCTCAAAGAAGAAGCGGTGATGGTCCGCACTGTCATAGTAGTTGTGCGGCGTCAGCACCGCCGAAAGCACGGGCACGCCAGTCGACAATTGCACGTTCATCATGCCGTCGATGACAGCGCCCGCCACGAATTCATGGCGGTAGATGCCGCCATTGACGACAAACGCCGCGCCGAGGATCGCCGCATAGCGACCGGTCTGGGCCAAGGTCTTTGCATGCAGGGGAATCTCATAGGCACCCGGCACGTCGAAGACATCGACGGCAAAGCGTTTCTCCCCGAGAACCGCCAGTCCGCCTCGAACGCTGCAACGCATTGGTCGACGATGTCGGCGTGCCAGCGCGCCCGAATGACGGCAACGCGGATCGTTTCATAGTTTTTCCGGGAATGCTGATTCATGGGTCCATCCTTCCGTTTCGAACCAGAATCAGGACGCACGATATGGAATCCGAACCGCGAAAGCGGACCGTCTTCCATTCGTTCTCTTCCATCCGGACTTTGACCGTCGGCTCCGGAATCACACCGGATCTGCTGACCCTTCCGATCATCTGGAAGGCGCTCGCGGGCTTGGGCCGAAACCCTTCACCGCCGGTGGGGACTTTCACCCCGCCCTGAGAACATTGACGGCAGATGTATGGGAGGGCAGGGCTGTACTGTCAATCGCGGCGCCGACCGCGGATCATCCGCGCTCGGGAAACATCGTCTTCAGGCCTTCGCGCGAGGCCGTAGCGACACCGCGTTCGGTGATCAAACCGGTGACCAGCCGCGCCGGCGTCACGTCGAAGGCCGGATTGGCCGCCGGCGTGGCTTCCGGCGACACGCGGACCTGGGCGATCTCGCCGGACGCGGTCTTGCCCCAGACCAGCGAGACCTCGTCGGGCGAGCGCTGTTCGATCGGGATTTCGGCCAGCCCGTCGCCCACGGTCCAGTCGATCGTCGGCGACGGCAGCGCGACATAGAACGGCACGTCGTTGTCGGCGGCGGCCAGTGCCTTGAGATAGGTACCGATCTTGTTGCACACATCGCCGTCGGCGGTGGTCCTGTCGGTGCCGACGACGACCATGTCGATCTGGCCACGCTGCATCAGATGGCCGCCGGCGTTGTCGACAATGAGCGTATGCGGCACGCCGTGGCCGGCCATCTCCCAGGCGGTCAATTGGGCACCCTGGTTGCGGGGTCGCGTTTCATCGACATAGACATGGACTGGAATGCCGGCTTCCGTCGCCAGATAGATCGGCGCGGTGGCGGTGCCGTAGTCGACGGTGGCCAGCCAGCCGGCATTGCAGTGGGTCAGGATGTTGACTGGTTCGCCTGGCTGCTTGCGCGCCGCGATCGCCTTGATGATTTCGAGCCCATGGGCGCCGATGGCGCGGTTGAGGCCGACATCCTCGTCGGCGATCTCGCCGGCACGCCGATACGCAGCCGCGGCACGTTCTGCCAGGGGAAGCGTCAGCAGGAAGCGCTGCATTTCGTTCAGCGCCCAGCGCAAATTGATCGCCGTCGGGCGCGTTTCGTGCAAGGTTGCCCAGACGGCGTCGAGTGCTGCATCCGACGGGTCGTCGGCCATCTGCATGGCGACGCCATAGGCCGCGGTGACGCCGATCAGCGGCGCCCCGCGCACCCACATGTCGCGGATTGCCGTGGCGATGCCGGCGACGGTATCGATCTTTTCGATGCGGAACTCATGCGGCAGCCAGCGCTGGTCGATGATCTCCACCGAACGCCCGTCGTCACTCGGCCAGATAGTGCGGTAGTGGCGGTCGCCGACGTTCAAATTCTGCTCTCCCGTTCGATCAGCGCGGCCAACCGGTTGACCTCGTCGATGCTGTGGATCTGGCGCCGGTTGACGGCAACGTGACGGCCGAATTTCAGCGCCTTTGCCTCACATCTGGCGCGCAGATCAGGATCGGCAATGGTCTCGAAATCAGCATTATGGGCAAGGCCGAGAATGCGCCGGTGAACCTCGACGCCGGCAAAGCCGAGCAGATCGGTCCAGATCGACTGCAGCATGTGGTCGAGCGCCTGCTCGGCGCTAAGCCTGTCGCCCTGATCCTCGAACAGGCTCTTCTGGTAGAGCATGCCGGTACGCTCGGTTCGCCACAGATGCGAGAACTCGACGCGGAATACCGACCATGTCTCGACCGTAACGCCGAGCAGATAGTCGCGCATGGCATCGCGGCTTCCGCCCTGTTCATGGCCGCGCTGCGAGAAGAACGCCATCCAGAAATTGGCGAGCAGCATGCCAACGTCGAAGGCGATCGGGCCGTAGAAGGCGAATTCGGGGTCGATCATCCGCGTTTCGGCGTCGGTGACCATGATCGAGCCGGAATGCAGGTCGCCATGCAGCAGCGTCTCGGCATTGGCAGCGAAGATGTGCTTCATCCGCTGCGCCTCGACCTTGAGGTCGCGGTCGGCACGCAGCTCGGCGACAATGCCGTCGAGCTGCGGACTGGTGTGGCGGTTCATCTTGGCATCGAAATACGGATCCGAGAAAACCAGGTTCTCGGTGATGTCGCATAGTTCGACATTGTCGGCGAACAGCGCCAGATCGGCCTTGCGGTCCCTGGTCGCCATATGCAGGTCGGAGCCGCGAAACAACGTGCGGGCCATGAACAAGCCGATATCTTTCGCGATGTTGGGCAATTGCCGGCCCTCGATCAGCGCCCGCCGCAGGATGATGTGCGGCGACAGATACTCCATGATGATCAGCGCCTGACTTTCGTCGAAGTGGTAGATGGCCGGCACCGAACCCGGCGCCCGTGCCTGTTGCCGCGTCAGCGCATGGTATTCGAAGAAGGAGCGTTTTAACGGCAGCGGCCAGCTGTCGCCGACCAGCCGGACGTAGGGCAGGGCCTGCTTGACGACGGCCGCACCCTCAGCACCTTCGACGATGAACACAAGGTTCAGATTGCCGTCGCCGACTTCACGAACCTTCCACTGGCTCGTATCCTTGCCGATCTGCGAACACAGGGCCTCGTTGGCACCGAGACGGCCCGCCAGTGTCTCGACCGACAGTGCTTCGAACGGCGATTTCCCAGTCATCCTCACCTCCCGCTTATGTGCTCCGATGATAGCGGAGCCATGGCGGCCGGGCCAAGCTAGGAAGCCTTCTGGCAATTGTCAATCGTGTTGACAATTGCCGATATAGCCCATAGCGTCACGGTCAGGGAGGAACGAATGGGCAATGATGCCGTGTTCCGCGTCGATGGCCTGAGGAAATCCTTTGGCCATATCGAGGTGCTTGGCGGCGTCTCGCTCGAATTGCATGCCGGCGAAGTGACCGTGCTGATGGGCGCCAACGGCGCCGGCAAATCCACCCTCGTCAAGATCATCAGCGGCGTTTACGACCATGGCGGCGGCTCGATGTCGCTTGCCGGGCATGAGTTCGACCCGAAAACGCCGGCGGAGGCGATCCGCGCCGGCGTCGTTACCGTCCACCAGAACATCAATGACGGTGTCGTCGCCGACCTCGACGTCGCCACCAATCTTACCCTCGATAGGTTGAGCGGCAGCGGCGTGCCGACCCTGTTCAATCCAGGCCGGGTGCGTCGCGAGGCAAAGGCGGTGGCCGACCGCATGGGACTGGCCATCGACCTCAAGGCCCGGATCAGCGATCTCTCTCTGGCCGACCGCCAGATGGTGGCGATCGCCCGCGCCATGGCGCACCGGCCGAAAGTGCTGATCCTCGACGAGCCGACCTCCTCGCTGTCCAGCGCCGAAGCCGACCGGCTGTTCGCATTGCTCGACCGGCTCCGCCAGCAAGGCGTGGCGATCCTCTACATCTCGCACCGTATGTCGGATATCAGACGGCTTGCCGATCGCATCATTTCAATGCGCGATGGGGTTATCTCAGGTATCTTCGACAAGAAGCCGCTGGATTACGAAGGTGCGGTCAACGCCATGCTCGGCCGTAAGATCCAGCTCGAGCGGATCGTCGCCAGGAATTCGGCCAAGGCAATTTTCACTGCCGATGCGTTGCGGATTGCTGAAGGCGCCAGGCCGATTTGGCTGACCCTCGGCGACGGCGAGGTCGTCGCCATCACCGGCCTCGTCGGTGTCGGCAAGACCGCACTCGCCGAGACGCTGTTCGGTTTGCGCAAGCCGCTGTCCGGGACCATGGTGCTGAACGGGAAACCCTATGCGCCGGCGTCGACCGGCGAAGCGATTGCCGCCGGCGTGTTTCTCGTCGCCAAGGACCGTGGCGAAAACGGCATCGTCGGCGACTTCAACATCCAGGAAAACATCAGCCTGCCGTTTCACAGTCGCATGTCGCGTCTCGGTGTTCTCAAACGCCGTATCGAACGCGCTGTTGCCCGCCAGCAGATCCAGGAGTTGGGCATCGTCTGCCGCTCCGAGAGGGACGAGATGGCGTCGCTTTCCGGTGGCAATCAGCAGAAGGTGATGGTCGCCCGCTGGATGTCGCAGGCGGCAAGGCTTTTCATCCTCGACGAGCCGTTTCAAGGTGTGGACATCTCGGCCAGACGCGATATCGCCGCAAAGCTGCGGGCGAGCGCCCACGGCCGCGCGACGCTGCTGTTCGTCACCGAACTCGACGAAGCCCTGGAGACGGCCGATCGCATCCTGGTGATGTCGGAGCAGACGATCGTCGGCGAGCACCGCAATACCGATGTCGATCTCGAGCGGCTATTGGCCGAAGTGGCGGGCGGGCCGTTGCACAGCGCAGCCTGACAGCGGGAAGACGATGAGAATTGGAATGGAGAGGGTATGAATTCGGGTCGGATAAAGACGGTGCCAGCGTGCGGGAGCGCTGAATGATCCTGCGCGACCATGCTATTCGCTACGGCTTCATCGTTCTGTTGTTCGGGCTGATCGCCTATTTCGCCGTCGCCGCCGATGGTTTCGTCTCGCCGCAAAGCGCCGTCTTCATCTTCCAGTCGGTCGCCATCACCGGCGTTCTGGCGCTCGGCGTCACCGCCACGCTGGTCGTCGGCGGCTTCGACCTGTCGATCGGCTCGGTCGCCACCAGCGCCATGATGGCGGCTGCCTACGTCATGGTGGTGCTGGAACAGAACGCCGTCGTGGCGGTCGTCGTCTGCCTTGTGATCGGCGCCGTCGTCGGCCTCATCAATGGCTGGCTGATCGTCTATATGCGGGTGCCGGACCTTTTGGCGACGCTCGGCATGATGTTCCTGCTTGTCGGCCTGCAGCGCATACCTACCGAGGGCCGCTCGATCGCCACCGGCATGACCATGCCCGACGGCTCGGTTGCCAACGGCAGCTTCGGCGCAGCGTTCCTGGCACTTGGGCGTCACCGCTTCGACTTCTTCATCCCGAACCTCATCCCGGTGTCGGTCGTCGTCCTGCTCGTGCTGGCCGTACTGATCTGGTTCTTTCTAGAATACACACGTTTCGGGCGCATGATGTATGCGGTCGGCAGCAACGAACGCGCCGCCGAACTCGCCGGCGCCCCTGTCAAGGCATACAAAATCTGGGCCTACGTTATATCAGGGGTTTTTGCCTCGATCGGCGGCATTTTGCTCGCCGCCCGGCTTGGACGCGGCGACATCGCCTCGGGTAATAATCTGTTGCTCGACGCGGTGGCCGCGGCACTCATCGGTTACGCGGTTCTCGGCGCCGCCAAGCCGAACGCCTTCGGCACCGCCGTCGGCGCGGTGTTTGTCGGCGTGTTGCTGCAGGGCCTGACGATGATGAACGCGCCTTACTACACGCAGGATTTCGTCAAGGGCGTGGTTCTCGTGGTCGCCCTTGTCTTTACCTTCGCCCTGTCCGGCAGGGGCAGGAGATAGGGTTCGACCGGGTCACATTTTGGGTTCAACAAGTGGAGGAAGCGACGTGAACATCACAAGAAGACTTTTGGGGAAGGCAGCGCTCGGGCTTGCCGGCGCAACATTGCTGATGCAGTTGCCGGCAATGGCGCAGGATCGGCCAGCGCCGTTCGACAAGCCGGGCGCCGTCAAGATAGCGCTGGTCCGCTATCTCTCGACCGGCGACTTCTTCCAGGCGTATTTGTCAGGTGTCGAGGCGCAGGCCAAGGCGCTCGGCGTCGACCTGCGCGTGCTCGACAGTCGCCAGGACGCGGCGCTTCAGGCCGACATGGTCGACCAAGCCATCGCGCTCGGCGTCCAGGGCATCATCATCCAGCACGGACTGACGGAATCGATGAAGGACGCCGCCCAGCGCGCGGTCGATGCCGGCATCAAGGTCGTCGCCTTCGACGTCAATGTCGAAAACCCCAAGATCCCGCAGATCGAGCAATCCGACCGCGACCTCGCGCGCCTGGCGCTCGAACAGGCGGTCAAAGACAATGGCGAGAGCTGGAAGGCCGGCTATGTCTATGTCGCCGGCATCGCGCCGCTCGACCGCCGCAACGAGACCTGGGTCGAATTCAAGAAGAAATATTCGGGCATCAACGAAGTCGCCATGTTCGGCACGCTCGACAATCCGATCGCCAATTCGGTCGCCAACCAGGCTCGCTCGGTGTTGTCGGCTCATCCCGACATCAAGGTGATGTTCGCGCCCTATGACGAATTCGCCAAAGGCGTGAAGATCGCCGTCGACGAGGCCGGGTTGAACAAGGACATCAAGATCTATTCGGCCGACATCTCTACCTCGGACATCGCCGCGATGCGCGAGCCGGACAGCGCCTGGGCGGCAACCGCCGCCACCAACCCGGCCGTCGTCGGCCAGGTCTCGGTGCGTGCGCTGGCGCAACTCTTGGCCGGCGAAGACCCGGGCCACAACGTCATCGTGCCGCCGACGCTGATCACCCAGAAGGATCTGATCGACAAGGACATCAAGAACATGGAGGACCTCTCGGCCAAGCTGCCGCAATTCGCCCATGCCGATGTCGCGATGCCGGCCTGGATGCCGAACCCGAACGCGAAGTAGTCTTTCGCTATCGGCAAAGGAAAAGAGCGGCTCGCGGGCCGCTCTTTTTTTTGTTGGCCCGGCGTTTAGATCTACCTCAACGCCGCCGCGATGTTGCCGCCGTCAACCGTCGTCACATCGGCGGTTGTCCGCTCGGCCAGCGCTTGATGCAGAAAGGCCTGGGCGACGTCTTCGGCCGTCACTTCCTGCCCGAGCAGGTTGCCGGACATGTACTCCTTTTCAGACACGCCGCGTGCGCCCGAGCGGCTGGCGATCATGGCATCGGTCAACAGCCCCGAACGGATGCGGTCGGCGTTGACGGCATTGGAGCGGATGCCATGCGCGCCGTAGTCGAGGGCATATTGCCTAGACAAAAACAGCGTTGCCGCCTTGGGAATGCCATAGGCGCCGAACTTCGGCCCCGGATTGACCGCCTGCTTGGAGGTATTGAACAACAGCACGCCGCCGGTGCCCTGTTCGAGCATGATGCGCACGGCATTCTGCGCCGCCGACTGGTGGGCGAAGAAATTGAGTTCGAAACTCTTGCGCAAGGTGGCGTCGTCGAGCTCGCCGATCCGGCCCTCCCAGGCGGCACCGGCATTCGAGACGAGAATGTCGAGGCCGCCGTAGACGTCGACCGCCTTGTCGAACGCAGCGCGCATCTGCGCCGGATCGGTGATGTCGGCGCCAATGCCGATCGAATTGTTGCCGGCCTTCTTCGCCGCTTCCGTCGCCCTTGCCGCATCGAGATCGACGACGACGGCATGAGCGCCGTTGTAGGCGAACAGCTTTGCGGTGGCGGCGCCGATTGCGCCGGCGCCGCCGGTGACCAGCACAACCTGGCCAGTCAGCGGCTTCGGCTTGTTGGAGGCGAGCTTGGCCTGTTCCAGCGACCAGTATTCGAGTGGGAACAGGTCGGCTTTGGACAGTGGACGGAAGTCGCCGACCGCTTCCGCTCCGCGCGCCGCCTCGATCCACATTTCACCGACATCGGAGGCGATCTTCGCGTCCTTGAGCGTGCGGCCATGGCCGAACATGCCGAGGCCGGGCACCAGCGTCAGCCGCGGCATCGGGTCGAGCATGGTGCGCTTCACGTCGTCGAGCGCATCATTGGTTTCGAAATAGGCGCGATAGTCCTTGGCGAATTTCTCGACATGCTGGCGGATGACGGATTTGTAGTCGCCTACCTTGTCAGCGTCGGGCGCCGGCAGTGCCATCGGTCCGGTCTTGATGCGGATCGACAGGTCGGGTGTCGAGACGCCGCGCCCGGCATAGTCGGCAATTTTTGCCGAATTGATGAAATCCACGATCGCATCCGAGGTGCGGAAATCGCTGATCATGCGGTCGAAGCGGCCTTCACCGCGAGCCACCGCCACCGCGCCGCGCAGCATCGGCGCAATCTCCGCGGGCTTCGCCAGCCTGGCCGGCAGTGCCACCTTTTCGGTGCGCGGCTTGCCGTGGCTGGCGATGAAATCCTCGGCGACGTTCACATAATGGATCATCCGGTCATAGGCCTGCCTGGCATCGTCGCCGAAGGTGAAAATCCCATGCTTGTCGAGGATCAGGCCTTCGACCATCGGATCGGCGTCGAAAACATCGGCGGCCGCCTTCGCCAGATCGAAGCCCGGCATGATGTAAGGCACGAAGCCCATCTTTTCGCCGAACACCTTCCGGCTCAGCGCCTCGCTGTCCTCCTGGTCGACGATGGCGAGGATTGCGGTCGAATGCGTGTGGTCGATGAATTTGTGCGGCAGGAACGCGTGCAGCAGCGTCTCGACGGACGGATTGGGCGAGGACGGATCGATGAGGTTCGCCCGCTGCAGCGCGACCATGTCCTCGTCGGAGAGCTTCTTCAGCGACCGCGCCTTCAACAGCGCGCCGAGCTTGACCGCCGGCAGGCCCTGCGGCTCGATGACGCCCATGTCCCAGCCGCTGCCCTTGACGCAGAGCACGTCCCACTCGTCACCGACAAGATCGGTGGCCTTGGTCTTGCACGAGGTGTTGCCGCCGCCATGCAGGACGAGCCGCGGCTCGCCGCCCAGCAGCCTGGTCGTGTAGACGCGCAACGCCAGGTCGCGGGCCACACCCTTCTTTGCATAGTCGGCGACCAGCTTCTCCGCCTCGCCGTCATTCCATAGGTTCTTCATGTCAGCTTCGTCCGATTTCTCTTTGTTGTGAACAGGAATGCCGCGACGCCTTGATGACAATGCACCGGCGGCTATCACGCTACCTTTTCTGCTGCCGCTCCGGCATGGTCGAGCAGCCGTCGCGCCATGCGCGCGCCGACGACGAGATGGGTGCAGAGCCCGCCGGCGATCGCCGCGACGAGCGGTTCGAACTTGCTCTCCTCCTGCACCACCACAAGGCGCTTTTCGATCTGGCGCAGCGATGACAGCTCCGCCGAAATCAGCCGGCGGTTGTAGCTGCAGTCGAGCGCCTGGCCCTGGGCGTCGATGATTTGCCCGGCAATGACGCCGGCCGCACCCGCCTTGCGCAATGCAGCCATTTCGCTTGGCGTCAGCGCGCCGCATTTGACCAGATGGCTGTCGGTATCCACCGAGCCGACCGAGTATAGCGCCAGGTTGCAGTCACCGATGCCCGACAATTGCTCGCGGATCACCGGCTCGGCGCGCAGGCCGCGTGCCAGTTCTTCCGTCGTCAGCACCAGCGGCGCGTAAAAATTCAGTCCCTTGGCGTTGAGCCGGCGGGCGATCTCCATGGTGCATTGGTCCGGCCGGTACGAATAGGGGGCGCCCAGATTGCCGCAGAGCTGCACCACGGTGACGTCCTGCAGATCGGCATAGGACATGATATCGGCGATGGTGTAGATGGTCCGCCCCCAGGCGACGCCGATGCGGTCGCCCTTCCTGACCAGCTCGAGAAAGACGCTTGCCGCAAGTACCGCGATGTCGGTGGACGGGTCGGCGACATAGCCGTTTTCCGGCGCGATCCAGACGGCGTCGAGCTTCAGCGCGTCTTCCAGCTCGCGCGCCAGCACGTCGTCGGTGAAAAGCTGGGTCGAGGTCGAGATGTTGACGATGCCGGTCTCGCGCGCCTTGCGCAGATACATCGCTACTGAGGCACGCGAAATCTTGAGCTGGCTGGCCACCTGGTCCTGGCGCAACCCGTGTGCGTAGTAAAGCCAGGCGGCCTTGTGGATAAGCTGTTCTGCCGGTCGGATCGCCATGCCATCTCCTCGCTGACATTATTCACGGCTCTCGACAAAAGTCAAACTACGCGCGGGCAGGTAATGCTCTCGCGCCCGTCGAATCTAGATCGTCATTGTGCCAAATGCGGTCTGTCGCGGCATCGTTGGTGGTGACGGACCGCAAACCGGTAGCTAAAGTTCTGGACGAACATCGGGGAGGACGGGATGGGCAATCCCTACGAACAGGATCTCGACAGGAACCCGGCCAACCATCAGCCGCTGACGCCGCTCACCTATTTCGAGCGGGCGGCAAAAACCTTTCCCGACCAGGTCGCCATCATTCATGGCCGCCGGCGCACGACTTATCGCGATTTCTGGAAACGCTCGCTGAGGCTTGCCTCGGCCCTTTCTAAGCGCGGCATCGGCAAGGGCGACACCGTCACCGTCATGCTGTCCAACACGCCGCCGATGCTGGAAGCGCATTTCGGCGTGCCGATGACCAAGGCGGTGCTGCACTCGCTCAACACCCGCCTCGACGCCGCCGTCATTGCCTTCCAGCTCGATCACGCCGAAAGCAAGGTGCTGATCGTCGACCGCGAATTCGCCGGCGTGGTCCAGCAAGCGCTGACGCTAGCCAAGGTCAGGCCGCTGCTGATCGATTACGACGATCCCGACTATGCCGCCGATGCGCCCTCTCCCAAGGGGGAACGGATCGGCACGCTGGACTATGAGGCGTTTGTCGCCGACGGCGACGAGGATTTCGCCTGGTCGATGCCGGACGACGAATGGGATGCCATCTCGCTCAACTACACCTCCGGCACGACAGGCAATCCGAAGGGCGTCGTCTGTCACCATCGCGGCGCGGCACTGATGGCCTATGCCAACACCATCCATGCCGGCATGGGCAAGCACCCGGTCTATCTGTGGACGCTGCCGATGTTCCATTGCAACGGCTGGTGCTTTCCCTGGACGCTTGCCGTGCAGGCTGGCACCCATGTCTGCCTGCGCTGGGTGCGGCCGAAGCCGATCTACGACGCCATCGCCGATTACGGCGTCACCCATCTGTGTGGCGCACCGGTGGTGATGTCGGTGCTGATCAACGCTAGGGACGAGGACAAGCGGCAATTTCCGCAGACCGTCACCTTCAACACCGCCGCGGCGCCGCCGCCTGAGGCGGTGCTGTCGGGCATGGCCGAGGCGGGCTTTGTCGTCACCCATCTCTACGGCCTGACCGAAACCTACGGCCCGGCCGTCGTCAACGAATGGCACGGCGAGTGGGACGGGCTGGAGAAGGGGGCGAGGGCGGCGAAGAAGGCCAGGCAGGGCGTGCGCTACGCCGCGCTCGAAGGCCTGACGGTGATGGACCCGCAGACCATGCAAGAAACGCCGGCCGACGGCGAGACGATCGGCGAGGTGATGTTCCGCGGCAATATCGTCATGAAGGGCTATCTCAGGAACCGCAAGGCGAGCGACGAGGCTTTTGCCGGCGGCTGGTTCCATTCGGGCGACCTCGGCGTGATGCATCCGGATGGCTACATCCAGCTCAAGGACCGTTCCAAGGACATCATCATCTCCGGCGGCGAAAACATCTCCTCGATCGAGGTCGAGGAGGCGCTCTACAAGCATCCCGCCGTCGCTTCCTGCGGCGTTGTCGCCCGATCCGACGATAAATGGGGCGAGGTGCCCGTTGCCTATGTCGAGCTGAAGCCGGGCAAGGCGGCGACTGAGGCCGAAATCATCGAGCACTGCCGCGCACTGCTCGCCCGCTTCAAGGTGCCGAAAGCGGTGATCTTCGCCGAAATCCCGAAGACTTCGACGGGCAAGATCCAGAAGTTCCGGCTGCGGGAGATGGCAAAGCAGCCTTAGCGCCTGATCCGAAACGGAACCGATTTCGGAAAGCATCTTTTCAAAAATCCTTCGCACAAAAAAACGCGCGCTGTCGCAGGCGCGCCCGGCGCCAATCCCATGCGCTTCATGGGCCAACTCCGTCCAGAGATGTCACCCTCTGTCGTCAGCGCCCAAAATCGTGCCTTGACAGGTGACGGTTTTCAATTTACGAGTGACGAAATTCTAAATTCGTCAGTCGTAAATTTTGGCCAACGAGATGCTTGAAACCCTAGACACCACCGCCGATTCCGCCCGCCAGGAGAATGTCACGCGCATCCTGGATTGCGCGGAGCGATTGTTTCGCCACTACGGCTACGGCAAGACCAACGTCGCCGATATAGCGCGCGAACTCGGCATGTCGACCGCCAACATCTATCGCTTCTTCGCCTCTAAGGTCGAAATCCACCAGGCGGTTTGCGGCCGTATGCTCGAGACCTGCTACCGGTTGACCTACGAGGCCTGCCATGGCCCCGGCACCGCCAGCGAAAAACTCCGCCGCTATGTGCATACGCACTATCAGTGGACGCTCGAGACCATGATCGACCAGGAGAAGGTGCACGAGATGGTCATCGTCGCCATCGAGCGCGACTGGCACGTCATCGAAAAGCACATCGACAGCATCCACGAACTGGTCGCGGAAGTGATCCGCGAGGGCATCGCCACCGGCGAGTTCGTCGATCAGGATCCGGTGATCGCGTCCCGGTGCTTCGGCGCTGCCATTATCAGCCTCTGCCATCCGCAGATCATGGCCCAGTGCCTCGCCAAGAAGAACCGGGCAACGCCGGACGAGCTTGCCGACTTTGCCATCAGAGCCTTGAAGAAATGACCGTTGCCGCCCGTCGGGCGGCGATGCCGAGAATTCATCTCCACAGTTCGGGAGTACGAAAGTGTCTTTGTCCAAGTCCATCACCTACAGGCGACCGGCCGCCGGCCTGGCACTGATTGTCGTTGCCGCTCTCGGCCTCGCCGGCTGCTCGCAGGAGAAAGCCGAGGTCAAGGAGATCATCCGCCCGGTCAAGGTGGTCGAGATCGCCAAGGCGAGCGATACCCGTCAGCTTTCCTATTCCGGATCGGTGCGCGCCCGCACCGAGATGAATCTCGGCTTTCGCATCAATGGCAAGATCACCGAGCGCCTTGTCGACATCGGTGACCGCGTTAAGCCGGGCGACGTTCTCGCCCGCATCGATCCCACCGACTACGAGCTTTCGGTGAGAAGCGCTCAGGCCAGCCTCGATGCTGCCGACCGTCAGGTCGAGACAGTCGAGCTTACGCGCAAGCGCGCCGAACAGCTCTACGCCAAGAATTTCGCGCCGAAGTCGCAGCTCGAGCAGGCGACGCTCGCCTATAATCAGGCGGTCGCCACGCGAGACTCCGCCCGCTCGCAGCTTGCCCAGGCGCAGAACCAGGTCCGCTATACCGATCTCAAGGCGGACAAGAACGGCATCGTCACCGCCGTTGCCGCCGATGTCGGCCAGGTGGTCGGCTCCGGCACGCCGGTGGTGACCGTTGCCATCGACGGCGAGAAGGAAGTTCTGATCGCTGTTCCGGAAACCGATATCGCCGAATTCAAGCCGGGCAAGACCGTCAAGGCTGGCTTCTGGTCCGACGAGGCGCTGACGCTCGACGGCAAGGTCCGCGAAGTCGCCGGCAGCGCCGATCCGCAGTCGCGCACCTTTGCCGTTCGCGTCAGCCTGCCCAACGATCCTCGCGTGCTGCTAGGCATGACCGCCTCCATCGAAGCCGCGGCGGACAACCGGCAGCAGCTGGTGTCGATCCCGCTGGCCGCGTTGGCGCAAAAGGACAGCCAATCGATCGTCTGGACCGTCGACCGCAATGGCGGGACCGTCCATGCGCATCCGGTCAAGGTCGCCGCCTTCACCCCCGACGGCGTCAGTGTCGCCGATGGGCTGAAGCCGGGTGACGTGGTCGTCGCCGCCGGCACGCAGTTCATGACCGAGAATCTGAAAGTCAAGCTGACCGGTGATGCAGCGCAACAGTCGGCGTCGGCCGATGACGCTGCAAGGCCCTTGCGCTGACGGCCAGGCAATTCACGGTTTCCGGGCGGCAGGCGCCCCCGATTTTCGAGATCTCAGGTCGATGTAACCCCCACGTCGATGCTCGCGTCCCACCGCGATGTAGATCTCTCAACTCGGAAAGCCACGCCGCCCGGAAGCCCACATCGGAAGTTCCTTGGGCATGCGAAAGCGCGTGCTCTGTTGATCAAATTGAAACGGACTGACGCCGATGACCATCGACACCAATGAAAAGCGGTCTTTCAATCTTTCGCGCTGGGCAATCGGCCATCCGAGCATTGCCCGCTTCCTGTTCGGGCTGATCATCGTCGCCGGTGCGCTCGGCCTGATGCGCATGGGCCAGAAGGAAGACCCCGATTTCACCTTCCGCGTCATGGTCGTCCAGGCGATCTGGCCAGGCTCCTCGATCAAGGAGATGGAGGACCAGGTCGTCAACAAGATCGAGCGCAAGCTGCAGGAAACCCCGCACCTCGATTTTGTCCGCTCCTACACCCGCGCCGGCAGCGCCATCATCACCTTGCAGGTCAAGGGCGACACCAATCCGGCGCAGGTCGCCGATGCTTTCTATCAGGTGCGCAAGAAGGTCGGCGATATCGCCAATGAGCTGCCGCAGGGGCTGCTCGGGCCTTACTTCAATGACGAATTCGGCGACACGTTCATCACCCTGCATTCGATCAGCGGCGACGGCTACAGCTATCCCGAGCTGAAGAAATTCGCCATCCAGGCGCGTGACATGTTGCTGACGACGCCCGGTGTCGAGAAGGCCGTGATCATCGGCGACCAGCCGGAAAAACTCTACATCGACGTTTCATCCAAGGCGCTTGCCGAACGTGGCCTGACGTTGACCGACCTGCAGAATGCGATCCGAGGCCAGAACAATGTCGACCCGGCAGGTTCGGTCGACACCGGCCAGCGTTCGGTGCGCATTTCGGTCGAGGGCGATGTCACCAGGGCGGCCGACATCCGCGAGCTTCGCCTGCGCGCCGGCAACCAGGTGACCCGCCTCGGCGACATCGCGACCGTGACCTCCGGCCTCGAGGATCCGTACCAGCGCAAATATCGTTTCAACGGTCACGACAGCGTCCAGCTCGGCGTCGTCATGGCCAAGGGCTTCAACGTCACCGACGTCGGCAAGGACGTCGAAGCGACCTACAAGCGCTTCGAAGAGGCGCTGCCCTATGGCGTTTCGGTCGATCAGATTTCCGACCAGCCGCATGTCGTGAAGGAGGCGGTGAGCGAGTTCATGGAGGCGCTCGGCGAAGCGCTGCTGATCGTGCTTTTCGTATCGTTCCTGTCGATAGGCTGGCGCTCGGGCCTGGTGATCGCGATCGTCATTCCGCTGGTGCTGGCGGCCACGTTTGCCATCATGTACGAGCTCGGCATCGACCTGCAGCGCATTTCGCTCGGCGCGCTGATCATCGCCCTTGGCCTCTTGGTCGACGACGCGATGATCGTCGTCGAAATGATGGAGCGAAAGCTCGAGGAAGGCCTGGTCAAGGTCGATGCGGCGAGCTTCGCCTACTCCTCGACCGCTTTCCCGATGCTGACCGGCACGCTGATCACGACGGCCGGCTTCATTCCCGTCGGGTTCGCGGCCTCGACGGCCGGCGAATATGTGCGCACCCTTTTTTACGTCGTCGGCATCGCGCTGGTCGTGTCCTGGTTTGCGGCGGTCTATTTCACGCCGTGGCTCGGCCACATGATCCTGAAGCAGCGCAAGCACGCCGGCAACCATCACGATGTCTTCGACACGCGCTTCTACCGCCGTCTTCGCTCGACCGTGGCATGGGCAGTGCGCCATCGCATCATCGTCCTGGTGATGACACTGATGACGTTTGCCACCAGCCTGTGGGCGTTCCAGTTCATCCCGCAGAATTTCTTCCCGCAATCGTCGCGTCCGGAAATCCTCGTCGATCTCTGGCTGCCGGAAGGCACCAGCATCAAGGAAGTCGAGACCCAGGCCAAGGCGCTCGAAGCCAGGATGATGGACGACAAGGACAAGCGCTTCATAGCCACCTATATCGGCGAAGGCGCGCCGCGCTTCTTCCTGCCGCTCGACCAGCAGCTTCGCAACCCGAACTTCGCCCAGCTTCTGGTGATGGCCAATGACGAGCCGGCCCGCGAGCGGCTGATCGTCAAGCTGCGCACCATCCTGGCTGAGGATTTCCCGTCGATCCGCGCCAAGGTCGATCGCCTGTTCCTCGGTCCGCCGACCGGCTGGCCGGTGCAGATGCGCGTCATGGGTCCGGATCGCCAGGAGGTGCGCCGCATCGCCGACGAGGTGAAGGCGAAGTTCCAGGCAAATCCGCTGCTCGGCGCCATCCACGACGACTGGCTGGAGCCGGTGCCGGCGATGAAGCTGGTGATCGACCAGGATCGTGCCCGTGCGCTCGGCGTCACCTCGCAGCGCATCCGCCAGATGCTGCAGGCGACCATGTCCGGAGCGCCGCTCGATGACTTCCGCGACGGCGAGGAGACGGTTTCGATCGTCGCCCGTGAGCCGGAGGCAAGCCGTCACCTGCTGTCGGCGGTCGACTCCGTCTATATACCGACCGATTTCGGTGGCTCCGTGCCGCTGTCGCAGGTCGCCAAGATCGTCCCGGTGCTGGAGCAAGGCGTCGAATGGCGGCGCGACCGCTTGCCGACCATCAGTGTACGCGCCACGCTTCCGGATGGCGTGCAGCCGAACGATGTCGCCATGAAAATGTACAGCGAGATGCAGGGCCTGCGCGCCAGCCTTGCCCCCGGCTACAAGATCGAGATCCAGGGCGGCGCCGAGGATGCGGCCGAAAGCCAGGCCTCGATCGCGGCAAAAGCGCCGATCATGCTGGCCGTCATCGTCGTGCTGCTGATGATCCAGCTGCAGCATTTCGGCAAGGCGATGCTGGTGCTGGCGACCGGTCCGCTCGGCATCATCGGCGCGGCGGCGGCACTTTTGATCAGCGGCGCGCCGTTCGGCTTCGTCGCCATCCTCGGTGTCATCGCCCTGCTCGGCATCATCATGCGCAACTCGATCATCCTGGTCGATCAGATCGACCAGGACATTGCCGCCGGCGTGGAGCGTTCCGAGGCCATCATCGGCTCGGCGGTGCGCCGGTTCCGGCCGATCGTGCTGACGGCGCTGACGGCGGTGCTGGCGCTGATCCCGATCTCGCGCGGCGTCTTCTGGGGGCCGCTCGCCTACGCCATGATGGGCGGCATTCTCGTCGCCACGGTGCTGACCATCCTTGTCCTGCCGGCAGCTTATGCGCTGTTCTTCGGCAGGGAGCCCAAGAAGGTGGTGGCAACGGAAGAGGCGGCCAAGGTGGCAGAAGAAAGCGAAAGGCCGCAACTGGCTTTGGCGGCCGAATAGAGCTGTTGGCAAATGTGACCTCCGGCGGTTTAATCCGCCCACCAGGCGTAGGCGCCGGAGGAGGACGTTATGACCATGCCTCAGACAACGGTGGCGCTGCGGCTGCCGATCGACGGGCGCCATCGCCGGATGTTCATCGGCGATGGGTGGGTTGATGCCCGCTCCGGTCGGACCATGGAGAGCCGCAACCCCGCCACCGGCGCGGTCATCGCCACGGTGCCGCGCGCCGACCGCCAGGACATCGACTTGGCGGTGACTGCCGCGCGCAAGGCCTTCGAGGGGCCATGGAGCCGGTTCAAGCCTTATGAGCGGCAGGTGCTGCTGCTGAGGATCGCCGACCTCTTCGAAAAGCACTGGGAAGAGATCAGCCGCTCCGACACCACCGACATGGGTATGCCGATCATACGCACCCGCGCCAATCGCAACCGCGTCATCGGCATGCTGCGCTACTATGCCGGCATGGCGACGGCGCTGCACGGCGAGACGATCGACAACTCGCTGCCCGGCGAAATCGTCTCTTTCACCCGCAAGGAGCCGGTCGGCGTCGTCGGCGCCATCATTCCCTGGAACGCGCCAACGGCGGCGTCGATCTGGAAGATCGGCCCGGCGCTGGCGACCGGCTGCACCATCGTGCTGAAACCATCGGAAGAGGCGCCGCTGACGCCGCTTTTGATCGCCGACATCATGAACGAAGCCGGCGTCCCGGACGGCGTCGTCAACATCGTCACCGGCACCGGCGCCGAGGCAGGCGCGGCACTCGCCGAGCACATGGGCGTCGACAAGATCGTCTTCACCGGCTCGACGGCAACCGGCCAGTCGATCGTGCGCGCCTCGGCCGGCAACCTCAAGCGCGTCTCGCTGGAGCTCGGCGGCAAGTCGCCGGTCATCGTCTGCGCCGATGCCGATCTCGACAAGGCGGTACCGGTGGCGGCGATGTCGGTGTTCGCCAATTCCGGCCAGATCTGCATCGCCGGCTCGCGCCTTTTCGTCGAACGCGCCGTCCATGACGAGTTCGTCGAGCGGCTGGCGGCATATGCCAAGGGTCTCAGGGTCGGCGACGGCATCGACCCGGCGACCGAGATCGGCCCGCTCGTCTCCGAAAAGCAGTTGCAACGGGTCACCGGTTACCTTGAGGCCGGCACCGCGGAAGGGGCGAAACTCGTCACCGGAGGCACCCGGCTTGTGGAAGGCGCACTTGCCACCGGCAATTTCGTTGCGCCGACCGTCTTTGCCGGCGTCTCGGACGACATGAAGATCGCCCGCGAGGAGATCTTCGGGCCGGTGATTTCAGCCTTGCCGTTCGATGCCCTGGACGAGGCGGTCGAGCGGGCCAACAACACGCCTTACGGCCTTGCTGCAGGGGTCTTCACCCAAAATCTCGCTACCGCCCACCAGCTGTCGCGCAAGATCCGCGCCGGCTCGGTCTGGGTCAACACCTATCACGCGATCGATCCGGCCGTGCCCTTCGGCGGCTACAAAATGAGCGGCTACGGCCGCGAGGGCGGCGCCGAACACCTTGACGAATATCTCAACACCAAGGGCGTGTTCATCAAGATCGATTGAGCCAGAATAGGCCCAGAAACGAAAAACCCGCCTCAGCCTCGGGGCGAATCAGCACCATACCCAATTTAGTAGCATAGCTGCCGGCACAAAGCAAGAACAAAAGCAGGGACCGGGCGCATCGCGCGCCCGATTCCTCAAGGCAAGCCTCAGATGACAAACAGCCAGTTGGCGAGCAGCATCACCGCGACGCCGGCGATCAGCGTCAGATAGGGCAGCATTCCCGCCTTTCGCACTGTGAGGTCGGACGAGTTCATGCCGAGATCGGCCAGCATGTGGTCGGGGAATTTGCCCTTGTCCTGGATGTAATGCCGGAAGCAGAACACCGGGATGATCAAGGCTGCCGTGATCAGCCCTGCCCACAATGCCATCGGGTTCCAGACCTTGGCTCCGGCGCCCATGAAGACCGCGTTGACGTAGGCGAAGACCGCGCCGAGGCCGAGCAGCCAGCTCGGCGCCTTCCAGGGCCGCGCGATGTGGCCATTGTCGATGCGGTGGATCCAGCCGGCATTGAGGTTGAGGAAGTTGAAGATGATATAGCCGCAATTCGACACCGCGAGGATGAAGAAAAAGCTTGTCGCGTCGGCCGAGGCGATGGCCAGCACGATCAGGTTGAAGACCAGGTCGGTCCACATCGCCCGCGTCGGTGCGCCATGCTCGTTGACATGGCTGAGGTAGCGCGGCAGCCAGCCGTCGACCGAACCTTGGTAGAGCGTGCGCGAAGAGCCGGCCATCGCCGTCATGATGCAGAGCACCAGCGCCAGGATCATCAGCATGACCAGCAGGCTGTGGATCAGCTGTCCGCCGCCGACCATGCCGGCCAGCGCATCGGCAACGCCGGAGCCGTCGACGATCGGCGTCGCCAGCATGCCGTTCAAGCCGAGCACGCCCTGAAAGGTGAATGGCACCAGGATGAACAGCAGCATGCACAACAGGCCGGAGTAGAAGATCGCCTTGAAGGTATCGGTGCCGGGGTTCTTGAATTCGGAGGTGTAGCAGACGGCGGTCTCGAAACCGTAGGTCGACCATGCCGCGATGAACATGCCGCCGAGCACCAGCGTCCAGCCGGCGATGTTCCATGCGCCGGGCTCCGGCGCATAGGCTGCCGCGAGCGGCACCAGCGGCGAGAAATTTGCCCAATCGATCTGGCCGGTGACGATTGGCACCACGCCGACGATCAGCATCGGGATGATGACCAGCAGGCCGATATATTTCTGCACGTTGGCCGTGCCCAGGATGCCGCGGTGCTGGATCGAGAAGATGATCAGCATCAGCACCGCGCCGATGAAAAAGGTGGCGTTGAAGGTAAAGGAAACCGGGCCAAGCGTGTGACCGTAGAGCGTCCAGTTACGGATCGCCGGCGTCGCCGCCGCGGTGACCGCGGTGATGGCGTCAGCGGCGCTGGTTCCGGCATGGGCCGCAATATAGGCGGCGACTTCCGGCGAAGTGTCGGTGAACAGCGGCACCGGCGCCAGTGCGTTGAGGATGTAGGCTGCGGCGATCGAGCAGCCGAGCGACAGCACCGGCGACCAGGCGAACCAGTTGCACCACACCGAAAGCGGCGCAATGAATTTCGAATAGCGCAGCCATGCGGTGGCGCCATAGATCGAGGCGCCGCCGGATTTATTCGGGAACAGCCCGGCGATTTCCGCATAGGTGAAGGACTGCAGGAAGCCCATGACCATGGATACGGTCCAGATCAGGAAGGCCAGCGTTCCGGTAGTGCCGGCGATGCCGCCGATCGAAAACAGGACAAGGGCCGGAACGCCGCTTGCGACCCAGAAGGCGCCGCGCCAATCGATGTTCCGGTGCAGCTGCCCTTCGGCAGGCGGCACCAAGGTGGTGACTATCGTGCTCATTTACGTGGATTCCCCATTTTTGATGTTCCCATCGGCAACAGCCGCAGTCTCGCGAGGCGTCATCGACGCTCACGTTGAACGGCCCCAGGCGTTTTCCGCTCAGTAGTATTTTTTTCTTAGCAGTGAAGATTGACCCAACGCGCTTTCACGTCAAGCGCTTTGTGACGCTGTGCACATTGCGTTTGTGAACAGTCGAGCTTCGTTGGCGCTGCCAACGGGTGCGGTCTTCCTTCTCCCACGACAGCAACGGAGAAGGGAAGAACCAGGGCAGCGTCGATCAGGAGCGCGGCCTGGTCTTTTGCGGGTCGTAATGGGCAAAGGCGACAACGCGCGCCGGCAGCCGCTTGCTGTGGCCGTCGAGCTTGCCGATCTCGACCTCGGTGCCGACCGACGAATGCGCGACGTCAAGCCTGGCCAGCGCGATGGTCTTGTTTAGCAGCGGCGAGCGCATGCCGGAGGTGACCACGCCGATCTGGGCGCGGCCGACGTGCACGCAATCGCCGTGGCCGACGGCGACATTGGCGTCGATGTCGAGGCCGACCAGCTTCTTCTGCGGATTTTCCTTGCGCCGGATCAGCGCCTCGCGGCCGATGAAATCGTCGCTCTTGCTCTTCAGCGGCACGGTGAAGCCGATGCCGGCCTCGAACGGATCTGTCTGGTCGGAAAACTCATAGCCGGCAAAGATCAGCCCGGCCTCGATGCGCACCATATCGAGCGCCTGCAGCCCCATCGGCTTCAGGCCGTGCGGCTGGCCGGCCTGCCAGATCGCGTCGAACACCTTGTCGGCGTCGCGCGGGTGACACCAGATCTCGTAGCCGAGCTCGCCGGTGTAGCCGGTGCGCGAGACAATGACGGGAATGCCATTGCCGCCGCCGATGCGGGCGACCGCGAAACGGAACCATTCAAGCTCGTCGATCGACGGCTGCAGCGGCGAGGTCCAGACGATCTGCCGCAGGATGTCGCGGCTTTTCGGTCCCTGCACGGCGACATTGTGCATCTGGTCGGTCGACGAGCGCACCAGCACGGTGAGGCCGAGTTTTTGCGCCGTTTCCCGCAGCCATTCGCCGGATAGATCGTCGCCGCCAACCCAGCGGAAATTATCCTTGCCGAGCCGAAGCAGCGTGCCGTCGTCGATCATGCCGCCGTGCTCGTAGCACATGGCGGAGTAGACCACCTGACCGACGCCGAGCTTCTTGATGTCGCGGGTCAGCGTATATTGCAGCAGCGCTTCGGAGTCCGGCCCGGTGACCTCGAACTTGCGCAGCGGCGACAGGTCCATGATCACGGCGTCCTGCCGGCAGGCCCAGTATTCGTCGATCGGGCCTTGCCTGGCGAAGGAATTGGCCAGCCAATAACCCTTGTACTCGACGAAGTTGCGGGTGTGCTTGGCAAAGCTCGAATGAAAGGCGGTCTCGCGGGTCATTTTCGGTTCCGAATCGGGCGTCATGCGTCTGGCGATTGCTCGCGAGAATTTGTGCTGGCCGGAATAGGTTCGCACATGGATGTCGGTCAGGTTCCAGCCATTGGCCGGCGTGGTGTCGTCAGGGCAGGCGGACGAGACGCAGACGATGTCGGTCAAGGCGCGCAGCAGCACATAGTCGCCCGGCCGCGACCACGGCTCGTCCGAAACCACGACGCCATGCGCGTCGATCGCCGTGTTGAAGAAGAAGTTGATCGCCATCCAGCCGGCGCGGGGCGTGACGCCCTTGTCGGCCAGCGCGCGGTTGAAATTCTCCGAGCAGTTGGGATGGCCGGGATAGCCGATGTCGTCGTAATATTTGGCGGCGCAGGCGAGCGCGAACGCGTCGTGCCGGCCGCAAGTGTCCTGCACCACCTCGACCAGCGGCTCCATGTCCTGGTCGTAGTATTTCGAATGCAGGCCGGGCATCGGATAGCTCGAACCCATCAGCGTGCGAGTCGTCGTCACGTCGAGCGGATGATCGCGGCCCTTGTCCAGCTTGCGCGCCGAAAAGCACTGGAAATCCGTGCATTGGCGGCCGTCGACATCAATGATCTGCAGATAGTCGCCCGCCTTGACGAAGTAGGCCTCCGCCGTCGCCGAATGGACGCGCAGGTCGAGCACGGGATCGGCCAGCGGGTCGGCAAGCCTGGATTTCGCCGCCGGGCGGATGGTGGCGCGCCGGACGATGACGCTTAGCGGCGTCGCGGTATCGTGGCCGTCGACCAGCATCGGCCCGCCGGGCGCGGCAATCAGCATTGAACCGTCGCGGGCGACGGCAAAAGCCTGTTCGGTACCGGCAGGGGTGGCGCCGCCGAAAACGCGAACCGCCTTTGCCTGATCGAGCTGCACCTCGCGCCGCTCGAGGCTTCGGCGCAAGGAAGCGAGGCTATCGTCGCCCTCGGCCAGCATCGCCTTGATGCCGGCGGCATTGCTGTTCGACTTCTCTCCGAGAATGCCGGCATCGGTCGCGCCGCTGCTGTCCCATGCCAGCAGCTCGCAAGCCTGCCCGCCCTCGACATTGCGCACGCTGATCGTATCGCCGGCCTCGACCTCGATCACCACCGCGCCGTTGCCTTGGATGGCGTAGCGCTCCATCCCGGCCGGCAGCGCGATCTGGCCTGGCCGCAGGATCAGGCTCGGCCGCGGCGGTCCGGCGACGACGGCGGGGTAGGGCGACTGGCTCATCTCAACCCTGGTTTCGAGAAACAAGTTTGCCTGTGCGTGAAATTATTTTAGCGGGAAGAATAGCAGGGGGATCCGGTTTGGCAAGGTGAAGGTGGCACAAGCTCCCCCTTCGCCCCTTGTGGGAGAAGGTGTCGCCGAAGGCGACGGATGAGGGGTGTTCCAGGGAACGCCAGCCTCTCACTCCGCTGGAACACCCTCATCCGTCCCGGCGCTGCGCGCCGATCCACCCCACAAGGGGAGAAGGGAAGGCGCAACAAGGCTATGCCAACGCCTCGCTGTGGCTGATCTCGACGCCATACTCGGCGGCAGCGTCGAGCATCGTGTGCCACAGGCTTTCCGCGAATGTGGCGAACACCAGAAGATTGAACACCGCCTGCCCATCCGGCCCGTCATTGCCACGCCAGAGATTGATACTGGTGTGATCGACCGCGGTCGCCGCAGCGGTGCCGGCCGGGAACGCCGCCGGGTGCAGGTCTAGTGACAACAATTTCGCCAACATCGAGCGCGCCTTGGCTCCCGAGACGCTGATCAAGGCGCGCGCATGCGACTGATCGGAAAGCGAGGCGGACTGCGAGAACGCCTGGCTCAGCTTCTCCATCGCGTGAATGCCGCCCTTCGACAAGACGAGGAACTGATCCGGTCCCGACCAGATCAGCGTGGCGTCGGGAACTCGGACCGCGTTGGGCGCATTCGGGGCGGCAACGCTGAAGCGGGTTTTGGCAGCCTTCGCCAGTTCTGCCGCCTTGCCGCGCCGCGCCATCACCTGGATCAGGTCGAAATTGCGGATCTCGGTGAGCGATACGCCGGCCGCCGTGCCGCGCGCGCCATAGCCGCCGACAACAAGCGCTTTCTCCAGCGGACTGCGGGCAATCCAGGAAAACTCAGCCACGCTGGCGCCCTCCATCCGGGTCGTAGAAGACGGGACTGCACAGCTCGACATCGTAATCTTCGCCGCGCAGTGGATCGTGCGCATGGACGATCTCGCCGATGCGCTCGCGGCCGCGCTCGACCAGCCCAAGCCCGATCCACTGGTCGAGCATCGGCGAAAAGCAGACTGAGGTGACATAGCCCTGGTCATTGTCGGGACCGGGCGTCTCGCCCTTCGGGATAATATGCGCGCCGGAACGCAGGCGGCGCGTCTTGTCGACCGGCTTGATGCCGACGACGACCTGGCGGTCCGGCGCGACCAGCGCCTCGCGCCCGGCCATGAGGCGGCCGATGAAGTCTTTCTTGGTCGACATCATCTTGCCGAGGCCGAGGTCGGCGGCGGTCGTCGTGCCGTTCAGCTCCGGTCCGGCGACATGGCCCTTTTCGATGCGCATGACGCCGAGCGCCTCGGTGCCGTAGGGCGTAACGCCGAATGGCTTGCCAGCCAGCATCAAATTGCGCACCAGCGCGTCGCCATAGCGGGCGGGAACCGAAATCTCGAACGCCATTTCGCCGGAGAAGGAGATGCGGAACAGCCGCGCTCTGATGCCACCGTGCAACGCGACTTCGCGCGCCCCCATGAACGGGAAACCTTCGTTCGACAAATCCTCGGATTCATCAACGACCTGTTTCAGCAACTCCCGCGCGCTCGGCCCGGCGATCGAGAATTGCGCCCACTGGTCGGAAACCGAGGTCAACTGCACGTCGAATTCCGGGAACAGCACCTGCCGGCAGAATTCAAGATGCTGCATCACCAGCCCGGCCTTGGCGGTGGTGGTGGTCAGGAAATAATGGTCCTCGGCGAGCCGCGACGTCGTGCCGTCGTCATAGACGATGCCGTCCTCGCGCAGCATCAGCCCGTAGCGGGCTTTTCCGACGGCAAGATTGGAGAAAGTGTTGATGTAGACGCGGTCGAGGAAGGCGCCGGCATCCGGGCCGTGCACGTCGATCTTGCCGAGCGTCGAGACGTCGCAGAAGCCGACGCCGGAGCGCACCGCCTTGACCTCGCGCGTCACCGATTCCAGCCAGTCCTGTTCGCCGGCGCGCGGATACCATTGCGCCCGCTTCCACAGGCCGGTGTCGACGAACACCGCGCCCTGTTCGGCTGCCCAGTGATGCGACGGCGTCAGTCGTGTCGCGTGAAAATTCTCGTCGCGGTGATGGCCGGCGAAGGCGCCGATGGCGACCGGCACATAGGGCGGGCGGTAGATCGTCGTGCCTGTTTCGGGAATGGACTTGCCTGACAACGCAGCCATGATGGCGAGGCCGGCGACATTCGAGGTCTTGCCCTGGTCGGTGGCCATGCCGAGCGTCGTGTAGCGCTTGAGATGCTCGACCGATTCAAAACCTTCGCGCTGCGCCAGTTCGATGTCGGACGCGGTCACGTCATGCTGGTAATCGACGAAGGCTTTCCCTTTGCCGGCCACATGCCAGAGCGGTGTTAGTGAAAACGCCTCGCTGTCGGCGGTCGGCGATGTGCCGGCATTGCCGCTTCGTCCGGCGCTCTGCGCTGCCGCAGCACCCGCGGCAAATCCCTGGCGCAGGCAGTCGCCTAGGCCGAAGGCGCCGTTGGCGGCGCCGACGGCCACCATGCCGGGCGGCGCACCATCCGGCACGAAGGCTGATATATCGTCCTGCCATTTCGGCCGGCCGCGATGATAGGAAGTCAGCCCGACCGCCGGATTCCAGCCGCCGGACACGGCAAGCCCGTCGGCTTCGACTTCGGCGCGCGCCCCACCAGTGAGCGATGCCACGATTTTCCGGACCCCGTCCTTGCCGCCCTCGACCCCGCTGACCGAGCCGTTGAGCACGGCAAAGCCGCCTTTGGCGGCAAGCGCGCGATGCGCGGCGGACACGTCCGGGCGCGCGTCGACCACCGCTGCGATCTGCAATCCGGCGCCAAGCGCTGTCTCGACGGTGCGCCAGCCATCCTCATTGTTGGTGAACAGCGCGATCCTCGTGGCAGGGGTTGCCGCATAGCGTTCGACATAGGTCCGCATCGCCGAAGCCATCATCACGCCGGGCGTGTCGTTGCCGGCAAAGACAATCGGCCGCTCGATGGCGCCGGCGGCGACGACGCAGCGCTTGGCCACGATCCGCCACAGCCGCTGGCGCACCTGGTGCTCGGGCGGCGAGGGCAGGTGGTCGTTGACCCGCTCGATGGCGCCATAGGTGGCGCCATCATAGACCCCGAACAATGTCGTGCGGGTCATGATGCGGACATCGGGCAGTGCGGCGAGTTCGGCCAGCGTGCGCGTAATCCATCCGGCCGCCGGCGTGCCGTCGATCGTGCCGCCGTCGGCAAGCAGGCGGCCGCCAAGCGCGAAATCTTCCTCGCACAGGATGACGCGGGCGCCGCCGCGCCCGGCCGCCAGTGCCGCAGCCAGCCCGGCCGGGCCGGACCCGGCGATCAGCACGTCGCAATGCGCCCACGCCTTGTCGTAATGGTCGGGATCGGCGACGCCTGCAGCGCGACCGAGGCCGGCGGCGCGGCGGATCGCCGGCTCGTAGACCGCTTCCCAGAATTTCGCCGGCCACATGAAGGTCTTGTAGTAAAAGCCGGCGATGAAGATCGGCGCAAACAGCTGGTTGACCGCCATCAGATCATGGCGCAGCGACGGCCAGCGGTTCTGGCTGGCCGCTTCCAGACCGTCATAAAGCTCGGCCGTGGTCGCCTTGGTGTTGGGCTCGCGTCGCGCTCCACTGCGCAGTTCGACCAGCGCGTTGGGCTCCTCCGAACCAGCGGTCAGGATGCCGCGCGGCCGATGGTATTTGAACGAGCGGCCGACCAGCTTGACGCCATTGGCGATCAGCGCCGAGGCCAGCGTGTCGCCTTGGAAGCCGGCAAAGCTCTTGCCGTCGAAGCGGAAGCCCAGTGGCGCGGCGCGATCGATGAGACCGCCTGATACGAGACGATAGGGCTGGCTGGAGGTCACGATCGCCCGCCTTCCGTCGCTGTGGCCTGATGCAGGAGCGTCGCGCTGCCGCTCATCCGGCCTCCGCTTCGCTGTGGCCGCCTTGCACGCAGCCTCCTTCTCTTCTCCCCGCCGGGGAGAAGGTGGCCGCGAAGCGGCCGGATGAGGGGGCCGCCGGCAGGGTTATGAGCGCTGACCCGGACAGAATTCATTTGGCGGGCTGCCTTGCACCAACGCCGGTCGCCGGCTCGACGGAGGAAATCTCATGCGTCAGCGTGTTGCGGGCGACCTTCAGCCAGGCCCGGCAGCCGCCGCCATGGTACCAGTATTCGCTCATCGGCCCGGCGATGTTGTCTCGCAGGTAGACATAGTCGAAGACCTCGTCTTCGGTGGCGCCGGCCGCAGGACGCGTCGGCTTGGCGTCGCCCAGATAGGTGAACTCGCCGAGTTCGCGTTCGCCGCAGAAGGGACAGACAATGCGCATGCTTCTTCAGCCAGCCTTCAATGCAGGTTCGGTTGGGCGCCCTGGCCCTTTTCGTCGATCATGGCACCTCGCCGGAAGCGGTCGAGGCGGAAGCGGGTAGCCTCCTTGTGCGGCTCGTCGCGCGCCAGCAGATGGGCAAAGACCAGGCCGGAGCCGGGCGTCGCCTTGAAGCCGCCATAGCACCAGCCGGCGTTGAGATAGAGCCCGTCGACCGGTGTCTTGTCGATGATCGGCGAGCCGTCCATCGATATGTCCATGATGCCGCCCCACTGACGCAGAAGCCGTATCCGGCCGATCATCGGCATCAGCGCCATGCCACCTTCGCAGACATCTTCCATGACAGGCAGATTGCCGCGCTGGGCGTAGGAATTGTAGCCGTCTATATCGCCGCCGAAGACCAGCCCGCCCTTGTCGGACTGGCTGACGTAGAAATGGCCGGCGCCGAAGGTCATGACATTGGGGATCAGCGGCTTGATCGCCTCGGAGACGAAGGCCTGCAGCACATGGCTTTCGATCGGCAGCCGCATGCCGGCCATCGCCGCGACGCGCGACGAGGAGCCGGCGACCGCCATGCCGACCTTGGCGGCACCGATCCTGCCGCGCGATGTCTCGACGCCGGTCACCTTGCCGCTGCCGTCGCGAACAAAGCCGGTCACCTCGCAATTCTGGATGATGTCGACGCCGAGCGCGCTCGCCGCATGCGCATAGCCCCAGACCACGGCGTCGTGCCGTGCCGTGCCGCCGCGTCGCTGCAAAAGCCCGCCCTGCACCGGAAAGCGCGCATTGTCGAAGTTCAGGAACGGCATCATCTTCCTGACTGCGGCGAGGTCGAGCAGTTCGGCATCGATGCCGTTGATGCGCATGGTGTTGCCGCGCCGTGCGTAGGCGTCGCGCTGCGCGTCGGAATGGTAGAGGTTGATGACGCCGCGCTGGCTGACCATGGTGTTGTAGTTGAGGTCCTGCTCCATGCGCTCCCAGAGCTTCATCGAAAGCTCGTAGAACCCTGTATTGCCTGGCAGCCCGTAATTGGAACGGATGATGGTGGTATTGCGGCCGGCATTGCCGGAGCCGATCCAGCCTTTTTCCAGCACGGCGACATTTCTGATGCCGTACTCGCTGGCGAGGAACCACGCCGTCGCCAGGCCATGGCCGCCGCCGCCGATGATCACCACGTCGTAGTGGCTCTTCGGGGTGGCGTCGCGCCAGGTGCGCTGCCAGTTCTTATGGCCGGAAAATGCCGCCCGGGCGAGGGAGAAGATCGAGTATTTCATGAACCTGTTTCGCGCCGGGCGTGCAACAATCCGGATCAGATGTCGAGCGTGTGGTCGCGCTCCCACTGGGTGAAGTGGGAAGCATAGGAATTCCATTCCTGCTGCTTGAGCTTTAGATAGGCCGACGAGAATTCCTCACCCAGCGCCGCCTTGAGCGATTTGTCGTTGTCGAACTCGCGCAACGCGTCGAGCAGGTTGAGCGGCAGCTTCGGCGCGCCCTCCACCGTATGGCCGAACTGGTACATGTCGATATCGTAGCGCCGGCCGGGATCGGCCTTCGAGCGGACACCGTCAAGGCCGGCGGCGATGATGACGGCCTGCAGCAGATAGGGGTTTGCCGCGCCGTCGGGCAGGCGCAGCTCGAACCGGCCGGGACCAGGCACGCGCACCATGTGGGTGCGGTTGTTGCCGGTCCAGGTCACGGTGTTCGGCGCCCAGGTGGCGCCGGAGATGGTGCGCGGTGCGTTGATGCGCTTGTAGGAATTGACCGTCGGGTTGGTGATCGCGGCAAGGGCGGAAGCATGTTTCATGATGCCGCCGAGGAAGTTCCGGCCCTTTGCCGACAGGCCGAGCTCCATCGCATTGTCGGCAAAGACATTGGTCTTGCCGTCCCTGTCCCACACCGAGATATGCGCATGGCAGCCATTGCCGGTCAGACCCTGGAAGGGTTTAGGCATGAAGGTTGCGCGCAGGCCGTGCTTTTCGGCGACCGATTTCACCATGAATTTGAAGAAGGAATGCTTGTCGGCGGTCGCCAGCGCATCGTCGAAGGCCCAGTTCATCTCGAACTGGCCGTTGGCGTCCTCGTGGTCGTTCTGGTAGGCGCCCCAGCCGAGCGCCAGCATGTGGTCGCAGATCTCGGCGATCACGTCGTAGCGGCGCATCACCGCCTGCTGGTCGTAGCAGGGCTTCGACGCCGTATCGTATTCGTCGGAAATCGTCTTGCCATCCGGCGAGATCAGGAAGAATTCGGCCTCGACGCCGGTCTTGATGTGCATGCCGTCGCCAGCGGCCTCCGCGATCAACCGCTTCAGCGTGTTGCGCGGCGCCTGCTCGACCGATTTGTCGTCCATGATGCAGTTGGCGGCGACCCAGGCGACCTCCGGCTTCCAAGGCAACTGGATCACCGAGGCCGGATCCGGCACCGCCAGCATGTCGGGATGCGCCGGCGTCAGGTCGAGCCAGGTGGCAAAGCCGGCAAAGCCGGCACCGTCCCGCTGCATGTCGGCGATCGCCTGCGCCGGCACCAGCTTGGCGCGTTGCCCACCGAACAGGTCGGTGTAGGATATCATGAAATATTTGACGCCCTTTTCCTTGGCGAAGGCGGCGAGATCGTTCCCCATTATAGTTCCTCGCTTACTGGCATTTGGTTTGTTTTAGAAGCGGTTCTTGCCCGGTATCCAATTGGTGCCGGCCAGCGGCACGCCGGCCATGGCTGCGGCTTCGATCGTCAAGGCCACAAGATCCTCGGGCTCGAGATTGTGCAGGCTATTCTTGCCGCAGGCGCGGGCGATTGTCTGAGCCTCAAGTGTCATCACCTTAAGATAATTCGCCAGCCGTCGTCCGGCCGCAATCGGATCGACCCGTTTCATTAGCTCGGGATCCTGCGTGGTGATGCCGGCCGGGTCGCGTCCCTCATGCCAGTCGTCATAGGCGCCGGCGGTGGTGCCGAGCTCGTTGTATTCCGCCTCCCAGCGCGGATCATTGTCACCGAGCGCGACAAGCGCTGCCGTGCCGATCGACACCGCATCGACGCCGAGCGCCAGCGCCTTGGCGACGTCGGCGCCGTTGCGTATGCCGCCCGAGACGATCAGCTGCACCTTGCGGTGCATGCCGAGATCCTGCAGCGCCTGCACCGCCGGCCTGATGCAGGCAAGCGTCGGCTGGCCGACGTTTTCGATGAACACTTCCTGGGTTGCCGCGGTGCCGCCCTGCATGCCGTCGACGACGACGACGTCGGCGCCTGCCTTCACCGCAAGCGCGGTGTCGTAATAGGGCCGGGCGCCGCCGACCTTGACGTAGATCGGCTTTTCCCAGTCGGTGATTTCGCGCAGTTCCAGGATCTTGATCTCGAGATCGTCCGGCCCGGTCCAGTCGGGGTGGCGCGAGGCCGAGCGCTGGTCGATGCCTTTCGGCAGCGTGCGCATTTCGGCGACGCGGTCGGAGATCTTCTGGCCGAGCAGCATGCCGCCGCCGCCTGGCTTGGCACCCTGGCCGACGACAACCTCGATCGCGTCGGCACGGCGCAGATCGCGCGGATTCATGCCGTAGCGCGACGGCAGATACTGGTAGACCAGCGTCTTCGAATGGCCGCGCTCTTCCTCGGTCATGCCGCCGTCGCCGGTGGTCGTCGAGGTGCCGGACAGTGTCGCGCCACGGCCGAGCGCTTCCTTCGCCGGGCCGGACAGCGAGCCGAAGCTCATGCCGGCAATAGTGATCGGGATTTTCAATTCGATCGGTTTTTTCGCGTAGCGCGAGCCGAGCACGACGCTGGTGTCGCAGCGCTCGCGATAGCCTTCGAGCGGATAGCGCGAGATCGAAGCACCGAGGAACAGAAGGTCGTCGAAATGCGGCAGCTTGCGCTTGGCGCCGGCTCCGCGGATGTCATAGATGCCGGTCGCCGCGGCGCGGCGGATCTCGGAAAGCGTGTAGTCGTCGAAGGTCGCGGATTTGCGCGGCGTCGTCGGCGGGTTGCGATAGGTCATTGAGCCTCAATACGCGTCGGCGTTGTCGATATTGAAATTGTAGAGGGTACGAGCCGAGCCATAACGCTTGAACTCCGCCGCCTTGACGCCGGTCACCCCGGCGCGGTCGAGCAGGCCTTGCAGCAATTCGAGATGCTCGGGCCGCATCTCCTTGGCGATGCAGTCGGCGCCGAGGCTTTCGACCTTGCCGCGCACGAAAAGCCGCGCCTCGTAGATGGAATCGCCGAGCGCATCGCCGGCATCGCCCAGCACCACCAGGTTGCCGGACTGCGCCATGAAGGCCGACATGTGGCCGATATTGCCATGGACGACGATGTCGATGCCTTTCATCGAAATGCCGCAGCGCGACGACGCGTTGCCTTCGATGACGAGCAACCCGCCCCGGCCGGTGGCGCCGGCATACTGGCTGGCATCGCCTTTGACGACGATCTGGCCCGACATCATGTTCTCGCCGACGCCGGGCCCGGCCGAGCCATGCACGGTGATGGTGCCGCCGTCGTTCATGCCGCCGCAATAATAGCCGACGCTGCCGCGCACATCGATGGCGACCGGCTGGTCGACGCCGACCGCGACCGAATGGCTGCCTCGCGGGTGCAGCACCTCCCAGGCGGTCTCGTTCGAACCGGGCGCCAGATCGTGCAGCGCCTGGTTGAGCTCGCGCAGCGACATTTCGGCCAGGTCGAAGACCCGTGACGCATGGCCCGGCTCGGGAGCCGCCTTGGAGAGGTTGATTGCCGGCATTGGTTCAATGCTCCCAGAAATAGACGGTTGCGGGCTCGGGTTCCCAGACTTTCGCATTGTCTATGCCGGGCAGTTTGGTGAGCGCACGATATTCCGAGCCGAAGGCGACATACTGGTCGGTTTCGGCCATCACGGCGGGCTTGCAGGCGATGGGGTCGCGCACCACGCCGAAGCCGTTCTTGGTGCCGACGACGAAGGTGAAAAAGCCGTCGAGATCGCTCAGCGTGCCTTCCAGCGCCTCGCCGAGGTTCTTGCCGTGCGCCATCTGCGAGGAGAGATAGGCGGCAGCGACCTCGGTGTCGTTCTCGGTCTCGAATGTCATGCCTTCACGGATCAGCTCGCGGCGGACATTGTTGTGATTGGACAGCGAGCCATTATGCACCAGGCACTGGTCGGCGCCGGTCGAGAACGGATGCGCGCCCATCGTCGTCACCGCCGATTCGGTCGCCATGCGGGTATGGCCGATGCCGTGCGTGCCGGTCATCTCGCGGACGCCGAAACGGTCGACGACTGCTTCCGGTAAGCCGACTTCCTTGTAGATTTCGACGACGTCGCCGGCACCCATGATGCGGATGTCGGGGCGCAGCGTCTGGATCGCCTCGCGCGCTTCGTCGATCTTGGCAGGCATCGTCCGGACCACGGCATGCGTCGACTTCGCAGCAATGCTCACCGGCGCGCCGATTGCCTTGGCGAGTTCGGCGTCGAGGCCGCGGAAATCGCGCTCCGGTTTGGCCGACTGGATGGTGATCTTGGCTTCACCGGAGGGCGCGCCATAGATGGCGATGCCGGCGCTGTCGGGACCGCGATCGCTGAGCGAGATCAGCATCTCCGACAGCATCGCGCCAAGCTGGGGCTCGAGCGACTTGTCCTTCAAAAACAGTCCGACGATTCCGCACATGTCAGGCTCCGCGAGTTTGTTCCTCCGAGATGTATCGAATGAGTCCCGGGAATTCAATTGGTATGAAAAAAATTTTCCTGTCGTTATATATCGGCTGAGGCGCCGCCGGCCGCACTATTGCTGCGCTGGCCGCCATTGTGAACCCATTTGGCATAGCGGATGCGGGCGATCTTGTAGGCATCCAGGATCGACAGGGCATAGATCAGGACGCCGCCGGCATGGCGGCCGATGAAGCTGGCATCGGGTGGCGCGATCTTGGCGGTGACCCAGGCCAGGACCACCATGAACAACAGGAATTGCAGGCCGCGCACCGGCACGCCGAGCACGACATGCCCGCTCGCCGGCAAAACGATCGCAGCGCCCAGAACCAGATAGGGGCTCAATGGTGCGGGGGAGGTGGTGATCTGGCTGGTCATGCCGCCTGCCGTTCGCTTTGATTGATGGCATCGCGCAGCGCCGAAGCCGACGACAGCAGCCGCTCGATCAGCCCCGGATCGAGCCTGACCGTGCCGAATTCGGCTTGCCGGAATACGCCGTAGCGCGCCCGCTCGGCCTCGGCCAGCAGCCAGACGATGCGCACGCCGTTCGGTGTGATCAGCAGTTCCTTGGCGCGCTCCTCGGCAAAGACGTCGAGGTGATCGGCGATGATGGCTTCGGGGAAGCGCACGCCCTTGCGATCGCTCCGCAGCACCGCCTCGGCTGGAAATCCGGCGGCCTTCGGCAGTGTATGGACGAGATGATCGAAATTGGAAAAAGTCGTCGGCGATCCCGGCCGCATCATCATGTCGAAAGTGCCTGGTATCACGACCTTTTCGGTGATCGAAACGCTCAGCCAGCGCGCCGGCAGCTTCCTTATCGCCAGCGCGTCGACGATGGTCCGAACCTGCACCCGCCGGCCGTTCCACGAGCCGGCGAAGGTGACGACGCCGGCGACGCCGTCCGAGACGTTGGCCGCGTCGGGGATGACGGCGCGGACGCCGGCTTCGTCGGCGGCAAGCGCAGTCGAAGCCTTGGCGCGGTTGGCGCGCGCAAGCCAGGCTATGTGGAGGACGAGAGCCAGGGCAACCGCCCCGGCGAGCAATGCTGAGATCACCTAGCGCACCTCGTCACGCAGATGCCCGCCCACCCAGACCGGGCGCGCCGTCAGTACCCCTGTGGTTTCGGCCACGGCATGGTGAACTGGGCACCGCGGCGCACGAATTTGTAGCGGTAGAAGTGGAACCACAGCGAAATCAGGAAGTAGAAGGCGACCATGGCGATCAGCTGCGAGCCGAAGCCGAGGAAGATCGCAAAGAAGGTGACCACGCAAAGGCAGAACAAGACGATCGCCGGCAGCGGATGGAAGGGATGGGTGTAGCCGCGGCGGATCGAGCCGAGCGGCCACTTCTTCCTGAACATGATGATGTTGATGCTCATGAAGGTGTATTGCAGCACGCCCGACAGGATCGAGAAGGTGATCGCCTGGTTGAGGTCGGCGATGAAGGCGAAGGCGAGCGCGATCGGCAGCAGGAACAGGATCGAGCGATAGGGCGTGCGGTATTTCGGATGCACCGCCGAGAACCAGGTCGGCAGATAGCGGTCGCGGCCGAGCGAAAACCAGGCGCGCGCGGCGTCGTTGATGCAGCCATTGGCCGAAGCAAGTGCAGCAAGCAGCGTCGCGATGAACAACAGGTTCTCCAGCAGCGCACTGCCGGTCAGTTTGCCTGCGTCCCACAGCGGATAATAGGTGATGCCGAGATATTCCCAGGGCATCAGCGAGGCGCAGACATACCAGGTCATGGCGGCTGCGATCAGCAGCGTGATCATCCCGGCCATCGTGCCGTAAGGCAGCGAGCGCGCCGGCGAGCGTACTTCCTCGGCGGCCTGCGTGGTGCCCTCGATGCCGAGATAGTACCAGATGCCGAACTGGAAGGCGGCGATGACGCCGATCCAGCCATAGGGCAGGGCGTTGCCGGGGGTGACCAACTCGTTCAGCTTCAGCACGGCGCCTTGCGTCCACGGACTGACCGAGAAGAACAGGATGACGATCGAGACATAGGCGATGGCGGTGATGACGAAATTGACGTTGAGCGTCATCAGCACGCCACGATAGTTCAGCCATGCCAGCACGACGATGGTCGCGGCGATGAAGGAATTGTGGTTGAGGCCCTCGACGCCGGCCTTGGCGACAATGGTGTCGCCGAGCAGGATCGCGTCCGACACTTCGAGCATGGTATAGGCAAAGACTAGGAAAAGCGCGACGTTGAAGGCCATCAGCGGCCCGACAATGTGCTTGGCCTGGGCATATTGGCCGCCGGCGGCGGCAACCGTCGAGGTGACTTCGGAATCGATCATCGCGACCGAGGTGTAGAGCAGTCCGACGATCCAGCAGACGATCAGCGCCGCCAGCGCGCCGCCTTTGTCCGCCGCGAAATTCCAGCCGGTGAACTCGCCGACCAGAACGATGCCGACACCGAGCGCCCAGACATGGGCGGGGCCGAGCACCCTGAGCAGTGAAACCCTGTCGCCTTGCACTTGCACCGCTGGTTTAGCCGTGATCGTCATCGTTCAATCCCCCACTCAGATCCGGTGTTTTTCGGACACGGCTTCAAGCTCGCCTTCCCTGGACGAGGTCAGCATCTCTTCGGAATAGGTCGTGTCGATCTTGAACCAGTCGTAGAGCATCCACAGCGCGAGCACGATCGAGATGCCCCAGCATGCGTAAGAGAGTGCCACCCACATGACGATGCTTCCTATCTATTTGTCGCCGAACTTTTCGTCGATGACGTCGCGGTATTCGCGGTCCGATGCGCGGAACAGAAAGATGAAATAGCCGATCAGCACCGCGGCCATGATGATCAGCGTCGGCCAGTCGATGATGTAGTGGAACCGGTTCTGGATGATGTCGTGCGCGGTTTCCGGCGTGTAGCCGAGCTTTTCCCAGATCGAGGCCATGGTCGGGTTCTGGCCGAGCGCTTCCCACGTCTTGGCGTCGAGCGCGTCGATGGATTTTGCCGCCCCTGCCAGGCCTAGTTTCAGCGGCAGCCACAGCGCGACGAAAATCGCGACCACGACGACGGCGATATCGAAAACCTGTCCGGCCTTGCTCTGTTCGGGCGGTGTATAGCGGGCCATGCGTCTCCCCCTCAGGACCTGCGGTTGCGGTAGGCGTCGGCATTCTTGATGTCGAGGCCGTAGATGAAGTCCTTGTCTTCCTTGTAGTGATTGACCATCGCCAGGATGGCGGCCGTGTTGAAGATCAGCACGGCGGCCGCGGCGACCGCGACGACGAGCTTGATGCCGGCATCGGGGATGTATGGCCATGTCATGAACAGGACAAAGAGGATCGTCGCCCACAGACAGACGATCAGGAGCATGGATCCACGCACGTCGGAACGGTACAACGCTTCCACGCGCTGTTGCAGGTCGGACATCGGCTTTCCCCTTTTTCAACGCCGGTCCGGACTGGCCGGTCATTGCCCTCTTTCAAGAGAGTGAAATTTTTTTCATAAATTCAAGCCGAATTCCGCAATTGTCAAGACGATTTTACGCAACGTTAACCGTTTGTTTGATCCGCCGAATTTTGCCTGACAATGAAATTATTTGCTTACGGGTATTGCAGGCTCCCGGCGTTTGCGATCAATATTCGGGCAACGCTCCCGCCGCTGTGCAGGGAGCAGGGGAAGCAAACGTTTTTCGAAACGGAGGACAAGCGGATGACGGCATCCTGGAGATTTTCGGCGCTTGCGGACCGCCATCGCGCGCTCGGCTCGAAGCTCGAGGACTGGAGCGGCATGGGCACCGCCTGGACCTACGACAAGGACGCCGACGAAGAGTATATCGCCATCCGCACCAAGGCCGGCCTGATGGACGTGTCCGGCTTGAAGAAGGTCCACATCACCGGGCCGCACGCCTCTCACCTGATCGACCTGGCGACGACGCGCGACGTCGAAAAGATCTATCCCGGCAAGTCGGCCTATGCCTGCATGCTCAACGAGGCCGGCAAGTTCACCGACGACTGCATCCTCTACCGCACCGGCCCGAATTCCTGGATGGTCGTGCATGGCTCGGGCACCGGCCATGAAGAGCTGCAGCGCGCTTCCGTCGGTCGCGACGTGTCGCTGCGCTTCGACGACAATCTGCACGACCTTTCGCTGCAGGGGCCGCTAGCCGTGGATTATCTGGCAAAGCATGTGCCCGGCATTCGCGACCTCAACTATTTCCACCACATGCAGACGCAGTTGTTCGGCTTTCCGGTGATGATCTCGCGCACCGGCTACACCGGCGAGCGCGGCTACGAGATCTTCTGCCGTGGCCAGGACGCCGGAACGATCTGGGACAGGATCCTCGACGAGGGCAAGAGCGCCGGCATCATCCCGTGCCGCTTCACCACGCTCGACATGCTGCGCGTCGAGAGCTACCTGTTGTTTTACCCTTACGACAATTCGCAGAAATATCCATTTGAGAACGAGGGGCCCGGCGACACGCTGTGGGAGCTTGGTCTCGACTTCACCGTCAGCCCGGGCAAGACGGGCTTTCGCGGTGCCGAGGAGCACTACCGCCTGAAGGGCAAGGAGCGCTTCAAGATATTCGGTGTGCTGCTCGAAGGCAGGGAGCCGGCCGACGAGGGCGCACCGGTCTATCGCGACGGCAAGAAGGTCGGCGTGGTGACCTGCGCCATGTATTCGCCGCTGGTCAGGAAATCGATGGGCATTGCCCGGCTCGACGTCGACTGCGCGGTCCAGGGCACCAGGCTCGAGATCCGTAACAAGAGCGGCGCCATCAGCGCAACCGCCGAGCCGCTTCCGTTCGACGATCCGAAGAAGACCAAGCGCACGGCGAAAGGCTGAGGCATACTGCGGGTATGGCAGCGAAAAGCATCATCAGCCGCCCGGTCTATGGGATACTGTCTCCGCAGCCCGGCAAGCACCATCTTTTCGTAGCGGACGCAGAGGGAGCGCTGGCGATTACCGATCTGGCCGCCAAGGCACCGACGGATTTCTTCGGCGGCGCCCACATCATCTTCATTCGCGGCCGCGACGGTAAATATGCCGAGGCGCTCGAAGCACTGAAGCCGGCGCAGCTCTACCTCGGCCATTCCTTCGCCAGTGCCCTGCCGCGGCTGAAGCAGACGCTGGCCAACGCCCATATGGGCCTCAGGCTCTATCTTGCCGGCACCGAAGGGCTGATCGGCCAGGCCATGCAGGTGGCGCTCGAAGCCGGCATCGACCACACCTCGATCCAGACCGAGCATCGCGGCTCGCTGGCGCGCCGCATGCAGTGCGTCCATTGCAAGGGCATCACCGAGAACGTCACGACACAGCCGGCAACCTGTTCGCATTGCGGCCTCTTGCTTCTGGTGCGCGACCACTATTCGCGGCGCCTCGCCGCCTTCCAGGGCGTCTGCATCAACGCCGAGGACCGCAGCGAAATTCCTCCGATCGAGGAGGTCTTTCGATGAGCACCGGCACCACCAAGCTCGATGTCGTCGTCAGCGATGTCGTCCCCGTCAACGAACTGGTGACGCGCTTTCATTTCCGCAGGCGCGACGGCCAGCTTTTGCCGACCTTTTCCGGCGGCGCCCATGTCGTCGTCGAGATGCGCGATGGCGAACGCACCAGGCTCAATCCCTATTCGCTGATGGGCTCGCCGCTCGACACCCGCGAATACACCATCTCGGTGCGCCGCGACGACGCCGGCCGCGGCGGCTCGCTGTTCATGCACAGGCAGGTCAGGCCGGGCACGGAGATGGTGGTGAGCTACCCCGTCAATCTGTTCTCGCTCGATCTTCGGGCCAGGAAGCATCTGATGCTGGCCGGTGGCATCGGCATCACCCCGTTTATGGCGCAGACCGCGCAGCTGGCGGCGCAAGGCGGCAATTTCGAATTGCATTACACCTGCCGGACCGCCTCGCTCGGCACCTATGCGGGCCTGCTGAGAGAGCGCTACGACCGCCGGGTCAGGCTCTATCACGACGACCGCGACGAGCGCGTCGATCTCGACCGGCTGTTGTCGTCGCAGCCGCTCGGCACGCATCTCTATGTCTGCGGGCCGTCCGGCATGATCGGCTGGGTGCGCGACCGCGCCGCTGCCCTCGGCTGGCCGCCAGAGACCGTGCATTTCGAGCATTTCGCCGCACCCCAGCCCGGCGCGCCGTTCGACGTGACGCTGGCGCTCAGCGGCAAGACGATCCGCGTCGACGAGCAGCAGAGCCTGCTCGAGGCGATCGAGGCGGCCGGCGTCGATCCGCCCTATCTGTGCCGCGGCGGCGTCTGCGGCCAATGCGAGACCAACGTGATTTCGCATGACGGCAAATTCATCCACAACGACCACTGGCTGAGCGAGGAAGACCACCGTTCGGGCTGCAAAATCATGCCTTGCGTCTCGCGCTTCGAGGGCAGGTCGCTGGTGCTGGAAAGATAGGAGGCGAGCTTGGGCATCACCTTTCGCAAGGAAACGTTCCGTGACGACTTCACCTTCAGGAACAGCCCCGAGCACATCAGGCGGTTCCCGTTCCCGTTCCATGAAGACAGCTACATGTATGCGGTCAACATCGAGCCGCATGTCGTCGGGCCGAAAGGCAGCGTGCTGGAGAATTTGATCGACGTCGACGAGCACTATGTCGCAGAGATGCAGGACCGCGCTTTGGTGCTGGCCGAGGATCCGCTGCGCTGCCAGTCGCTGCCGCACATGACGCTGGCCGGCTGGGACCTGCTCGAACTCCTGATGGAGCAGCAGGCGCTGGGCTATCCGGAGCATTTCACGCTGATCCGCGACGGCGATCGCTGGCGCTGGATCAACCGGCCGCTCGGCATCGACGACAGCTTCACCTTCGGCGACGTCTCGACGCTGCCCTATGGGCCGATGGAATATATCACCCGCCAGAGCCAGGGCGATTTCTGCATTCTCGACCAGCGCGACGGCAATCTGTGGATGGATGCCGGCATGGTCACCACCCAGGCCGACTGGTCGCTCGATTTCGACATTGGCATGAACTTCTTCGAATGGCACGCGCCGGTGCCGCTGGCGCACGAGAAGGGGATCTTCGTCCGGGCGCTGAAATTCCTCACCAACATCCAGCAGGGTAAGCCGGCGCGCCGGCTGAACTGGACGATGACCATCAATCCGCGCCTCGACACCAGCCCGGAAAATTACCACAAATGGGGTCCGGACCGCGCCACGGTGACGCCGGAAAACGTTGGCGAAAAAGTGCATCTGCGCGTCGAACTGCAGAGTTTCTGGCGGCTGCCGCGCTCGAATGCGATCGTCTTTCCGATCCGCTGTTACCTGATCAAGATGGACGAACTGGTGACGCAGCCGAAATGGGCACGCCGCCTGCACCGCGTCATCCGCGACCTGCCCGACGAACTCGCCAATTACAAGGGCCTGACGCGTTATCGGCCGACCTTGGTCGAATGGCTGTCGAAATTGGATGATGGCAGCCCGACATCGCCGGGCTTCGGGCCGGATTAAAGCTGCCCGCGAAGCTGCTAATCTCCCCCACGAGGGGGGAGATTGGCCAACTCACCCCGCGCTCTGCGGATAGCAGATGATCGACAGATAGCGCATCGGCAGAACGCTCAGCACTTCCGGTCCGTGCGGCGCATCGGCGTCGAAGAACAGGCTGTCGCCGGGCTTCATCGGGTAGAGATTGCTGCCGTGCCGGTAAACCACTTCGCCTTCGAGCATATAGAGGAATTCCATGCCTTCGTGCTGGAAGGTCGGGAACACGTCGGAATCCTCGGTCAGCGTGATCAGATAGGGTTCGACGACGACGCCGCTGGTGTTGGAGCCGATATGGCCGAGCAAATTGTACTGGTGGCCGGCGCGCGTGCCGCGGCGTTCGACGTCGAGGCCTTCGCCGGCCTTGACGAAGACGGCACTGCGCTCCTCCTCGAAACGGCGGAAGAAGGCGGTGACCGGAACGCCGAGCGCCCGCGACAGCGCCTGCAACGTGGTCAGCGATGGCGAGGTGATGCCGTTCTCGATCTTCGACAGCATGCCGAGCGAAATGTCGGTGGCGGCAGCCAGATCGGCGACGGTGATGCCGAGCTTTTTGCGGAATGCCCGCACCTCGCGGCCGATCGCGACCTCAAGCACTTTTTCGCGGGTGTCGCGAATGGCGTGCGGATTCTGGGTGAGCGGCACGCGTATCTTGCGCGGCTCGATCGCGGCGGGTTTGGCTTTGCCCGCCGCGGCGCCGGCATCTTGCTTCAGACTGGATGCTTTTTTCGCCATTTCGCCACCCCGGACCTTGCCGATTCATTTCACTCACGGTGAACATATTCGGTGCCGATACAGAAGCGCAACTGGCACGGCAAGCCGAATTGCGCAATGACCGGATTTCGCCCGAGCTTCCACGTCGTTTAGAAATCCAACTCGGCGAAGCGCGGTTTCGCGACAAGCCCTGTTGACAGCATCGAAGGGGCAATTACTGTCCTGTCAGTGAAATTTGTTTCGTTAGAGAAATGAGATCGGGAGGCCCGCAATGAAAGATCGTGTTGCCGTCATCGGAGCCGGGCCGTCCGGCATGGCCCAGCTCCGGGCCTTCAAGTCGGCCGCCGACAAGGGCGCCGACATTCCCGAGATCGTCTGCTTCGAAAAGCAGTCCGACTGGGGCGGCCTGTGGAATTACACCTGGCGCACCGGCCTCGACGAGCACGGCGACCCGGTGCACGGCTCGATGTACCGCTACCTCTGGTCGAACGGCCCGAAGGAATGCCTCGAATTCGCCGACTACACCTTCGAGGAGCATTTCGGCCGGCCGATCGGCTCCTACCCGCCGCGTGCCGTACTGTGGGACTACATCAAGGGCCGCGTCGAAAAATCCGGCGTGCGTCAATGGGTGCGCTTCAACAGCCCGGTGCGCATGGTCACCTTCTCGGATGCAACGAAAAAATTCACCGTCACCGCACATGACCGCACCAACGACGTCACCTATTCGGAAGAGTTCGACAATGTCGTCGTCGCCTCGGGGCATTTTTCCGTGCCCAATGTGCCCTATTTCGAGGGCTTCTCGACCTTCAACGGCCGTATTCTGCACAGCCACGATTTCCGCGACGCGATGGAATTCAAGGGCAAGGATATCTTGATCATCGGCCGCTCCTATTCGGCCGAGGACATCGGCTCGCAATGCTACAAATACGGCGCCAAATCGATAACCTCGAGCTACCGCTCGAAGCCGATGGGCTTCAAATGGCCGGAGAACTGGAAGGAAGTGCCGCTGCTGCAGAAGGTCGTCGGCAAGACCGCGCATTTCAAGGACGGCAGCACCAAAGACGTCGACGCCATCATCCTGTGCACCGGCTATCTCCACTCGTTCCCGTTCCTCACCGAGGATTTGAAGCTGAAGACCGCCAACCGCATGTGGCCGGACGGGCTCTACGAGGGCGTCGTCTGGGAGAAGAACCCGAAGCTTTTCTATATCGGCATGCAGGACCAGTTCTACACCTTCAACATGTTCGACGCGCAGGCCTGGTTCGCCCGCGACGTCATCATGGGCCGTATCAAGCTGCCGTCGGCCGAAGCGATGGCGGAGCACGGCCGGAAATGGCGGGCACGCGAGGAGACGCTGGAAGACGCCGAGCAGATGATCTGGTTCCAGGGCGACTACACCCGAGAGCTGATGGAGCAGACCGACTATCCGGGCTTCGACGTCGAGGCCGTCAATCGGACCTTCATGGAGTGGGAGCACCACAAGGCGGAAGACATAATGGGCTTCCGCGACCATGCCTACCGCTCGCTGATGACCGGCACGATGGCGCCGCTGCACCATACGCCGTGGCTGCAGGCGATGGACGATTCGATGGAGAGCTATCTCGAGGTGAAGGGCGTGGCGGCGGAGTAGCAGTGATTGCCTTGCCTCAGACAACTTCCCGCGCCGGGTCGGCTGCCAGCGCCAGCGAATTTGCGACGTGCTCGAGGTGCTCCTCGTCCAGGATGCTGGTCGCGACGCGGACCGCGTTCGTTTTTCCGGTCGAAAACTTCGCTCCGGCATGGACCGCGATGCCGTGGGCGGCCAGCGTGACCATCGCGTAAGGTTCCGAAGCAACCGGAATGAGGACGCTGAGACCGTGTCCGGCGTCGATATCGACATTGCGTTTGGCCAGTTCGCAGGCGAGCCGTTCGCGGCGGCGGCGGTAGACCTGCTTCGCCCGCTCCACCAGGGCGGCCGTGGCCGGGTCTTGCAGCAGCCAGGCGGTGGCCGCCTGCAGGATGCGGCTGGTCCATCCCGAGCTGAAGCTGCGGTAGGATTGGATATGCTCGACGATCGTCGCCGATCCGGACAGGACGGCGAGCCGCAGGTCAGGGCCATGGGTCTTGGAATAGGACAGGATGTGGACGACGCGATCGGGAAAACGCCGGCCAAGCGAGATGCGCCGCGCCGAGGCAATATCGCCGACGCCGTCGTCTTCGACAATCAGCACATCGGTACCGGCGAGCAGGTCGCCGATGACTTCCAGCCGCGCCGGCGACATGCAGGCGCCGGTCACCGAATGGACGCGCGGCTGGAACAGGAACGCCACCGGCCGCTGCCGCAGTGCGCTGGCGAGCGCGTCCGGCAAGGGGCCGTCACCGTCGCAATCCACCGGAATGATCGGTACGTCGAGATCTTCGAGGATGTCGAGCAGGCGAAGCGCCGTCGGGTTCTCGATAGCCACCGGCGCTCCCGGCGGGACCAGCGCATGCAGCAAGGTGTAGATGGCGTTGTAACCGCCATTGGTGGCCAGGAACGCGCCGGGATCGTACGGCCATGATGGGCGCACTGCGGCCTCCAGCTCGGGCAGGATGCGCACCCGCTCGTAGCTGTTGAGCTTTTCGGCGCGCGCGCCATGCGCCAGCGCGATGTCGAGCGGCGGCAAGAGCCTCACATCGGGCTCCGCGATCGCCAGGTTCAGAACATCCTGTCCGTAATTGCCGCCGCTCATGTGGCGCTCGGGGCGGGCGGCAAAGCGGTTGCCCATGATCCAGGTGCCGTTGCGTCCGCGGCCGCCGATGATCTTGTAGCGCCGCAACTCGCTCCACGCCTGCGAAACCGTCGCCGGGCTGACGCCAAGCACATAGGCCAGATCGCGCACCGGCGGAAGTTTTGCGCCGACGGGCAGCGCGCCGCTTCTGATCAGCGCACTGGTCTCGCGCGCGATGCCGCGCATCGTGCGGTCGCCAAGGCGTTCAGCGAACCATCCTGCATCGAAATTCATCCGCATCGGCGACCGCTAAAGCTAATGTTCAATAACGTAATAACATTTGATCGGCAGAAAATAAACATTTACCAATAGCCGGTCAAACATAGCTTTGAAGTTCATGCCGATGGCCGTTTCCATCACTATAGCCACCCGCGATTGGGACTATCTCACTCCCTTGGTCCTGGGTGACGTCGCCTCCAGCCGACTGTCGGTGAAGGTTGATCGTGTCGCCACGCTGATCGCGGATCTCGGCACCGATCCGAACTACGATGCGGCGGAGGTCTCGTTCAGCCGTTATGTGTCGGCCATGGCTTCGGGCGTCGATACGGTGGTTGGACTACCGTGTTTCATTATGCGCGGCTTTCGCCATCGCTGTATCATCACGGTCGAGGCCAGTCCGCTGGAGCAGCTTTCCGACCTTGCCGGCAAACGCATCGGCGTCACCGGCTGGCGCGATTCCGGCAACACGTGGACGCGCGGGGCGCTTCGCCGGGAGGGCGTCGGCATCGAGGATGCCCATTGGTTTGCCGGCCGGTTGACATCCGAGCACCCGATCGCCGACCGCCTCGACGGATTCGGCAGGCCGGGGCGCATCGAAGCAGCACCGGGCGAGCGCCCGATGATGGAGCTGCTGGCGCAAGGCGAGCTCGACGCCGTTTTCACGCCCTTCATGCCGGACGGCTTTTTCGGCCCGGCTTCCGGCTTCCGGCAAGTGCTGCGCGATTTTCGCGCGGCCGAACGCGCCTATTTCGCCGACGTCGGTTATGTGCCGGGCATGCATCTGGTCGCCGTCAAGGCTGCAATGGCCGGGGAACATCCCTGGCTGCCGCAGGAACTCGCCAGGCTGATCGACGAAAGCCAGCGCGTCTGGACGGCAAAGCGCCGAAAATATGCCGACACCTCGCCGTGGGTCCTCGAGGAGCTGCTTCATGCGGGGCGCGACCTGCCTGCCTCCTGGAACGCCAGCGGCCTGCCTGCCAACCGGCGCATGATCGAGGATTTCGTCACCGAGCTCCATGCCCAGGGCATTCTGGCGGAGCCGATTTCCGCCGAAGCCTTGTTTCCTTTTGAGGCCGGGTCGCGGGCCACCGCAGCCTGACAACGCAACGAAGAACACGAAGGAGAATGCCATGAGGACAATCAGCTTCATATTCGCCTCGCTCGTCACCATGCTGGCGCAGGCCAGCTTTGCCCAGGACGTCCAAAAGCAATCGGTGAACGAAGACTTGCGCGCCCGGCTGCCGGAAGAGATCCGCACGGCGGGAAAGATCACGGCTGTCAACAACGGCTCGTTCCCGCCCTATGAGATCGTCACCGGCACGGAACTGTCCGGGGCGACCAAGGACATTTCGGACGCCATCGGCCAACTGCTCGGCGTCGAGGTCGACCATGCCTCGGTCGCCGGCCTGCCGGCTTTGCTGAGCGGCATCAACGCCGGCCGCTATCAGTTCGCGATGGGGCCTGTCGGCGACTATCCCGACCGCCAGAAATCCAACGACTTCATCGATTGGGTGCGCGAATACGTCGTCTTCGCCGTCGAGAAGGGCAACCCGCAAGGCATCACCTCGCTCGACACCGCGTGCGGCAAGCGCATTGCCGTGATGTCGGGTGGCTCGGCCGAAAAGGTCATCAAGCAGCAGGCGCAGAAATGCACCGAGGGCGGCAAGCCGGCCGTCGAGGTGCAATCCTTCACTGACCAGCCAAGCTCGATACTGGCCGTCCGGTCGAAACGCTCCGACGCATTCTTCTCCTCGCAGGCGCCGCTGACCTATTTCGTCGAGCAGGCGAAGGGCCAGCTGGAACTCGCCGGGGTCGGCCAGGCCAACGGCTTCAAGGACATCTACCAAGGCGCCGTCGTCAAGAAGGGTTCGCCGCTGGGCGGCGTGCTGCTCGACGCCTTCAAGATCCTGATGAAGAACGGCACCTACGCCGCGGTGATGAAGAAGTGGGGCCTCGAGAAGAACATGATCGACGCGCCCGGCATCAACCAGGGCCAGTAGAGGCTGCCATGACCGAAGCGACCGCTGCCTACGCGGCCGGGCTGCCGCGGCGTCCCGACGACGCGCTGCGCGACGTCAAACGAGCCCACCGGCCATTCCCGCTCGTCCGGCTGGCGCTCTGGGCATTCACCGTCGCCGTCGCCGCCGGCTTCGCCTATATCGTCGCGGTCAACCCGAATTTCGGCTGGCCGGTGGTCGCCCGGTATTTCTTCGATCCGACGGTCGTGCAGGGGCTTTCGGTGACGCTCGGCCTGACGGTCGTGGCGATGATCCTGGGCATCGTGCTCGGCCTGCTGCTCGCCATCGCGCGCATGTCGAACGACAGGCTGGCATCCTTTCTCTCCGGCCTGTTCATCTGGTTCTTCCGGGGAACGCCGCTGCTGGTGCAATTGATCCTGTGGTACAACCTTTCGACGCTGTTTCCGCGCATTTCCATCGGCCTCGCCAGCTGGAACACCAACGACCTGATCACGCCTTTGACGGCCGCCGTTCTTGGTCTGGCGCTGAACGAGGCCGCCTACATGGCCGAGATCATTCGTGGCGGGCTGCTGTCGGTGGACAAGGGACAGGCCGAAACGGCTGAAGCCTTCGGCATGACCCGCGCGCGGGCCTTGCGGCGCATCATCATCCCGCAGGCGATGCGCTCGATCGTGCCGCCGACGGGGAATCAGCTGATCAGCATGATCAAGGCGACGTCGCTTGTCAGCGTCATCGCCATGGCCGACCTGCTCTACTCGGTGCAGTCGATCTACAATCGCACCTTCGAAATCATTCCGCTGCTGATGGTTGCAGTGCTGTGGTACCTGCTGATCACCTCGGTTCTCAACGTGGCGCAAGGCGCGATCGAACGCCACTACAGCCGCGGCGACCGCGGCGCCCGTGAGAAGACGGCGACTGCCACACTGGAGGCCGCCAATGAGCGCGCATGACACGCCCCTGGTCAGGGCACGCAACGTTCACAAGGCGTTCGGCCCGCTCGAGGTGCTGAAGGGCATCGACCTGGACGTCGCGCCTGGCGAGGTGGTCGTTATTCTCGGACCGTCCGGCTCCGGCAAATCAACCTTCCTGCGATGCATCAATCATCTGGAGGCGATCGACCAAGGGTCGATTGAGGTGGACGGCGAGCAGATCGGCTACCGGCTGCACAACGGCCGGCTCGACAAACTCTCCGACCGGGCGATCGCGGCGCAGCGGCGCAAGATCGGCATGGTGTTCCAGCAGTTCAACCTCTATCCACACATGACGACCCTGCAGAATGTCATCGAGGCTCCGGTTGGCGTTCACCGGGAGAACCGCAAGGAGGCGATCGGCTACGCCCGCGAACTGCTGACCCGTGTCGGTCTCGCCGACAAGATCGACGCCTATCCGCGCCAGCTTTCAGGCGGCCAGCAGCAGCGCGTCGCCATCGCCCGCGCGCTCGCCATCCGCCCGAAATTGATGCTCTTCGACGAGCCGACGTCGGCGCTCGATCCGGAACTGGTCGGCGAGGTGCTCGCCACCATGCGTGATCTTGCCAAGCAGGGCTTGACCATGATCGTGGTCACGCATGAGATCGGCTTTGCCCGCGAGGCGGCGGATCGGGTGGTGTTCATGGACGACGGCAATGTGATCGAGGCCGGGCCTCCGGACGAGGTTCTCGCCAAACCCAGGCACCCGCGCACGCGGGCCTTTTTAAGCCGTTTCATCTGACAGCAAAGCCGGCACGATTAGGTGCTCGCAAAGGACCTCCCATGCCAAAGACCTCCAACCAGTTCGCCGACATTTCCGACTTCGCCGACAAGGCCGCCGAGCTTGCGGCGGTTCGCCAGCACCTGCACGCGCATCCCGAGCTTTCATTCCAGGAGCACGAAACGGCTGCATACGTTGCCGAACGGCTCGAAGGCTGGGGCTACGAGGTGACGCGCAATGTCGGCGGGCTCGGCGTCGTCGGCCGCTTGCGCCAGGGCAGCGGCCGCAGCATCGCCATCCGCGCCGACATGGACGCCTTACCGATTACCGAAGCGACCAATCTCCCTTATGCCAGCCAGGCCAGCGGCAAGATGCACGCCTGCGGCCATGACGGCCACACCACGATGCTGCTCGGCGCCGCCGAATACCTGGCGCGCACGCGGCACTTCAACGGCACGGTGAACCTCATCTTCCAGCCGGCCGAGGAAGCCGGCAAGGGAAGCGGGGCGCAGGCGATGATAGCCGATGGCCTGTTCGAGCGCTTTCCCTGCGATGCGATATTCGGGCTGCATAACCATCCGGGCGCGCCGACGGGTTCGTTCCTGATGCGCGCCGGGCCGCTGATGGCGGCGAGCGATACCGTCACGATCAAGATTACCGGGCGTGGCGGCCACGCCTCGCGTCCGCACCTGACGGTCGACCCGATCGTCGCTGCCGCCAACATCGTCATGACCCTGCAGACGGTGGTGTCGCGCAACGTCAACCCGATCGAGACGGCTGTCGTTACCGTCGGCACCATTCACGGCGGCACGGCCTCCAACGTCATCCCGGAACACGCCGAGATCACGCTGAGCGTCCGCTCTTTCTCGGCCGAGATTCGCGACACGCTTGAGCAGCGTATTCGCAATATCGCAGCACTTGTGGCGCAGGCGCATGGCGCAACGGTCGAGATCGATTACGAGCGCGGCTACCCGGTGGTGATCAATTCCGAGGGCGAGACGTCCTTCGCGACAGACGTCGCTGTCGAGCTCGTCGGTCAGGACAAGGTGTCCGTCTGCCCGTTGATCCCCGGCAGCGAAGATTTTTCTTATTTCCTCGAACACAAACCCGGTTGCTTCCTGCGCCTCGGAAACGGCGAGGATTCAGCCATCCTGCACAGCTCGAAATACGATTTCAACGACGGCAATCTGACCGTCGGCGCAGCGCTCTGGGCTCGATTGACCGAGAGATTCCTGGCCATGTGATCCACACCTGCGGCTTGGATTGTCGAACGGCCGGCCGAGCAGAATTGGGGCGACCGGCCGCGCGACTATCCTCAACGAACTCTCACCGCATTCCAGCTCCTTCGAACAGGGTAGGTGTTTATTCTCTCAGACGAACAAAAAGTCACTCGTTGTCAACGGGCTCGTAAAGTTTGCGAGAGTAACTTGATCGACTCCCGCGGTAATGATGGTGTCGGCTCCAGTTTGCGCAATTGTGAGATCATCGAACGATTGCACGCCCTCCACGCCGCTAAACACGATAGTGTCGCCTTGGGTCTGGCTGAAGTCGTAAATGGTGTTTTGGGTTCCGACCGTCATTGAACCATCGTCCTTGAATATGAATTGGTCTTTGCCGCCCTGAGCCAACTCGCTCAGTTGCCCGTCGCCCCACATGTCATTGATGACCGTGCAGCCGGGTGCCGCGCTCCCGGCGTACAGGGTATCGTTTCCGCCCTTGGCCGAACCGGACATTTGTAGAGCGTCGCCGCACAGGAAGTTACGGACCTGGCCGCTTTCGCTGTTGTGGCCCCCGGTAAGAATGTCGTTGCCGCCCTGGGCGGAACCGGACATAGCGCGCGCGTCGCCGTATAACTCGTTTAGAACATCAGGGAAGGCGCTTTTGTCCCCGCCAGTCAGGGTATCATTGCCGCCCACAGCGCTGCCGAGCATCGTGACCGCATCGCCATACCCCAAATTATGAGTGCCTTGCAACACGGCCACGTCGTCGCCCCCAAGCGCGTGATCGAACATACTGCCGCCCGCGTCGCCGTAGAACGTTATCTCCGAGCCACCCGCGCTCGTGAAAGTGTCGTTGCCGCCCGCGGCGAAACCGGAAAGATCACCGCCCGCATCGCCATAAAGAGTTTTGCTCCCGATCTCCCCACCCGTGTCCGTATAGTGGTCGTCGCCGCCCTGAGCATGGTCAGACATGTTGCCGCCGGCGTCACCGAAGAAGGTGTTGGTGGAAAAGAAGCTACCCGTGAAGGTATCGTTGCCACCCTTGCTGTAGGCCGACATATCGCCGCCGGCATCGCCGTAGAAAGTGTTGAAGGAGTCGGTCCTGCTCGTGAAATTGTCGTCGCCGCCTTGCGCATTGCCGGACATGGTGCTGCCCGCGTCACCGTAGAAAATGTTATTGGCTTCTATCGAGCCCTGGAAGGTGTCGTTGCCGCCCTTGCCATGGCCGGACATCTCGCCGCCCGCGTCACCGTAAAAGGTGTGATCGGCTCCTTGTCGAGTGCTGGTCACGAAAATGTCGTCGCCGCCTTGAGCAAAGCCGAACATGTTGCCGCCGGCGTCACCGTAGAACGTGTTGTCTACCCGTCTACCCACTTCACTGCTCAACGTATCGTTGCCGCCCTTGCTGTGGTCCGACATATCGCCGCCGGCATCGCCGTAAAAAGTGTTGGAGGAGTCGCCCTCGGCTCTAAAACTGTCGTCTCCGCCCAGAGCATGGACGAACATGTTGCCGCCGACGTCACCGTAGAAGATGTACGTGCCTAGCGAGGCGCCTGTGAAAGTGTCGTTGCCGCCCTTGCTGTGGTCCGAGCCATCCTCGCCGGCATCTCCGTACGCAGTGGTGGTGGAGGATGGCGGCCCCGTGAAGGTGTCGTTGCCGCCTCTTGAGAAATCGAGCAGGCTGCCGCCAGCATCGCCGATTAAGATGTTTGTATTTAGATCGCCTGCGAGGACGTCATCGGCGCCCCGTTGACGATCTACTAGATCACCGGGAGTAAAGGGAACGCGTATAGCCATTGTTCGCTCTCCTGTTGAGCCTGCCCGTCCGATGACAGCCGTACGATGTGAGGTAACAGCGAGCAATCATCCCGAATGGCTATATCTTTAGGCGTAGGGATCGGTGCCTCGTTAGAGTCTTTCACGTTTTGACGGAAGCGTAGCCGGCGTTTGCGAAGTAGTTGTTGCATTCGGTTGCCTCGATCGTTTCAACGAGG